>NZ_JABWRV010000003.1:0-304350 GCF_014269105.1 Pseudomonas sp. SWRI77 | reverse complement strand
CGCTACCATCTAGGTAGGCTGAGATGGCTGTGAGTTTGAACTGCTCTGTGTATTTGCCCATCGGTCCCCCCAAGGGTTGGATTTTTTGTCCAACTTCTTGGGGGCAGTCCACTTTTGTAGGAGCGGCCTTGCGTCGCGAAAGGGCTGCGTAGCGGCCCCAGGTTCTGTGTCGCAGCAAAAATCGCCGGGGCCGCTATGCGGCCCTTTCGCGACGCAAGGCCGCTCCTACACAGGCAAGGCGTTGCCTTGCGCGAAGGGCTAGGTCAGCGCCTCACGCACTTTAGGGTCCAGGCCTTCCCCGCCATTGGCCTCGCTCCACGCCAGCAACTGCCGGCGCATCGCCGGCGTCCAGAAGCTCTGCAAGTGCTGCCTCACCCCCTGCACCGCCAGCACCCGGTTCGGTTCGCTGTCAAAATAATGGGCAATCTGGTTGGCCATCTTGACCAGGTTGTCGCTGCTCATCGGCGCACCTCGGCGCTCTCCGGTTGCTCGGCGGTGCGGCGCTCCTTGAGCAGGCGGCGCTGTTCGTCGCTGAAGTCCTGGTAGCGCTTCTGCCATTCAGACGGGTGGAACACCTTCACCACCTCCACCGCCGTCACCTTGTATTCAGGGCAATTGGTGGCCCAGTCGGAGTTGTCGGTGGTGATCACGTTGGCGCCAGACTCAGGGAAGTGGAACGTGGTGTACACCACCCCCGGCGCCACCCGCGCACTGACCTTGGCGCGCAGCACCGTCTGCCCGGCACGGCTGCCGATACCCACCCAGTCACCGTCGCGAATGCCACGGCTCTCGGCATCGGTCGGGTGCAGCTCCAGGCGGTCGGCATCATGCCAGGCAACGTTGCCGGTGCGCCGGGTCTGGGCGCCAACGTTGTACTGGCTGAGGATACGCCCGGTGGTCAGCAACAGCGGGTAGCGGCTGTTGACCTTCTCGTCGGTGGGCACGTAACCCGTGAGCATGAAGCGCCCCTTGCCGCGCACGAACTGGTCGATGTGCATGGTCGGCGTGCCATCGGGCGCGGCATCGTTGCACGGCCACTGCAGGCTGCCATGGCGGTCGAGCTCGGCGTAGCTGACGCGGTGGAAGGTCGGCGTCAGGCGGGCGATCTCGTCCATGATCTGGGACGGGTGGCGGTACTGCATCGGGTAGCCCAAGGCGTTGGCCAAGGCCACCGTGGCCTCCCAGTCGGCCTTGCCGGCCAGCGGCTCCATGACCTTGCGCACCCGCGAGATACGCCGCTCGGCGTTGGTGAAGGTGCCGTCCTTTTCAAGGAACGAACTGCCCGGCAGGAACACGTGGGCGAACTTGGCCGTTTCGTTGAGGAAGATGTCCTGCACCACCACACACTCCATGGCATGCAGGGCCGCAGTAACGTGCTGGGTGTTGGGGTCGCTCTGGGCAATGTCCTCACCCTGGCAGTACAGCGCCTTGAAGCTGCCATCCAGGGCCGCTTCGAACATGTTGGGAATGCGCAGGCCCGGGTCGGGTTGCAAGGTCACGCCCCAGGCCCGCTCGAATTCGGCACGTACCCCTTCGTTGGAGATATGCCGGTAGCCGGGCAGTTCATGCGGGAACGAGCCCATGTCGCACGAACCCTGCACGTTGTTCTGCCCACGCAGTGGGTTCACCCCTACCCCTTCGCGGCCAATGTTGCCGGTGGCCATGGCCAGGTTGGCGATGCCCATCACCGCAGTGCTGCCCTGGCTGTGCTCGGTGACACCCAGGCCGTAGTAGATGGCCGCGTTGCCGCCGGTGGCGTACAGCCGGGCTGCGGCGCGGATCTGCTCGGCAGGCACGCCGCAGACCGGGCCGAGTACTTCCGGCGCGTTCTCTGGCAGGCTGACGAAGTCGCGCCAGCGGGCGAAGTCCTCGGTCTCGCAGCGCGCGTCAATAAAGCGCTGGGCCAGCAAGCCTTCACTGACGATCACATGGGCCAGGGCGTTGAGCATGGCCACGTTGGTGCCAGGGCGCAGTTGCAGGTGCAGCTCGGCGCGGGCGTGGGGCGAGTCGACCAGGTCGATGCGCCGTGGGTCGATGACGATCAGCCGCGCGCCCTGGCGCAGGCGGCGCTTGAGCTGCGAGCCGAACACCGGGTGGGCATCGGTGGGGTTGGCGCCAATCACCAGCACCACGTCGGCCTGCATCACCGAATCGAAGCTCTGGGTACCGGCCGATTCACCGAGGGTCTGCTTGAGGCCGTAGCCGGTGGGCGAATGGCACACCCGGGCGCAGGTGTCGACGTTGTTGTTGCCAAACGCCACGCGCACCAGTTTCTGCACCAGGTAAGCCTCTTCGTTGGTGCAGCGGCTGGAGGTGATGCCGCCAATCGAATCACGCCCGTACTTGAGCTGAATGCGCCGGAACTCGCTGGCCGCGTAGTTTACCGCCTCTTCCCAGCTGACTTCCTGCCACGGGTCTTCGAGGCGCTTGCGGATCATCGGCTTGGTGATGCGGTCCGGGTGGGTGGCATAGCCCCAGGCGAAGCGGCCCTTGACGCAGGCGTGGCCATGGTTGGCGCCGCCGTTCTTGTCCGGGACCATGCGCACCAACTGGTCGCCCTTCATCTCGGCACGGAACGAGCAGCCGACACCGCAGTAGGCGCAGGTGGTGATCACCGCACGTTCGGGCTGGCCGAGCTGCACCAGGCTCTTTTCGGTCAAGGTGGCGGTCGGGCACGCCTGCACGCAAGCACCGCACGACACGCACTCGGAGGCCAGGAAGTTATCGCCCCCAGCCGCCGCCACCCGCGAGTCGAAACCACGCCCGGTGATGGTCAGGGCAAAGGTGCCCTGGATGTCTTCGCAGGCGCGCACGCAGCGGCTGCAGACGATGCATTTGCTGGGTTCGTAGTCGAAGTACGGGTTGGAGACGTCCTTCTTCTCAGCCAGGTGATTGGCGCCGTCGTAGCCGTAGCGGACCTCACGCAGCCCCACCTGGCCGGCGACGGTCTGCAGTTCGCAGTTACCGTTGGCCGAGCAGGTCAGGCAGTCCAGCGGGTGATCGGAGATGTACAGCTCCATCACATTGCGCCGTAGCCCGGCCAGGCGCGGGGTTTCGGTGCGCACCACCATGCCTTCGCTGACAGGGGTGGTACAGGAGGCGGGATACCCGCGCATGCCGTCGATTTCCACCATGCACATGCGGCACGAGCCGAACGCTTCAAGGCTGTCGGTGGCGCACAGTTTGGGAATGCTGGTGCCGAGCATGGCGGCGGCGCGCATCACCGAGGTACCGGCAGGCACGCTGATAGCGCGGCCGTCGATGTTCAGGCTGACCTGCACCTGGCTGTCGCGGGCCGGGGTGCCAAGATCGGTCTCGGGGTCGAAAAAATTGATCACTGTGCGGCCTCCGTCTGAGTCAGACCGAAATCGGCGGGGAAGTACTTGAGCGCGCTGGCCACGGGGTAGGCCGTCATCCCGCCCATGGCGCACAGCGAGCCGTACTGCATCGTGTCGCAGAGGTCGCGCAGCAGCAGGGCGTGGTCGTGGCGTTCGGTGAAATCGGTGCTGGCGATCAGCCGATCCACCACCTCCATGCCACGGGTCGAGCCGATGCGGCAGGGCGTGCACTTGCCGCAGGATTCCTCGGCGCAGAACTGCAGGGCGAAGCGCGCCATGCTGGCCATGTTGAGGGTGTCATCGGCCACCACCACACCGCCGTGGCCGAGCATCGCGCCCATGGCGGCGAAGGCTTCATAGTCCAGCGGCGTGTCGAAGTGGCTGGGCGGCACCCAGGCACCGAGCGGCCCACCGACCTGCGCGGCCTTCAGTGGCCGGCCGCTGGCGGTACCGCCGCCATAGCCTTCCACCAGCTCGCGCAGGGTCAGGCCGAACGCCCGCTCCACCAGGCCGCCGTGGCGGATATTGCCGGCCAGCTGAAACGGCATGGTGCCCAGCGAACGGCCCATGCCGAAGTCGCGGTAGAACGCCGCGCCCTTGGCCAGGATGATCGGCACCGAGGCCAGGGTAAGTACGTTGTGCACCAGGGTCGGCAAGCCGAACAGGCCCTGCAGGGCCGGCAAGGGCGGCTTGGCGCGGACGATGCCGCGCTTGCCTTCAAGGGACTCCAGCAGCGCGGTTTCTTCGCCGCAGATATAAGCGCCAGCGCCAACCCGGACTTCCAGGTCGAAGGCCTTGCCGCTGCCGGCCACGTTCACACCGAGGTAGCCGGCGTCACGGGCGATGGCAAAGGCCTGGTCGAGCACGCGAATGGCGTCGGGGTATTCCGAGCGCACGTAGATGTAGCCTTTGTCGGCCCCCACGGCCAGGCCGGCGATGATCATGCCTTCGATCAGCAGAAACGGGTCGCCTTCCATCAGCATACGGTCGGCGAAGGTACCGGAGTCGCCTTCGTCGGCGTTGCAGACCACGTACTTCTGCCCAGCCCCGGCATCGCGCACGGTGCGCCATTTGATGCCAGCCGGGAACGCCGCACCGCCACGGCCACGCAGGCCGGAATCAAGCACTGCGGCAACCACCTCGGCGCCGTCCAGCGCCACCGCGTGTTCCAGGCCGGCAAAGCCGCCGTGGGCACGGTAGTCGTCCAGCGACAGCGGCCGGGTTACCCCGGCCCGGGCGAACAGCAGGCGTTGCTGGCTTTTCAGATAAGGGATTTGCTCAACCGGCCCCAAGGCCAGGGCATGCTCGTGGGCCTCGCCTGCCAAGCCATCGAGTAGCGCCGGCACATCGTGCACCGTGACCGGGCCGAAACCCTGGCGCCCTTGTGCGGTTTCGCATTCAAGCAGCGGCTCCAGCCAGTACAGGCCACGCGAACTGGTGCGCTGGATATCGACCGCCAACTGCCGGCGTTCGGCCTCGCGCTGCACGGCCTCGGCAACCTGGTCGGCACCCACGGCGCGGGCTACCGAATCACAGGGGATGAACACCTTCAACATGTTTCGCCCTCCAGGCAACCGTTTACCAGGGCACGCAGGCGCTCAGGCGTGAGGCGTGCGTGCAATTGGCCGTCCAGCTCCAGTGCTGGCGAGCAGGCGCAGGCGCCCAGGCAGTACACCGGGCGCAGGCTGATGGCGCCGTCGGCGCTGGTGCCATGGTCGTCCAGCGCCAATTGGTCGCGCAGTTGCGCGGCCAAGGCCTCGGCGCCACGGCTCTGGCATGACTCGGCCCGGCACAGACGCAAGGTATGGCGTGCAGGCGGCGTGGTACGGAAGTCGTGGTAGAAGCTGATCACCCCACGCACCTCGGCCAGGCTAAGGTTCAGGGCATGGGCAATTTCGGCGACAGCGGCATCGGGGACGAAGCCGATGCCTTGCTGAATGGCGTGAAGGATCGGCAACAGGGCGCCGGGGGTCTCCTTTTCACGGGCCAGGATGCTGTGGATCAAAGGCAGGTGGAGCAGTTCATCAGGCATACAGCGGACCTCGGCATCACGGACCCTGCCTTGGCGTTGTAGAGGCAGGGGCCGGCGTGTTCTGCTGCGGCGTACCGGCCACGTCACGGTTGCGTGGTGTCGGCAGCCTCCTTGCCCATGGCCGTGCGTCTGCGCGCACTGGCCCGAGGGCATCCTGCAAGCATGGCACTTGTGGCGGCGCAGGGTTGCATGCGAACGACCAGGCGCATCCTGAAACCGACGTGAGGTTCAGGGGGTTTCAACTGCCCCGCTTCGCGGCCCGTCAGTCCAGCACGACATGCGGCAAAAACCGCGAGCTGTCCTTGGTAATCAGTGAGTCATCCTCACGGATGCCGATACCCGCCGCTGTGTCACCGACTACCCACGAACCGATCAGCGTGTAGCTGTCAGCAAACCTGGGCAACGGCGCAAACTCTTGCAGGATGTACGGCGCATCGTTGTAGGGCCCGTCTTCGAACACCCGCTGCCCCTCGCCGGTGCGGATGTCCACATTGGCCCCTTCCCGCGAGAAATACGGCTTGCGTACCCAGCCCTTGGGCACAGGCCGCGAAGGGTTATCGTCGATGAAGGCCGGCAACAGGTTGGGGTGGCCTGGGTGCCATTCCCACAGCAACGGCAAGATGCCCTTGTTGGAGATCAGCGCCTTCCACGGCGGCTCGATGAACTGCGTGTCACAACCTGGGATGGCCTTGCCGAAGGCTTCGTGGAAAATGTGCTCCCAGGCGTGCAGCTTGAACAAGCGCTGAATCGGCTGCCCCTCCAGGTCAACGAAACGCCCCTCGCCATTCAGGCCGATGTCCTCCAGGTCGATATGCCGGGTGGGAATACCGGCGTGCGCGGCCATCTTGCGCAAAAAGTCCGTTGTGCCACGGTCCTCTACCGAGCCCGAGATGGTCGAGAAGTAGAACGTGCCCTGCCCCTGCTGCGCGGCAAACGCCTGAATGAGGTCTGCGGCCAGGGTATTGAACTGGCTGGCATGCGCGGGCAGAACGCCCCGCTGGATCTGCTCTTCAAGCCAGATCAACTGGAACGCCGCCGCCTCGTACAGCGAGGTAGGCGTGTCGTAGTTGGCCTCGATCAGTTTCACCGGGCCATGGCCGTCATAGCTGAAGTCAAAGCGCCCATACAGATGCGGCTGCCGCGCTAGCCACGAGTGCCGCACCAGGTCGAAGAATGCCGCAGGAATGGCCAGGCGCGTCATCAGCGCCTCGCTGTCGACGATACGATCAACGGCGTCCAGGCACATCGCGTGCAGTGCTTCGGTCGGGGCCTGCAAGTCGCGCTCGACCTGGGCCTGGCTGAATTGGTAGTAGCCCCGCTCGTCCCAGTAGCGCTCGCCATCGAGGGTGTGGAAGGCAAAGCCCTCTTGTTGGGCAGTGGCGCGCCAACCTGGGCGCTCTGCGAGCTCGACCTTGCGCATGCCTACCCCCCGAAGAAGCTGCCGGACTTGCCGCCCCAGCCACTGCGGGCCGTGGCCTGGCTGCCAAACCCACCCCGCGAGATGGACGCAGAGACGGCTGAGCGTGACGCCGTGCGGCCTGAGGCGCCATAGCCAGCACCGCCCCCGCCGGACGAACCGCCACTGCTGCTCTGCTCGTCCTTGTTGGTGCGCTGAATGCCCCCGGCCACACCATAACGCTGCCCAAGCAGGCCACTGCGCTGCCCGGCGCCATCGCGGTAGGTATACAGCGGCTGCGCGCGATAACGGCGGTCGGCGCTGTTGGTCATCTGCCCCAGCAGCATGCCAGCGACCACGGCGGTGGCGACATGGCCATAGCCGCCGCCCTGAGCGTGGGCCGCATCGACCTGGGACTGGGTGACTTCACCTGCGGTGTCCAGCTCGAACCCGCTCATGCGAGGCATGTAACGGCCACCGGCGCCTATCTGGCAACCGTCAGGGGCGAATTCGGCTTCGCAGTCGGGCTTCGATACATAGGTCGGGGCGGTGCGCCGGTACTCGGCCAGCGCCTGCTTGTAGGCATCGTTGCACGCCTTCTCCGGCACCTTGTCGTTGACGCAGGCTTCGACACTGCCGTAGTTCACCTGCTGGCTGACGGTGTAGGTTTCTTCTTGCGGGCTGCACGCGGTCAACGCCAAGGGCAGCGAGCTGGCCAGCACCAGCTTGACGGAGCTTCGTCTCATTGGGGGTTTCATGGGGGCTCCTAGTGCGTCAGGCCGACGGGGTCATGCAAGCCGAATTGAGTAAGCCGACGCTGATCGCCACGCTGGCAGCGTAGATGGCAGCGGCCAGTTCGCCTGCGGCGATACGCCTGGACAGGCCGCGCAGCACCAGGCTGGTAAGGCCGAAGGCAAGCAACTGCACCACTGCCGCAATCACTACCCAAGCCACGACGTCGAGGATGCCGACGCTGTAGGCAATGATATTGCTGGCCGGCAGCGAAAAGCCGATCAGCGAGCCGCCCAGGGCAATGGCCGCGGCCGGGTTGTTCTCACGAATGAGCGCGAACTCGCGGTGCGGAGTAAGGCGGGTATAGATGAACTGGAACAGCCAGAACAGCAACAGTGCCACGCTGATATAAAGGATGAAGCCAGTCACTGCAGTGGCATTGAGCGACAGGCGCAGAGCGTCGAGCATGGTGAGTCCTTGTCAGGTTACGTGAAAGTCCGTGGGGTGCAGGGTGACGCCCAACGAAGTGGTGAAAGTGGCATGGCCCTGCTCGTCCTCCTCCGCTGACAGCAGCAGGAATTCGCGACGCTCTGGCAGGCCGGTATCGCGGGCGTAGAGCATCGACAGGTGCTGGATGCCATAGCGCGCATCAGGGCTGGTCACGCGCTCGTGCAACGGGACCAGTTTGGCCTGGCCTGCCTCATGGCCCCACTGGCGGGAATACAGGTAGCCGTCGTGTTCGTAGATCGGCAGGCCGACCTTGGACTGGCTGCCGACAAGGCGCTGAAGGTGCGACGCGTCGCGGATCGGTACAGCGCTGTGATAACCGAACAATACGGTATCACCCACTTCGCTACCGTTCATCAGCACTTGCAGCCAATAGTCTTCGTCGTCCAGATAGAAACGCAGCAGGTGCATCGAAGCACCGAGGTCGACCTCGCCGATGGCCCAGACCGTTTCCGCGCCGGGAACCAGCAGTTGCGAATGCCCCTCAAGCAATGGTTTGAGTGACGCAGCGGGTGTGAACCGGCGACCGCTGAGCAAGCCAAATGGCGGCGTGGCACTAGGCGAAAGTGGCATCGTAAACGTCCTGAAGCGGGGCAGTCCTTGCGAGGGGCGACACCTTAACGGGTTTGGCCGCCCGAGCCAATTCAAGCACTGTTTGCGAAACACTGTTGCGGGGGCAACAGCCAACAGCCCCGAGACGCATCAGCGTTGTTTACGCATACCCATGTGCGCATCATCCATCAGCGCCTTGGCCATCTCGCAAAGAAAGTGCGAAGCCCAGACCAGCACAGGTTCGTCGTCCATCACACCGATGAACGATGCCCGTCGTGAGCAATCCAGCAGCAGCGAGGCCTGCTCGATGGCATGGTTGCAGCAGTTGCCGGCTTCAACGCGAAACAGGCGCTTGCCCTGTATCACGCCGTCCATGCACGACGCTGAACCTACGGTCAAACCCAGCGTGCCGGTGCCTTCTGGTACTGTCTTGTCCATTTCAAATCCCCTTGCGCTGTCGCGCAGAAAACAACCTTTGCATTCGAGTTGACGACCCAGTGGGCGCGGGTTACCCGCGAAGGGCTGCAAGGCAGCCCCGGCACGGGTGAACGTCAATGCAACGTATACATCTGCGGCCGTTGCGTCAGTTGCACCTGCGCAACCGCCGATTCCAGCAATGAGCGCACGGCCTCCATCTCGTGCATGACTGCCAGGGTCATGATCGAGGCGGGCGACTTGGGCAGCGTGGAGACGGCGTGATGGGCGACTGCCAAGGCGCAGAGTACGTACTCCGTGGCCTGGATCAGGGTGTCTTCAAGGTAATGAGTGGCATCGGGGGAGCAAGGTGGGTCGGGGACGATCTTGAGCATAACAACCTCCAGACAACATTAAAGTCGGACCGTCGCCAAATCACTTGCAGATGAATGGGTGGCGGCTACGTGCGGGCCTGCAAGACCGGACTTGGAGGTCAATTGCCCGGCTGGCCCGAGGGCCACCCACACGCAGCCACCATTGAGCAAAGCCAACAGCCACTGAGACCAATCCAAGCTACGGGCTTGCAGACCCGGTCGTTGAATATGCAACGACCCAGCGAGACTAGGGGGCTCAGCTTTCCATCGCAATGACGCAATGGCCTGCAAAGGGTTATTCAGAAGCGTCCTACAAGGAAGAGCCAAAATCTGATTATTCATATGTGCAAGTCCTGTTCATGCGCACATGGCGCCCTGTCGGCCGTGTTCAAGGCACCGATCGATTGGATACCCCTGGCCCTTGGCGCCGTGCGCCCCACCCAAGGCAAAACCCTGGCCGTGATGCAGGTAAGCGGCGGCTCGCAGTCGTTCAAACGACAGCGGCCGCATGAAGCCATCGCCGTATAGCGCCGAACAGCTTACAGCGCGGGTGAACCAGTGTTCGATCTGAGCACGTGGTGTTTGCAGGGGCTCTGGCCTTGACGCCCCCTGCGGCGCCCAGTATTTTTTCGGCCCCTTCCTTTTCGGCTACCTCTGCTGTGCACCGCCCAGGCGTTAAATCGCGAAGCGGGCATTCATGATGCCGACACTTATACGGTCGCCACTCAATGGCGTGCCGCTATCCGTCATCAAGTGCAAAAGGTTGCTTTAATGATCATTCGTCAGGCCAACGCCGCCGACCACCCGCTGCTGCTCGACATCTGGCTGCGCGCCGTGCGCGCCACTCACCATTTTTTGCAGGCATCCGACATAGACGCGTTGCTACCGCAGCTGCGCGACGTTTACCTACCCGCAGTCAAGCTGTGGGTCGCAGTGGATGCTGACGACTGCCCGCAGGGCTTTATCGGGCTGAATCAGCACCATGTGGAAATGCTCTTTATCGATCCCGATTTGCGTGGGCAAGGCAGTGGCCGCGCGCTGCTGGATTACGCCCGCGGTTCGCGCAGCGCATTGAGCGTTGATGTGAACGAGCAGAACCCCGAGGCCGTGGGGTTTTATCTGCATTACGGGTTTGTGCAAACGGGGCGCTCTGCGCTGGATGGCGAGGGGCGGCCGTTTCCGTTGTTGCATATGAGCTTGCCTGGCTAGGCACCTGGCAAAATCGTTCCTGCGCCAGGGCGCAGGGACGATTTCCATGCAGCGCGACAGCATCGCGGTCCGAGTCACCGAAAGGGTGCGCTGACAACTCCGATAGTCATTGGTTCCGGGTGGATTTGTGGATACAATTTCCGGCTGTCGCAGAAAAACAAACCGGGATCTCGATGTCTACTATCAGGGTTGATATACAAGTCTTACGCGGGCTTGCCGTCTTATTCGTCGTTCTAGAACACTTGGCTATCCCGGGATTCCACTATGGATATCTGGGCGTAGACATATTCTTTGTCATCTCTGGCTTCTTGATTACCTCAATTGTTTCAAGAGGACTAGCGCGCGATAAGTTCTCCTTCAAAGAATTCTATCTTCGCCGCGCCAAACGCCTGCTGCCTGCTTCGTTCGTAACGATCCTTGCAACTATCATTGCGGCGAAACTCTTCCTGCCACCCATGCAGATTGAATCGCTGAAGCAACAGATCATCGGTGCGCTGACCTTCTCCACAAACTTTGTATTGTTGAGCCAGGCGGGTTACTTCGACCTTGAGTCTGCGACCAAGCCTTTACTGCACATGTGGTCGCTCGCGGTTGAAGAACAGTTCTACTTCTTTGTCCCAGCGCTGCTGGCCTTCACCCCGGCCAAGCACTGGCGGAAGATCCTGGTGGTGCTGGCCATCGCCAGCTTCGTTGGCTGCCTGTACCTGTCCTTGAGTAACCAGTCGGCAGCGTTCTATCTGCTTCCGACTCGGGCGTGGGAACTGCTGATCGGCAGCATTGCGTCCATGCTCGTGCACAGTGCCGCCGTCAAGAACGTCACGTCGAAGCTGGCTGTGCCTGCGTTCGCCGTGCTGCTGGCATCGCCCTTCGTCAACTCTGGCCTGTCGCACCCTGGCCTTGACGCAGTGGTGGTTTGCTTCGCCACTGCCATCGTACTTCTGGCGAATCACCGACTGATCAACAGCAAGGTTTGGACACCCATCGAGAAAGCGGGCGACATCTCCTACTCCCTGTACCTGGTCCACTGGCCAATCATCGCGATCGCGAACGCCTCAATCGGCACCGAGAGCATGACGGTGAAAGCGACCCTGCTAGCCGCTTCGTTGGTCACGGCCATCGCACTGTACAACCTGGTGGAAAAGCCTTTCCGGGTTATGCAGTACGGCTTCAAGCCATCGCTGGTCGTCTTCCCTGCCCTTACCCTGGCACTGTTCGGCCTTTCGCATTCCTTCCTCAAGGTCCAGTCGGCGGAGAAGATCGAGAAGCTGTTCGCACCTAACTACGGCCTCGACCGGTCCTGCGGCACCAATATCTATAAAGACACCGAGAAGTGCCGGACCTCGCAAGATCCGAAGATCATCGTGTGGGGCGATTCCTATGCAATGCACAACATCCCTGGACTGTCGCAAGCGCAGAAGATTGATATCCGCCAAGCCACCCGCAGTGCCTGTGCGCCCTTCCTGAACACAGCGCCCAATACCAAGCGCAGCGACTTCGAAGCGCAAGCGCGTCAGTGCGTTGGCTTCAACGACAGCACCTTCAAGTTCATCAGCGACACCCCGTCGATCAAGACCGTTATCCTGGCCGGCTCCTATGGCCAGTACATGCAAGACACCTTCGAGTCGATTTCCTTCGACACCAGCGGGGTAATGCAGATTGAAAAGTCGACCCCAGAGCGCGCCATGAAGGATATGCAGGTGGTCGTCGAGAAGCTGAAGGCACTGGGTAAGCAGGTAGTCATCATTTCTCCGCCGCCCCCCATCAACACCACCATCGTGAGCTGCATTCAGGCCGAAATGGCCAGTCCATCGCTCACCAATCAATCCAGCAAATGCCTGCTCGACAGGAAGCTGTTCGAGCGCTCCCACAAAAATGTGCTCAACCTGATGAAGTACGCCGAGACTAGCCTCGGCGCCAAGGTGATCTACCTGTCCGACGCACTCTGTGATGCCAAGTCGTGCAAAACCATCATCGATGGCGTCCCGATCTATCGAGATCCAGGCCACCTGAGCAATACCGGTTCTGTGAAGCTGTACCAGAAAATGCCTAACATCCTGGCCGGCATCAACAGCAATAGCTAACGGCAGCAGGTTAGTTGGATTGCATGCGGCGCCTGTTCTGATCGACCGGCGCCGCAGTCATTTCAGCTTGCCCGCTCGATCATCGGCTTAACAGTGATGCCTTGGCGTTTCGCCTCCGCTATCGCGCCCGGCTCGTAGAGCTTGGCCTCTCGATTCCGGATCCAGAAGTGGGCTCTGCGCTTGCGATCGAAGGTCTGGGTTTCCTGATAAACTGCCGCCACTTCCTTCATGATTTGGATCTGGGCTGTGAAGCCAGATGACCCGTCCTTGCGCTTGCGCTGCGTGATGGCTCCCATCGGATTTGCTCCATGGCTGATTTGCTAAACAGAAGCAACGCCTGTAGCAAAACCAGCAAGAACCGGAAAAAGCGACGACAAACAGAGACCCCAAAATGCCACTGAAACAAGCAGAAACCCCAGCAACCTCAGGCGATTTGGTCGTAAGGAGGTTTTCTGTCGCGCCGATGATGGATTGGACCTACTCATCCTGTAGCCCCTGAATCTAAAGGGCTTCAGCGACTGACATTACTTCGAGTACCATTTTTGTACCGCCCAGATTCATGCCGCCCTTCCCACAGACTGCGCCTACAGGCATGATCTGACACACGGTGACTGAGCTATCGTCAATGTAGACTGTTGGCTATCTAATTTAACTATAGATCCCCAATTCACGGCCCTACCACATACAAGAAATGCCAAATATAACCACTTAATACACATCAGGAATCGGACTTCCATGGCAAAGCCACGCGTATTTGTTTCATCCACCTACTATGACTTGAAACACATTCGAAACAGCCTAGAGATCTTTATAGACAACTTAGGATATGAGTCAGTCTTATACGAGCAAGGCGACATACCCTTTCATCACGATAGCCCCCTAGACGAATCCTGCTACGAAGAAATCAAAGCCTGCCACATTCTTGTATTAATTATCGGCGGCAGATATGGAAGCCCTACTTCAGATACAGATATCGAACGTGGTCTTGAACATTACAACTCCGTAACAAAAAAAGAATACGAAACAGCAAGAACAAACGACATCCCCATATATATTTTCATTGAAAAAAACGTTCACTCCGAGTATCACACCTATAAGAAAAACAGAACAAATGCTGACATCTCCTACGCTCACGTCGACAACGTTAATGTTTTCAAGCTTATCGACGACATTTACGCCCAAAAGAGAAACAATCTGATACGCGATTTCGAGAAGTTTGATGACCTATCAAGCTGGTTACGCGACCAATGGGCCGGACTATTTGCTGACCTTCTAGCGAATAAAAAGCGCGACCACGAACTCGAAGACCTCTCATCCCAGGTGGCCGGACTAAAAGATCTAAGCTCTGTACTAAAAAGCTATACAGAGTCTATCATGTCAAAACTACAGCCAGACAACTTCGAGCAAATAATTAAATCCTCAAACAGCAACTTGAGAAGCCGCGCCTTACGTCAATTTGAGAAAAACCCCCTAATGAGCTATCTCCTTGATAGATCGCCGAAAGGTGTCGGAATCGTCTCGCTATTCGAGGCTTTCTCACAGTCCTCGACACTTCAAGAAATGTTGGAGACCTGTAACTTCACGCCTAATTTTATTGAAGACATAGTAGACCACCCAAGCGCAGGCCAGGACTTTGACCATCTCAAACGAGAAATTGGATAATATTTATTAGATTGCGTAAGCTGCAAAAAAAACTGCCCGAGCCTCAACGTATCGCAGGCTTGGGTGCTTTTGCTCCACTGCTAAGAATGCTGTGGACCACTTGGCTGTCCTAGGACTTGCAGATTGTGGCCCGCAATCGCTTGAAATAGGAATTCAGTCAGAACTCGCAAACGCTCGATCTCAGCGTCCTCATGGCCCGAAGCCTGCGCCTCCTGGTACCGTTTCATAGTATCGACGGTTTCCAGCATCTGAGAGTCGCCGGGTAGGATCATGTCCGATAATTGCTTTGCCATCCTTTTAACTTCGCGCCGCTCTACAGCCCAGTCTAGCCTACTAAAAGATAGGGATTTAAACCCGCCCGTCGCTCTCAATAACCCGCCATAGGCCAGCAAAGACGGTTAATCTGGCGCCAGCTACTGGTCCATTTAGGCCTAAGGCGCCCTAGAATTTGCCCTAAATTTGCCCTAAAAATTCTCGTATGGAGCATGCGCATGGACGACCAAGCCTCAACCACAGCCGACACCCTTGAGCTGTTGCATCTGAACCAGGCCGCCATCAGAGCAGCTCTAGAGGAGCTCTCACTATGGGTGAGCCATCGCGGCTCAGTCCACATTCATGAAAACGTCATGGCTGCGTTAGCGACCCTCGATATCCATGCTGAGGCGATCTCATCCGGGGTAGAACGCCTGCGGAAGTGAGCGATCTCCCGGCTAGTGGCGGTTTTGCGACAGCCATGCTTGGGCTCAACCAGGCAGCCATGAAGCAGCGATGGAGAAGTTCTTGCTTTGGATCCGCTATCGCTGCATCGTCGTCGCCCGTTAAAATGTCATGGTCGCCTTGGTGCCCATCTATATCCATGCAGAGACGATCTCAACCGGAATAGAGCGCTCACGGGAGTGAGCGGGCCTGGAGTCTCGCTGTTGACAGAAGCCGCATGGTGAAATGCGATGGCATTACAGAACTTGCCACTTGACAGCCGCGACGCGATGGGGACTATATATGCATAACTAATGCATCAACCGCAGCAACCTACTTGTGATCAGGAGCTATAATGTCTGAATTATCACTCGCAGAACAGGCTGTTTACTCTACAGTAAAGCTAACCGCGTTTAAAAATGGTACTGCAATCAGTACCGGCACTGGGTTTTTTTACCATTTCGTCAATAGCGAAACTTCAACCTGTCCGGCTATTGTAACCAACAAGCATGTAGTCAACGGTGCTGATCAGATATTAGCCACTTGCCACATAGCAGATAAAGATAAAAAACCTTCTGGGCGTTTCATTGACCTAAAAATCCCCACCTCGCTCGCGACCGTTAACCACCCAAGCTCCGAAATTGATCTATGCGCCTTGATGATCAGCCCACTACTGCAAGATGCAATCAATAAGGGCACACCGGTTTTTTACGTGACCCTAGATAAAAAACTTATACCTGAAACAGACGACTGGCAGTTTTTCGACGCCATTGAAAACGTGACAATGATCGGATGCCCAAATGGAATTTCAGACGAAGCTAACAATTTACCCATCGTCCGCAGGGGGATTACTGCCTCTTCATTAAGAAGAAACTACAACAATAAGCCGGAATTCGTAGTGGATATGGCTTGCTTCCCGGGCTCCTCAGGCTCTCCTATTTTCATCTTAGATCAGTCTGGCTATCTAGATCGCAAATCCAATCAATACCTAATGGGAGCCACAAGACTAAATTTAATCGGGATCCTTTATGCCGGCCCACTGATCACCAACAATGGATCAATTATTCTAGCACAAACGCCACGCATCGAGGTTGCTGCGATGATGCATCTCGGAAACTGTATCAAAGCCACCGAACTCCATGCAATTGACCAGCTAGTCGAAAGCCTATCAAAAAACCAGTAAAATCAGCCAGTTCATCTTGACATCGGTGCAATAGGCCTTCACGAGGCGAGCCAAACTTCTACAGACACAATTCATTTGTGCTGGAGTACCCCTAAAAAAGCGCTCAGTCCCGCAGTATGGAGATTTGGGCGCATTGTCACATTCCGACACCACCGTCTGCGCTGGGATACATTAGAATGGCGTGCGGCTCCCCCATTCTTGCCCCCAATGAGTCGCAACCTTTGGCGAGACATTTTTGGACTAGGCTAGATTTGCATGCCAATGCCTGCCGCACTGCCACACAATTAACAAGCCACACAACTTACCACCAACTGCTGGAGCGCTGAGATGGGGAAAGTAAAGATTGAAATACCCAGAGACACAATCATAAAACGCTATTTATCTTTTCAACATTTCGAACGCCTAATAAAAAACCAATCACTCTACTTCTCACGCTTTGACAAATTCGAGGATCATTTAGAAGGCGGCATCAATAGGCGGAACTACCACAACATTAGCAACTCCCTATCCATCTTCGATTTAGCCATGCAGAAATGGCCAAGCGTCTCCCTTCGCACTGAAGAAGAAACCCAAGCCCTAAACAAGTCTGAATCAGAAATCCTTGAAGATACCTTCACCTCTATTCTTGGACCCCAAAAAAAAATAGATGGCGACGCTTTCCTAAAAAACATTAGTTCATGGCTTTATGCAAATTGCTGGACAGACTTAGGTCATGAATGCCAAGCAATGTGGCAACTGTATGGAAGCTCCGGGAGCAACTGCCGCCATGACAACGGTTGCCAGGAATGCGCAAAAACGCTAGGCAACTCGGTATGCATCGAAACTACTGTTGGCGCTATCGTAGACAACTTAGAGCTACCCGAGGGGTATAATCTCACAGTTCAAAAGATCGAATACATCGATCATCGAACCTCGCACTTCCATGAAGACGACCTGGTGATGCGACCATACTTCTCTAAAGCGCTACACTTCAGTTACGAAAATGAGGTTCGCTTCATGCTTTGGCCGGAAAGCAACGACATTAAGTTTTCCTACAAATACAAACAAAGCACGATAAACAATCAAGACAATCAACAACTCAAGCTAAAAAATCTTAGCAGGTTTATTCATAGAGTCATCTTGGCACCCCCTCCCCCCAGTAAAATCTCTAAAATCCAAAAGTTACATATGGAACGCTTTGGCACCGAACTAGGCGTACAAGACGAACTATCAAATAGATATCTTAAGTCCAAAGTTGAAAAACTTTTTATAGCGACCAACTTAAATCTTAAGATCAGCGAATCTGACCTTATCCAAATATCCCCAAAAGACTGCTATACAGTTTGACAATAACAAAGCAACCACCAAGGCCTGTAACCTATAATGCTCCTTAGGATGCAGGCCGAGTTGCTGAAAACGGATAGATACTGCAGTCTCTTGGATATGCCAACAAAAACAAAGGTCGCAATACCAAAGCGCTAAACGAACTGCTTACGGCACCGTCGCTTGCATCAATGGGTTAGAACAAGCCGCCCAGCGCAGCTGGCTGCCAGTTCATGATCACGAGTTCGCTCGTCATCTCAGCCCTGAATTGCCGCTGATTTGTGTTGGTGTAGCGGATATCCAGGCACTCGAAGTGGAAACCCTCAAACGCTCGGCGGATGTCCGGGTGGTCGTTGATGCTGACCATCACCTTGCCCTTGCAGCGGCGCATGAAGTCCGCCATGCGCTCGTACTCTTCGAAAGGGAAATCGACGCCATATCCGGCGGTCTGCCAGTAAGGTGGGTCCATGTAGAAGAACGTGTGCGCTCGATCATATCGATCAGCACAGGCGAGCCAGGATAGATTCTCAACGTAGGTGCCGGCGAGGCGTTGCCATGCAGCAGATAGGTTCTCCTCTATGCGCAACAAGTTGATGGCTGGCCCTGTGGTCGCGGTACCGAATGTCTGCCCAGTGACCTTGCCACCGAAGGCGTGCTGCTGCAGGTAGAAGAAACGGGCCGCACGCTGGATGTCGGTCAACGTCTCGGGTCGTGTCATTTTCTGCCACTCGAAGACCTGCCGGGAGCTAAGCGCCCATTTGAACTGGCGTACGAACTCCTCCAGGTGATTCTGGACAACGCGATAAAGGGTGACCAGGTCACCGTTGAGATCGTTTAGCACCTCCACCGGGGCGGGCTGGGGGCGCATGAAGAACAACGCGGCACCGCCGGCGAAGACTTCGACGTAGCATTCATGAGGGGGAAAGAGGGGGATCAAGCGGTCGGCCAGGCGGCGTTTGCCACCCATCCAGGGGATGATTGGAGAGGTCATAGGTATGCAAGTCTTTACTGTATGGATAAACAGGTGATAGGCTCGCCGCGCTTTGTGCACAAGGCAGAGGCCACGGCTGGACTTGCAGGAAGGGTCTGCGGGTTCGGCGGGCCGGGCTGGATGTTGACGCATCCTCCTGGCTCGCCTCTTTTTACTTGGTGACTTCGCGCACGTAGGCCTGGCAGGCCTGCAGTGCTATCAGCCCCCGGTCGCCGTCGTCGGTGATGGCGACAATTCGTTGAGCATGCGCTCGGTCAAGTTGGGCGCGTACGGCGCCATGTACCAAGCTTCCGGTGCCGGCGGTTTCTCGCACCCCACCGTTACAACCCGGGGCGGCAAAGGCTCCGGCGTCGACAAGGACTGACAACCGCAGATCAGCGGTAGCAAGCCTGTCACGCAGGCGAGCTTGAGTTGTTTGAGCATCGTTCATCTCCTGCCAATGGGTTTTGCCCTGTTCCTGCAGGCGAACCTCCAGGGCTTGTCGCTGAGCCTTCTGCTCCGCCAACTGATCCAGGGCTGCAGTTGCAGCCTCTTCACGCTCGCGACCATAGGCTCGATCCTTGTCGGCTAGCTGCCCAATGTAATCAGCTGACTGATCCGCAAACTGCCGACCGTACTCACTGGCCTGCCACGTCCAGGCGCCACGACCGCCGACATAGAGCCCGAGCGCAACGGCCAACAAGGCGCTACGCCAACTCAGCGACATTACTGCAGCACCTCAAGCGCCCGCTTGTAGAGCGCTTGGCGATCTTTCAAGCCATTCAGGCCACCATTGATGCGACGGGTGATCGACTCGAAAACCGAGTCATCGGCCTGCGCCACCTTGTCAGCAAGGCTATTGAGGCCCGCGCGCTGCCAAAACCAGCCGGCTGACAGCGACGCGTAGACCGGCTGCTCGAGCAGGTCGGGGGTATTGAGCAAGCGACTGTCACCGAACAGCGCCTCACTGCAGGCTTCGTAGTTGTCGCGCCCGGTGATCTGAATAAGCCCACGGCCACGGTACCGCTGGCCATCACCATCCGCCTGCGGCGTGTTGCCAAGGCGCTGCGCCAACCGGCCGGTGTCGTACTTGGACAGGTAGGCATCGTTACCGAGCTCTCGCACATACAGCAGTTGGCCAGACTCATGGCCGACCTGCGCAAGGAATGCCGCCATACGTTTGGGCGTGATGATCGAATACTTGCCCATTGTCGCGTTGAGGCCAGGAACAAAAACGCCGGCTTTGCGGCCGGCGTTGGGGAGGATCTGTTGCAGCTGTTGAACTGAGATAGCCATTGATTTCTCCAGTGATGGCCGAAAGCGGCCGAGGGGATTAGAGCTGCTCAACCTTGAGCGGCTTTTCGACTTTCTTTTTCTTGCCCGAGGCCTTGGCCTTACCCTTCTTGCCGCCGTTGCATTCCACGGTCGTGGTCCACCCGCTGGCGCTGAACACCTGCTCCACGCTTTCCACCAGGTACTCGCCATCGAGACCGACCTTGAAGCCTTGGGCGTTAATCGAGCACTCCGCGAACAGGTCATGCCGGCCTGCCATTTCCAGACGCACGCCCGCCGTACTGCGGTTGAACGCGGCGAGCCGCGCCTTGGCGGCCTGCTTGGCAGCGGTCTCGTTGGGGTAGACGTGGCGGTCGGTGTGAACCGGGGGCAGACCGTCTGGCGACTCGTCGTTGTCCAGCTGGACTACTTTTAAGGCGCCGGTCTTCGGGTCCTGATGCTGTGTTTTCACTGCCTTCTGCGTGCTGCGGTCCGATAACCGGAATTGGTACCGCGAGACGTCCGTCTTGTTGACCGTGATGACCTGCAGCGACTTGCCTGATGTGCTCTTGCCGCCCTGCCGGGGCATAACCAGCAACTTGCCCTCGGCAACCTTGGCTGTGCTGTCGTACTGTCGGGCCAAGCGCGTGACAAAGTTAAAGTCCGACTCGTTGCGCTGATCGATTCGCTCGACCTTCGTCGTGACCGGGCAGACCACCTCCCAGCCGTTACGCTTGGCGATTTCGGTGACGATTTCCGACAGCGGCACATTTTCCCAGCTGCCGCTGCGGATGGTCTTGCCACTGCCGCGCATGTCGCTGGCCTTGCCTCGGATGGTCAGCTCATCGGGCGGGCCGGAGACTTGCACCTCGTCGACGGTGTAGGCGCCCATGCGTTTAAGGGGCTGGCCCTCGTAACCCAGCAAGACCTCCACCACCCCTCCCCGCGCTGGCAGCGCCACTGCCTGGTCGCGGTCGTCAATGCGTAGCTCAAACTCGTCCGACTCCATGCCGGGCTTGTCCGAGATGCGCAGAAGCAACAGGCGGTCATTGATCAGCGCGGTAATGTCCTTGCGGTCGGCAATGACTCGATACGTTGGTTTCATGCGTGCTCCAAATGCAAGAAACCCCGCGCGGGGCGAGGTTCGTTACGCGTGACTTAAGGGGGGTCAGTCGAACAGCTGCAGCAGCTCGACCGCCGGCGCCGACAAGTCGGGCAACTGGATCAGCAGGCCGGCACGATACGGCTGCACCTCCCTGGCAAGATCCGGGTTAGCCTCCAGCACCGCCTCGACGGAGCCGTTGAGGTGCCCGTAGTAGTGCTGGCAGATCACGTCCAGCAGATCCCCGTCAGACGTTCTGCAGGTCGTTGCCATAGCTCACAAACTCCAGGTTAAAGCCCTGTTTACGGGGGATGCCGCCTGCCAGCAGGTGGTTTTGTTCCTCTTCCACACTCACCAGGCACCAGTCGCCCAGCACCTCGCCATAGCCCGTGACCAGCTTCAACGCCTGCAGGTTGCGGCCAATGCTACGCAGCACCTTCAGTTGATTAATGCCGCCCTTGTGGTGCGGGAAGATCGCGCCCTTGAGCGTGATCTTTTCTTCACCCAAGCCGACCGCCTGCTGCGCCACACTTCGGCGCAGGCGCTCTTGCCCAGCCCAGCGATACGACGCCTGTCGGCGCAGTTCGTCGAAGGGTGCAGTGCCCAGGTTGAAGTAATACGGCTGCAGCTTGGGGTCATGTGGCTGGATGATCAGCAGGTGCGGGAACGGAGCAACCGCCTCGGGAAGCGGTGTAGCCGAGCCCATCAAGCCGCCCGTGGGCAGGATGTTGGCCAGTGACGGGCTAACCAGCCCCGCCACCCGCCCCGCCTCGGCCGTGACCTTGGCCGCCATCGTCTTGAACGTGCCCAGGCGTTCCTGCACCTGGGCGGCGCCGGTGACGGCTCGGCTATACATCGACGCCACCTGCCCCACCTGGGACTGCGCGACATTGATACTTCGCACGATCCGGCCAAGCTTTGCACCAGCCTCGGCTCCCACGAACGGTATGTTTTCCAGCTCCGACGCGGCGCCGGTGATGCTGCCAATGGCGCCATTCAAGGGCACAAGCATGCCGTCCAGATCCTTTCGCCCAGCCTCCCCTGCTGCAACCAATCCCGACAAGGACGATTCCAGCTGTTCCATGTAGGCCATAGGCCCTCCTTAGATGTGTGGTTGATCGAACAGCTGAGCCGAGGACATGCGCGCGGAAACCTCACGTTGAAAGGCCTCCCAAAGCCGGCGCAATGGAGGCTCCAGTTCACGCACCACCTGCTCGGGGTCTTTCACATCTCCATGCACGTCGAGCTTGATAGACGGCGCGAAGGTAAACGACTGCTCTACCGTCGGTGCCGGCACCTTGGCCGGCGCAGGGGCTTCGGCCGCTTTGTCCTCGGGCATCCGTGGCGCCGGCGGCGCTGCTTTGGTCATTCCCCGCACCACCTCTCCGAGGGAAAGCGAGGCATCTGGTACCGGCGCTGCAGGCCTGGCATCAGGCGATGCTCGCTCGGCGACCGGCAGACGCTCCCGGTTGTCGATCACCACAGGCACCACCAGTGGCACAGGGACCGTCGGTTGCTGCGCAAGCGTGACCATCGGCTTGACCAGCAGCGGCGCCGGCGCAGCCGGCATGGCCTTGGCCAGGTCACGCACAGCAGCGCCCAGGGAAGGCACCGGCGCCGGCACAGGACTGGCGACCGGTACACGCTCCCGGTCGTCAACTACTGCAGGAGCCACCACCGGCGCCTGGGGCACTGGCTCGGGCGCCGCCGGCGTGATCACCGGCTTGACCACGGTCGGTGCCGGTACGCTGGCTTTGACCGGCTCGCGCACTGCCTTGCCCAGGTCCAGCACCGGTGCCGGCACAGGTTCGGCGACCGGCACACGCTCCCAGCCGTCGGCTGCTGCAGGGGCCGCCACCGGCGCCTGGGGCACTGGCTCGGGCGCTGTCGGCGTGATCACCGGCTTGACCACGATCGGGGCCGGTGCGCTGGCCTTGACCGGCTCGCGTACGGTCTTGCCCAGGTCCAGCACCGGTGCCGGCACAGGGTCGGCGACCGGTACACGCTCCCGGTCGTCGGCTGCAGCAGGGGCCACCAGCGATGCCTGGGGAACTGGCTCGGGTGCCGCCGGCGTAATCACCGGCTTGACCACCGTCGGTGCCGGGGCGCCGGCCTTGGCCGGCTCGCGCACGGTCTTGCTCAGGTCCAGCACCGGTGCCGGCACAGGGTCGGCGACCGGCACACGCGCCCGGTCGTCAACTACTGCAGGGGCCACCATCGGCGCCTGGAGCACTGGCTCGGGCGCCGCAGGCGTGAGCACCGGCTTGACCATTGTCGGTGCCGGGGCACTGGCTTTGACCGGCTCCCGCACGGTCTTGCCCAGGTCCGGTACCGGCGCCGGCCCAGGTTCGGCGACCGGCACACGCTCCCGGCCGTCGACTACTGCAGGGGCCGTCGCCGGCTTGAGCACCGGCTTGACCACCGTCGGTGCCGGTACACTGGCTTTGACCGGCTCCCGCACGGTCTTGCCCAGGTCCGGTACCGACGCTGGCACAGGTTCGGCGACCGGCACACGCTCTTGGCCGTCGACTGCTGCAGGGGCCACCACCGGTGCCTGGGACACTGGCTCGGGCGCCGCCGGCGTGATTACCTGCTTGACCACGGTCGGTGCCGGCGCGCTGGCCTTGACCGGCTCGCGCACAGTCTTCCTCAGGTCCGGTACCGGTGCCGGCACAGGTTTGGCGACTGCTGCAGGGACTGGCGGCGCCGGCCTGGCCTGTTGGCCAGGCTCCAGCGTTACGCGTAACGCCTCACCAGGCGCCGGCGGCGTTTCCGCCTTCGGCTTGGCCTCCCCTTCGGGTTGCTCCTCGCCAAACCACCGCTTACCCAGCCAGCCGCCGAACGTTTCGCCACCCATGCCGCCCAGGATGGCGCCCACAGCACCGCCAACGGCGGTACCGATGACCGGCACGACCGAGCCAATAGCTGCACCTGCAGCTGCTCCCGCAAGCGTGCCCGCAAGACTGCCGGCGGCGCCACCGTATCCTTCGGCCTTCTCATCCTTGGTCTCGGCATTCAGTGCGACGTCGAGCGCCTGAGCACCGGCATCCACAACATTGCCTCCGGGCAGGCGCTTAGCCAAACGGGCGACCCCACGAATAGAGCGCGCTACCTTGCCCACCTCGTCGCCACCCGTCAGCGCCGCCGGCACTGCAGCAAATAGTCGGCGCTTGGGCACCGACGCGCTGGGCACCTCCACCTTCGCTCCCGGCCGTACCACAGGCCCCTGTTTCGCCAGGCGCCGGCGCTCCCGGCGACGACTTCGGCGACTGCCCCGACCAGGCCCTGCAGGGCCGTTACTGGCGACGCTACTGCCGATCCCGCTGATGGCACTGGCATTAACTACAAACACGCGCTGCGGGTCGTGGCCGCCCGCTTCGCCGTCATTGGCCGGGGCCGACTCGGTGGACCTGGAAGAGAACACCTTGCCCAGCACGCCCAGGCCGGTGTCGACCACCTTGCTGCCCGTCTTGGGCAGCTCGCCCCGCCCAGCACGTCCGGCCAAGCGCTCCAGGCCTCGGCCGCGCGCAATATTGAAAACGCCACGGCCGATTTTCAGCGCGCTCGATGCGGTCATGAAAGCGATAACCGCCGCAGTGATGCCGCCAATGCCCAGCACAACCGACGGGAACCCGTCGGCCAACTTGGTCAAGCCACGGGCAACCGTGGTCACTCCCGTGGCCACCATATCCGTGGCCGGCCGGATGGCATCGCCGATGCTACGCATGGCGTCGTCAATCGACTGGACCGTCTCGGCCCATTGCTGCGCGGAAGTCTCGCGGCGCTCGGCAAGGTTCTTGTCGAGGATCCCCGAGGCCTTCTTAGAATCGGCTTTCAGCTCTTCATAGAGCCCCCGATTCTGCGCGTAGGCCGTGAGCGCCGCCTTGACCTGCATGTCGGCGAACAGGTCGCCGGTACGCAGGGTTTTCTCCAGGGCTTCAAGCGCGGCGGCGGCCTTCTCCGGGTCAACCTCCTTATCGATCTTGGCCTTGGCTTCCTCGATCTTTTTAGCCTTGGCCGGGTCAGTCGCCTGGACGTACTTCATGGCCAGGGCCATGGACGCCTCAATGACGTTCATGCCCTTCTGCAGACCGGTATTCAGCGACGCCTGGTAGTCAATGCCTACATCGCTGTAGGCCTTCTTGATGTCGCCGGCACCAATCTTCTCCATCCAGTTTTTGAAGTTGTTCGCGGCTTCGTCCGAGCTGCCGGCGGTCTTCATTTGCACCTGCAGCATGGAGCCAAGCGACGTCACCGCATCCAGCCCGGTGATGCCGTTTTTCTCCATACCGGCCAGCAGCTGCGGGAACCACTTGGCCATGTCACTGGCCTCGAAGCTGCCCGCCTGGCCTTGGTAGGCGATAGCCTCCAGGGCCTGCTGCATGACCTTCGGGTCGCTGATCCTGGCGTTCTGCTGCAGCGCCTGGATCATCGACGCCGTATCAACGCCAGAAGCGCCCTGGCCAATGGCGAACTTGGCCGCCACCGTCGCATAGGACAGCGCTTTGTCCAGCTCCATGCCGGCGCCGACCAGCTGGTTGACCAGGTCGGCCACGTCATTGCGCGACATACCGGTGTCTTTGGCCGTGTCGATTACCGTCCGGGTAAGCTGCTGCTCTTCCGGCTTGTTGGCAATGTCAGCCTTGATCGCAATGTCACGGATGACCGCTTGATAGTTCGCGCTGATCATCGTTGGCACGGCGGCCATGCCAGTGGCGACCACGGCCTGGCCAATGTTCGATTTGAGCGCGGACTTGCCCGCCTGCAGTTGCTGGTTGCCCTTCAACTGCAGATCGGCGGCCTTGGACTCGCGGGCCAGGCGCTGGTACTCACGGGAGAGACGCCCAACCTCGACGCCTTGCTTGCGCAGAGCATCGAGATTGTTGTCCAGCTTGCGTAACAACTTGTCGGCGCCGGCGGCGCCGCTGTCATGCGCGCGCTTCCATTCTTCGCGCAGTTTGATGGTTTCTCCGATGGTGCTTTTGAGCACCTTGGCCCTGTTGCCTTTGGCCTCCAGTTTCTGGATGCCGTTTTCTACTGTCTTGAATGCGGCGCCGACCGATGAAGCGACAGCCCCCCCAATCACCAGCGATAACGCTAGCTTGCTTGCCATCGGTACCCCCTATGCAAGCTCAATCCGAAAGCCACCAGACCATATCCTGGTAGGACATGGTCAGGATTTCAGCGGCCGAGAAATGCAGCTCCGCCGCCAGTCGCTTGGCCGCGCTTTTCAGCGTCTCGGGATTACAGTTCGTCCTCTCGCACCAAAAAGGTGTAACCCGTCTGCACGCGGTTGTAATCCTTGTAGACGAGGTCTTCCAGATCCTTCACACCCACATCCGCGAGAGAGGCGAACAGGTTCAGTTCGCGCTGTTCTTCGTCGCCGTCCGAGGTCTTGGAAGAGTTGCGAATGTCGCGCACGGTCGGCGCACGCAGGGTGATTTTGTCCTGCTCGATGCCGTTCAGCACGACGGGCTTGGTCAGGGTAATGGTGACGTTTTCAGCGGTCAGGGCGATGTACTTCGGTGCTGGCTTGCTCATGGAGATTTGTCCTTGATACGAGAAGGTGTGCGGAAAGGTTGAGCAGGGTTACAGGCCGAGGTCGCGGCGCTGGCTGGCCAGCTGGTCGACGCCATTGATGACGCGTTTCATGGCCATCGGCTCGATCTCGTAAATGACCTCGCCGCCGACTTCGAGCTTGTAATAGGTCAGGGCAACGGCGTGCTTGAGCTCTGCCTTGTCGCCCGGCTTCCAGTCGCCCATATCCAGCTCTTTCAGCGTGCCGCGCTGGGTAACGATCACCGCTTTGGTTTCGCCCTTCTGCCCCTTGAACGAGCCGCGGAAAACGCCGTTGAAGGCATTGCCGTCGGCCAGGCCGAAGAATTTCAGCGACTCCTTCCGCACGCCGGTGGTGACGAAGGTGGACTCCAGCTTTTCCATACCCACATCCATCTCAACCGGCATATCCATGCCGCCAGGGCGGTACTCCTCCATCTTGAGGGTGAGCTTGGGCAGGGTCAGGCTTGGGACATCGCCCTGAAAGCTGACGCCATCCACGAACAGGTTCAGGTTGGCCAGAATTTCGGGAATCATTGCCATGTGGTGCGCTCCTTAAGCGACTTGATCGAGGACTTCGGTCAGCCACTGGTTAGTGACTTCGACGCGGAAATTGGGGTTCTCAGCCGGCGGAACGTCGGTGAAACGGATGTTCCAATACACCTTGCCCTGCTCCAGCTGGCTTTGCGTGTTGAGCACCGTGTCGGCGTAGACCTCGAAGTTGATGATTGCGCCCTGGGCTTTCAGGTCGCGCATGAAGGCTTGCAGACCCTCGGTCACATCGCGGATGTAGGTCGAGGTGATAGCGCGGTCGACGGCCCATTTGTGGCCGTAGAGGATCGCGTCCATGACCATGTCCATGGTCCGCACGCGGGTGACGAACGCCCATTTGGCATCACTCGACAGCGTGCGGTTGCCCCACAGGCGGAACCCGTCGTCACGAATGATCGTCGCGATATTGGCGTTGTTCAGCAGGTTGGCCCGGCACGTCTCGTCGCCGTCCAGGTACTCGATGGCACGGGTGGTGCCAGTGATGCCGACAAACTCCTTGTTCGATGGCGAGGCCCAAAAACCGTACTGGCTATCGGTGTAGGCAAAGACGCCTGCAGCCCAGGCCGAGGCCGGCGCGTCGATGGTGCCGTTGCTGGTGGTGTCCCACATCTGCACGCCAGGGTCGACCATGAAAAGACGCTTGGAGCCGAACAACTTGGCGTAGGTGGTTGCCGCCTCATCGGTGGTGCCAGGGCCGTCGATGATGGCGACAGCACGCAGCTTGGCTGCAATCGAGTCCATCGCCGTGGCCACCGCCTGGGTAGCGCTGTGCTTGGGCGCGATGATGAGGCGCGGCTGGGCGTTGAAACGGCTCTTGCCATCGAGCAGCGCCTGCAGGCCGGTACGCTTGCCGTTGGCCTGCACGCCGCCAATGATCGAGGAAGTCTGCGCGGCTGCGTCGACGGCCTTGGCCACGCCCGAAGCGACGATGACCGCCTTGGCGCGGGCATAGATCGCCTTGCAGGCCTTCGTGATTGCCGAGGCGGGGCCAAACGCGGCAACGGCCTCGCGCTCGTTGGTGATCAGCACCAGGTCGCCCGCCTTGGCCGTTGCGCCGGCGCCTTCGGTGAAGGTGTCGACCAGGCCAATGATTGAGGAAGACGGTAGCGAGACACTACGCGCGCCAGTGTCGACGCTCGTTACGGTAACGCCGTGAAAGAAGCTTGCAGCCATTGGGAATGCTCCAAAAGAAAGGGCCGCACGCGGCGGCCCTGCAGAAACGAAAACGCCCCGAAATCGGGGCGCTCAAGGGAATGCGGGGAGAGGGTCAGGCGTTGCCGGCCACACTGGCGCGGATCGCGTTGATTGCCGTGTCGGCGTGACCTTCGGCCTCATCATGATTCTTAGCCTTGAGCACCTCCTGCCTGCCTTTCAGGCGGGCCGAGCGGATTGCACAGAGCGCAGCCCGCCAGGCTTCTGACTCGGCCAAAATGACCTCCGCAGCGGCTTGCGGGTCGATGCCCTGGGCATCGACCACCGCCTGGACTGTCAGCGGCACGTCGCCGTCATAACCGGCCAGCTTGTAAGCCTTGGCTTCATCCTCGGCCATCTGATACTCGACCGCTCGCAGCGAATCTCCCAGCACGGATGCACGGGCCTGATCGGCCGCTTGCTCGATCTGCTGTTCAGCAGCTAACAAAGCCGCCCCCAGGGGCAGCGCCCCGAAGTCGAAACCCACATAGCTGTCGCCTTGGAAAACGACGGTCAAAAACTGCTTTTGCATGGGCAGGGCCTCAGAGTGTTGGAACGTTGGTGATGATGTTTGCCAGGGTCTTGGAATCCGTGCCGGCGGCAACACCTGGGATGATCGAACCGGCCAGAGCCGACGGAATAGAGGTGCCGGAAACTGCAAGGGCATAAAGCGCAGCGTTTGGACCGAACAGGCGACCACGGAAGGTGCCACGAAGCTCAAACACGCAATTGTAGAAACGCATCTGATGCAGCACCGGCGAAGATGCTCCGCTACCGAAGGCGAGGCAGTAATAGGTGTCGAGGTCGCCAGCCGAAGAAGCCGGCAGGCTGATCGTCATCTGAGCAAAGTCCAGCGTCGAACCATCGGACTGCCAGAAGCAACCCATGCGCAGGCCTTGACCACTGGATGGCACGAATTCATTGAGGATCAGCTTGCGCCCGGAGTTCGCCTCTGCACGCAATGACAAGCGACGACCCTGCAGGTAGAGGTGCTCTGCCAGGGTGTAATCCTGTTGCAACCAAGCCTCACAGCGCCCCCCCGCCGGGGTTGCGGCAATGGCCGCCGCCAGGGTCTTGAATGGGCTGGCACTCGATCCGAGGCCTGCGTCGTCACCCAGCTTAGGGTCGACATAGAAGGTTCGACTGATGGCAGGCGCCGCAGCCACTGCAGCCGATACGGCTTTGTCGATGGCATCCTTTTTCCCAAGGAAATACTCCGCCATCTTGTTGTTAGACGCGGTCAGCGCGGCGATTTCGGTTTCAAGGCTCATGCCTATGCTCCATGGATGTGTTGAATAACGGTGTATTGAAGGGCAATCAGCCCGGTGGCATTGGCAATCGCTACACTCAGCAAGCCATCCCGCGTTTGAATCGCCGCCTTTTCAGCGGCGCTCATACGGTCAAGTAGGCTGCTGATTTGCTCCCCGGCGATCTGCTGCAGGCGCTCCTGGCTAAGTTGCCGGTCGTGCTGTTTCAGACCGCGCAGCTGCTCATCAATGAGTGCTGTGGCCTGCGCTGCCAGGGACGCTGCCAAAGTCAAGTTGAGGCCGGCGGCCGTACTTGTGATGGTTACGCTGTCCGCCGGTAGCGCAGCCAGCGACAGGTCGTAGGCCAGCAGCAGGTCGATGTTGGCGGCCTTGTATGTCAAAGCCTCGGTCAAGTGCGACCAGACCGCCAACAGGGTGCCGTCCTTGAGGAAAATGCCGACCTCCTTTACCCAGTAGCCGGTTGTGCCATCGGCGACAGCGGTCAGGTGCAACAGCGTGCCGCTCAGCTTCTCGCCGCTGGAAATCGGGAACCGCGCCACCTCGTTGCGCAGGGTCTTTTGATCGGCGCTCGGGGTGTAGGCCTGGCTGCCCAGGGCGATATGGCTAATCTCGGCCGACAGGCCGGTTTTCGTCGCCATCAGGATCGCCGCCAGGCCGGCCTTGGTGATGACAGGTTGCAAGCCTGTACTCATAGAACAGCCTCCATGTAGCCCCGCACGACCACGCGCACCTGCACCGCGTTGGCCACCAGCGGGGCAGCTTCTGCTTGAATGGGTACGCCCTGCGCCTCGGCAAACCGCCGGGATACGCTGGACGCATTGAGCGCATTGGCAAACAGCACCGTCTGCGCCATGGGGTCGAAGGGCACCGCCTGGGCATCCATGGATCGATGCTGCACGGCGCGCGCCTGGAAGGCGTTAACCAGCACCAGGCCACCGTCGAAGCGCGCACCCAGCCGAAACTCATAGTGGCTGCGCTCGTTCTTCGCCGCGTCGACCAGGGCGCGCAGTCGCTCCCCCAGCTCAGGCGAGATAATCGAGCCCTCGCCCGGCCGGTTGTCGTTCGCCCAGGCCGTGACCTGGAACGTGTACGGCGCGGAGTTCGGGATCTGGTGCCACTCCTTGAATTCCGCGTTGACCCGCACCGCCTTGAGCACTCGCCGGATCGCGCCGACAGTGCCCTTGGTCTTGTGAACCGGAATCGCCTCACGGATCAGCTCGCGGCGCTGGGCGTCGGTGTAAGCCGCCTCCCAGCCCTCGACCTTGAGCGCCCAGCCCAGCCAGGGGAGGAAGCTGGGCGGACAGCGTGCCGAGTCGGCCACGCCCCGGATGATTTCCGGGTCCACACCCAGCTCGCCGGCGCGCTCCAGCGAGCGCTCCAGCAGCGTGGCGTTGTGCGGTAGCAGGCTCATGTGACCACCTTGGTCGTCAGTGCTATCGCCGTAGCGCGGGGATAGTGCCGCTTGTCACACACCACACCCTCGACCGGCTTCACCAGGTCCACACGACTGATGCCCGTTACGTGTAACGCGGCATAGATCGCCGAAACGGGCAATTGCCCCTCAAGGCGGCGCGCCTCGGCAACGGCGGCATCAAGGCTCTTCCGGGCTGCGGCTAGCACAACGTCCGGGTCTGGACCATTTTCCACCCACAGCACGGCCTCAACCTTGAAGTCGGTCGGGATGCCACCCTGCACGCGTGGCCGATCTGTCACCGGCCGCACGTCCTCGGCCGACAGCGCCTTAAGGACCGTGGCCACCAACTGCGCCTCGGGCATGGTGCTGCTCGTCCCGGCCAGCACCGCAAGCGACACGTCACCGGGCAGAGGATTGGCCAGGCCGGCGTCGTAGTCGCAGACCACGACAATGGCCCCGGGCGGCAACTGCGCTTTAACCGCGGCTGGCACCGGCACCCCGGAAAACCGGGGCGAGTCGACCGAAACGTGTACCAGGTCGGCCGACGCACTAAGCGCGTGATATTCATACGCCCCGCTGCTGCCGGCGACCGACAGCGCTTCAAGCGATAGCCGCGTGCGGTAGCGCAGCGCCTCGTCACCTTCCATCACAGCGGCAACGGGCGGCACCGCGTCGGGATCCGCTGCCCGGATGGTCAACCGCTGCACGCCATAGTCGGCGGCGCGGTTGTCCAGATCGGCGCCCTTGGCATAAGCCAGCAAGCTGGCCTTGGCCGCCGCGTTGACCCGCGCGCGCATCAGCAGCTCACGGTAGGCCATGACCTCCATCAGCTTGACCACGGGGTCGGACTCCAGTAACGCGGTCCACTGATCGCCCATATGGGCGCGGAAGATGCTCAGCACCTCCTGATACAGCGTCTCGAAGTCGAGGGTTTCCACCACCTCGGGTGGGGGGAGCAAAGACAGATCGATCACGCGCTTACCTCCACGACAGCCGAGCTGCCCAGGTATTGGCCGGTCAGCTGCAGGCCAATCTGGCCGTCGACCACGGAAACGACCTTGACCCGCTCCAGCCGCAAACGCGGCTCCCAGTGACCCAGGGCGCGGGCCACCTCGGCCTGTACGGCGCTTTTCCATCCCTCGTTAACCGGCAGGTCGACAAAGCGGCGCAGGTTGCAGCCGTAATCCGGTCGCATGCGGCGACTACCAAGGGGCGTGGTCAGGATGTCCTCGATCGATTGTTTCAAGTGATCGAGGCCGGTGGATTGCTGGCCGGTCCTGCGGTCGACGCCAATCATGCTTACCCGTCCAGCGGCTGCAGGTCGGCATGGGCGCGCAGGAACACCAGCGCCTCGTCGTCGTCGGCCTGGACGGTCACGCGGCCGGTCTGCACCTTGAACTCGCGCAGGTCGTTACCGGCCTGCAGGAACAGCGAGCGCGAGGTATAGGCGCTGTCGGTGAAGGTCACGCCAGACGGCTCAACGGCCACAACAGCGGTGTCGGCGCCGTCAGGCGCACCAGGTACAACTGCGGATTCGTCCGCCACCGCTGCCGCGTCGGTCGCGGCGGTTCTCTTAACTGCCATAAGTGATGCTCCAGAAAAGACAAAGCCCGCGAATGCGGGCTGTCAGTGTTTGTGGTTCGGCGTGTTGCCGAGGGTGTCGATGATTTTCCCGAGGCCGAGAATGTCGAGCGTTACTAGTAACGCGCCGTCGATCCTCACGTTGCCCTGCAGCAGAATCTCAGGCGCTATAGCCGTGTACGTCTCGGCCTCGGCGGTGATCGCCTTTGACTTGGCGCTGATTGCGTCGTCAGTGATCGTCGCCTTGCTGCTACCGACCTCGATGTTGACCGTGCCGGTGGGCAGCTTGATGGTGTAGCTCTTGGCCGCCCAGTCGTAGACCAGGGAGCCGCCATCGTCGAAACGCCAGACCTCGACATGGTCGCGGTTGTCCGGCTGGGCGCCGGCATTGCCATACAGCCCTGGAACGAACGTCCCTTGCGCAGGCTCGCCGCTAGGGCTCACCAGCACACCCTGCTCGTCCATGCTCGGCGCACGCCAGTGGCGAGCCTTGCCGGCGGCCAGGGCATGCCAGCGCACCCAGGCGCTCGTCCAATCGCCGCCATCGGAAACCCGAACCTTGCCGGCGACCAGGTCCACCCCCACCACGTAACAGGGGATCACCAGGCCGGCCATCATGCGGTCGAGCTGCGCGAGCGGGTAACTCATGCCAGCGGCTCCGGTGCCTGGTACTGATCCTCATTGCCCGGACCACTATCTGGGTCGAAGGCGACCACCAGCGGGCCGGACTCTCGGGGCCACGGCCACTCCTCCTCCCCGAGGTAAATCACCTGGGTCCACTCGACCACCCAGACCGCGAAGCTATCCAGCTCGGGACGACTCCAGTCCCGCTCTGCCCGCACAAACTGGGCAAACTCCACAGCTAGGCCCCATGACTGCATACGCAGCAGCACTGCCAGCTGTGCAGCAACGAAAGCAGCCACGTGCAAGCAGTTCTCTTCTTCTGCCGCAACGATCACCCGCGCCTCGAACCGGGCATCAACTGCCGTTTCGCCTGTGCCAGGATCCTTGTCTGCGTCATCGAAGCCAGCTAGTTCAAGCACGACTGCAGGAGGCTGCACGATCTCGATCCCTGCCGGCATGGTCCCGATATAAGCAAGCCCGGGTATAGCGTCACTGATGTGCTGCTCAATCGCCGCGTATAGATTGGCGAGGGGTATTGGATGATCAACCATTGCCTGCCCTCTTCAGGTATTTGTGCAGTTCAAAGTTCAACTCCTGCTCCATGACCACCAGCAGCCGGTCGTGAGCCCGATTGATCCAAGCGTCGAAATGTGGTCGAACGTCTTCAAGCGAGATCTTGGCCTTTGCCAGGGGAAACCGACTGTCGTTTTCCGAAACCCAACCGGAACGACGACCGCCGCCACCTGACACATCGCTATCTGGGTAGTCATCAGCGTCAAAGTGTTTGCTGGCTGTGCGAATCCAGATATCCGGCTTGCCGCCATAGACCTTTTTGAAGAACGCACCTTGGTAACGACGCCCTGCCACGGATACCCCTGAGCGCGTTTGTCGCGCCCTGCCAGCGCGACTTGCTTCAATGGGCCTGATGCCAAACCACAGCTTGCCCTGCCCATTGCCGGTGACGGGGAAAGCCTTGATACGCTGCCTTACCGCTGCGATGGCAATACGTTCTTGCCGGCCAACCTCGCGCGCCACTTGCCCACGTAGCCAACGCAGTGTCTTGTTGATGGCTCGCCGCTGGGCAGCGACGACGGCCTTTGGCACCAGCTTGGCGAAATCCACAAAGCCCTTAACGTCCTCAGGTCTCATCTGCAGAGTCAGCAGTCCCGAGCTGGCTGAGGTTTTGTAGTAACTACCGACACTCATAACGCTTTCCTCAATACGAGGGTCACAAGCCCATCCCCACCTGGCTCAATGCCGGCGATGGTGTAGTTGCCCCCACCATCCTCAACCGGCATATCGATAACGACCTTCTGCTTGACCTCGACGCCGGAGTTGTCGCCAACACGGATGACCAGGTGCGGCTCTCTCAATGCAGTTCTGATCTGGCCGAGCTTGGGTTGCAGCCAGGGCGCCGAGAACATCCCCAGCACCTCACGCCCATCAATCAGCGCGGGATCACCTAACACCTCGAAAACTGTGTCATCAACGTCGACAAGCAGGTCTCGAAAGGCCATGTTCAGAGCGTCAGGCGGATGATTGCGCGAGGACGGGTGCAAATGTGCAAGGGGTTGGACTGCGCCTCACCCTCCACGCCTTTGCCGAACGGCATCACTTCCAGCTTGCTGTAGTACGGCAGGCCTTCGGTGTTCACGGTCTCCATGTAATCGGCCGGGGCATAGACCGAAAGGAAAAGCTCCGGCACGCCTTCGGGCACGAGACGGGCCTCATCATCAGCAATGAACGAAACGCCGCCCACCTTCCCGCGATAGCGCTCCCAGGCGATGCCACCGAACTCAAATGCCTCACGTCCATCCCCCCTCAGGGCGGCAGCTTGCTGGCTACCTTTGTACGTCTCGACCACCGACCCGTGGGCAATCAGCTTCTTCCAGAAGGTTTTGCCGCAGAACGCACGCGCGCCGCTCGTAGTGGCGGCGCCCAGGGCATCCTCTTGCATGTCCAGCGCTTCTACGCTTTGCACCTGGACGTTTGAATCCGGGTCGTTAAGCCCCATCGACATGCTCTGCCGCGACACGCCAAAACGTTCAAAGATGTCGAGCAGCACCGTTGACCCGTCTGCATCGAGCACCTTGCCGTTGATCGCACCCATGCGATGGAATTCGTGGGTGGCATCCAGCTGACGCCGAGCCTTGCCCAGGCGCCGGTTGACCACGTCCTGAACCGCCTGCAGTTCGGTTTGTGTGCCAAAAGCCCGAATGCCCTGGATTTCGTCCGCACGGATAGAGAAACGCTGGGGAAGGTGCACTGTATTGAAGGGCAGCAGAATGCGCTTGCTGCCACCGACCACCAGGCCTGATGTACCGCGCTCACCGGACGGCACCAGGGCGAGCTTGTCGCCATCTTTTTCGATCTGCACGGTCAGGGTGGAGACACCCTCTTCCTCGAACAGCCCAAGGGCGGCCAGGCGACCTGGCACATATTCCTGCTCGTTGATAGCCGCAGTCAGGGCCGCAACACCAAAAGCGTCGTCTTCAAAAATGGCGATTTCAGCCATGGGGGTACTCCAGAAAGTAAGAACCCCGCTCAGGGCGGGGTGGGTAGAGGTCGGACCTGAGTCAGCGCACGATGATGAAGTGCGCCGCCAAGGCTTTTTCTGCGTCAGCATCAAGACCGGTCAGCGACGCTTCACTCACTTCAGCCAAGCGCACAACGGCTCGACCACGGCGGGAAACGTCGGACTGACCGAGCGAGGCAAATAGGATGCACACAGCGTTCTCACTGCCATCTTCGGCGGCCGGGTTGTAGGGGGCGAATTCGCCGGCTGCAGTGACCAGCCCAAGCAATTGCCCCGCCATCAAAGCCTCGCCGGCCACCACGTTGATGGCTTCGCGGGAGATCTTCCCAGCACCTTCGGACAGCAGGAACTCACCGGCGTGTACCGGCTCCTGGCGGATGTTGCTCATGGTCGTGCTCCTTTATTGACGGCCTGCCGTCGGGCAGTCCAGATATTGGATGGATTGGGCATCTGCGCCTTTACCTTCTCCGGCTCGTCGTCGGCGGGAGGTAGGCTGTTGTCGATTTCAAAGCCTTTGCCACTGCCCACCAGTTTGTCGAACAACCGCGCCCGGACAGCTGCTGGCTCCAGACCGGCCTGCACGAATTCGGTTGTCATCTCCGGCAGGCGCGCTGCAGCGCAGAGATCGCGAACCGACTTGGCACGGGTCAACGCCGCCTGTACGGTCGCTTCGTCGGCAAGCTTGGTCGAAGCAATCAGCGGCTCCACCAAGTTGCTTATGCCCGCCTTGGCGCAGGCCTGGGTAATCATCAGCGCCAGCGCTGTCGAGTCGGTCGGCGTCGGCGTCGGCGTCACAGGATCGTTCTCGGGCTCAGGAGTGATAGGCTCTGTGGGTTGGGCCTGGCTGGCCTTGAGCTGATCCAGCAATGCCTGGGGCGTCTTGCGATAGCGGGCCATTGCGGTACCCTGTCCCAGGCAGGCCTGGACCTTCACGCCCTGCCCTACCTCATCGGCAAGCCCCAGCTCCAGCGCCTCTTGAGCAGTGAGCCAAGTTTCATCGTTGACCATCCGCCGCAGCTCGACCTCATCGATGTCCGGCGCCTTGGCTTTGTAGGCAGCGATGATTACCTCGAACGCCTGATCGAGCACGTCAGCGACCCGGCGCAGCTCCTCGGCATCGCCGCCCGCCCAGGTGTAAGGGTTGTGGATCATCAGCATGGCATTCGCTGCCATCACCACCCGGTGCGCGCCGCACACCGCCACGCTGCCAGCGCTTGCGGCCAGCGCATCGACGCGACCCGTACAGCGCTCACCCAGTCGGCTGAGTGCATTGTGAATGGCGAGGCCTTCAAACAGGTCACCACCGTTGGTGTTGAAGGCCACTACGACCGGCGAAATCCCATCGTCTATCGCTTTGAGATCCTGGATGAACTGGTTTGCAGTGATGCCCCAGCCGCCGATCTCGCCGTAGATGTAGACCTCGATGGCACTCGACTCGCCCTCGCCTTCGGCAGCAGCCGAGATCTGGTACCAGTGTTCATCCTCGACCTGCAGCCTGGTCTTGGCCTTGTTGAAGATGCGAAGCGGCATCATCTGTTTCATGTGCTTCCCTTGTCGTCGGGCTCATCAGGCTCATTCTCGATGGCCGACAAGCTGCTGTAGTTGAGGCCCAAGGCCTGGGCCCGGGCGATGTCAGCGGCGTTCTCTTCGTCCACGATTTCCGCGTCGGTACCCGAACGCAGGCACATCTCGCTGCGCGAGGCAAAACCTGCCTTAACCTCAAGCATGCGTGCCTGCACGTCCTGCACCGGCTGGATGTAAGCCCAGCCTTGCGGCACCCATCGGGTACGCAGGTACTCGCGGCGGCGCTGGTTGTAGTCAACCAGGTCCAATGCTCCGGCAAGCACTGCCATATCCATCCATGCCGCGCGTACGGGCCGGCAAAGCTGGTGGACGTAAACAGAGAACTGCAGCTGCTCCAGACGGCGCCGGAACTCGTTCAGCACCACCCTGATCACCCGGTCGTTAACACCGCGCATATCACCCGTCATCAGCTCGTATGGCAGGCCAGCCCCGGCGGCGGCGGCCATCAATTGCTGCCGCATGAAATCGGGGTAGTTATTGCCGCCGTCAGGCGGGTCGGAGAACTCGACCTGCTCACCTGGACCCAGCTCCTGCATCGTGCCGGGCTCAAGCGCCACCATCGGCGTAAACGCATCGCGATCGTGGGTCACCGGCGCACCGGTGAGCATGTCCATGGGTGGATGCCCTGGCCCGTCCGGTGCAGGCTTACGAACGAAGCCTGCGAACAGGTTGGCCACCTCCTGGCGGAACAGCACCGCATCGTCGTAGTTGTCTAGGCTGCGCAGGCGTTTCAGGATCGGCGCCAGCCTTGGCACGCCACGCAATTGGCCAGGTTCGAGGGGTTCGAAGATGTGCAGCATCTGCTCTGCCGGCACCCGCACCACGGGGTTGTAGCCAGCATTGAGCGATGCCTTGTCGCTGGGGTGGTTGCGGTAGCACCAGTAGGCCACCCGGCGCCCGATGCTGTTGAATTCGATACCCGCGCGGATCACATTGCCAGTGCGGGTGACCTCGAACTTGTCGTGCGGCACAAACTCGGGGGCGAGGCACTGCAGCTGCAGCGGCACCGCCAGCCCGTCCTCAAGCCGTCGAGGCCTCATGCGCACAAAGCACTCGCCTGACTGCTCAACCGTCCGCGCCACCAGCGCCTGTTGGCCGTAGAAGTCAGTGCGTTCATCCGCATCCGACTCGTCTACCCAGTCCTCCCAAAGCACCTGCATGGCCTTGCGCAACGCCTTGTCGAGCAAGCGCGGCTGTGGCGTGATGCCTGTGCCGATCAGATTGCTGACCCGCTTGTCGATCACGTTCGCCGCATACGGGTCATTGCGCACAGCGGCCCGAGAACGCGAACGCAGATTGCGCAGGGCCGGCATGATCAGGCTGTTTGGCCCGGTGTCCGGGGCGTCCCAGCCAGAAGAACGCCGACCTTCGGCGGCACCCTCGTAGCTGGCCTTGATTCGCTCAGGCACCAGCAGGCCAGAGCGCGTGGGGATATAGCGACCGGTCACAGCCCCTTACCCCCATGGTAGAGGCGAACCACGCGGGAGCGCGGGCCAGCGGCTTGGGCCAGCTCCGTGCGGATCAGATCACGGGCTTTGATCAGTTCATCAACCGTTCGATATTCGACGGTGCGGTCGCTGTAGCGAACAACGCGCTCGCCACGCGCAATCGCCCGCTCGACGGCGTCGAGGTGTGCTTTGTTGTAAGCCATATCAGCGTCTCTTCAGGTAGCCGCTGCTAGAGCTGCGGCGATGCGTAGATTGAGGCGCGGCTCGGGGAGCCGGCGGCGGTGGCGGATCGTTGCGTTTGATTGGGAGAGAGACAGAGGGTGGCGAAGCGACCTCTTCTGCCTGGTCGTCGGCGTCCATATCGCTGGCCTGGGGCCGAGCTGGCTGGGGTTCGCCCTGATCGAACAAGTTGGCCTGCGCGAGCGCCTGCCGCAGCTTGTCCCAGTCCTGTTCGCCGTACCGGTGCAGACCGAGGAAGTTGGCCATGGCCAGGTTGTAAACCATCAGGTCGAGCGCTTCGTTGCGGTCAGCTTTGCCCTTGACCCACTCGATCCGTTTGTAGCCCTTCACGTAGCGGGCGATCTTGCGTTCGGCCACACACTGCTGGAAGAACTCATCAGGGAGATCCTTTGCGAAGTGCAAAGCACCAGGCCCCGTCTCGAAGCTGTAGCGGTTGTAGATCCAGTCCTTGGCCGTGTCGGTACCGACGATCCAAAGCTCTGCACCGTTGCGCTCGGTCTGGCCCCTCCAGGTGACGTCCACCTGCGACGGGCGCTGGGCGATCACTGGGCGGCCTGGTTTACTTGCCCCCTTGAGTGCGAACACGTTCCGCCAGCGACGCACGCGAGTGAATTGGTAGACCTCGTGAGTGTGATGACCGCCAGAGTCGATACCCGTGGCCAGGATGGCCAGGCCGACACCGCAGGGGTGGCGATAACGGACTTTGAGGCGCTCATCCAGCAGCGCCCAAATGCGTTCGTCCGCTGGGTCACCGGGTATCACCAGGTGATCGACCACCCAGCGTTCCATTCCAGCGCCCCACCCCATGACCATCAACTCCAGGCGGTTGGCCTGAACGTCGACGGAGGCCGTCAACCCAAGCACCCCCACAGGCAGAGTGCCGAGGACATAGTCTTCCTGTAGCGCGCGGGCCTGCAGCACCTCGGCCTTGGTCTGCTCGATTGCGCTGTTCCAGACCTCGGCAAGGCGGGTGTTGTAAAACACCTGCATGGGCTCCAGCTCGCCGCGATCCTGAGCGCGCTTGGCGTCTTCAAACTCACGAGCCAGCATGGCCCAGGAATGCCAGCCCAGTGGGGCATACAGCGCGTTGAGGTGGAAACCCACCGTTTCGCCGTCGCCCTGCGAGTTGGCGCGCCATTCCCCACTGGCCAGCATCTCGCCCTTGTGGTGCTCCTCGATCAGCACGTCGCATTCAGGCCCGGCGCACTGGTAGTGCACGGTGTCGAAGTCAGCCGAGTACAGCAGACGCTCCCACTGCAGCGTCTGCATGTGCCCGCAGCTCGGACACGGCACGTAGTAGTACCGCTGATCGCTCATCTCGAAGAGGTCTGCGATCCGCGACGCCCCTTTGATGGTGGGCGAGCTGGAGAAATAGAACTTGGCGTTGCGCCCGAAGGTACTGCCGCGCGCCTCGGCCAGCTTGATGGGGTCGCCCTCCTGGTCGACGTCAACATCCCAACGATCGATCTCGTCGCCGTAGACATACCGCGCCGACAGTTCGGCAAGGTTGGCGGCCGAGCCAGCCGTGGTGGCATAGAGCGTGCCACCCTCGAACTCTTTGGTGTCCATGGTATTGCGCGCATCTCGTGAGCGGGATGCAGCCACGCGCGCATTCAGCTCGGGCGTCGCGGCGATGGTCTTGCCAATCCGCGATGACACCCGCTTCGCCAATCCCAGGCTGGGTAACAGGGTCAGGATGTTGGACGGGGCCATGTGAATCAGCGCCCCGATCCAGTTCAGGGCAATCTGCGTTTTCATCAACTGCGAGGCCACCATGGTGATCACCCGCTTGCACGGGTGGGCAGGCGACAGGCAGCGCATGGGTTCACGGGCATACGGCGTACGCTCGGTGCGGTACTTGCCAGGCTCAGCGGCACCGGTATCACGCGGGATCCGCATGTACTCATCCGACCACTCATCGACCCACAGTTCGGGGTCGGGCATCAGCCCTCGGCAATACGCTTCGCGGTACACCTCGGCACCGTCTGCGTATCCGGTGGGCATAAGCTCAGCTCTGTGTGATGGCTCGTTCAAGGTCAGCGCTGTTCATCTTGCCGGCCTCTGTGAATATGCGGCGAAAGACGCCCGCAAGGTGTTTCTCGATCTCCCAGGGATCGCTCATGCCCGCGAGTTCGGCGGCGAGCTGCGGCGCAATGCCGAAGAACTGATCACGGAGCATCCGCCCAGCAGCGAACGCGGCGTCTTCGACCGCCAGCCGCTCGACCAAGTTGCCCTGGACCTTGTGAAACTCGGCCTCGGCCAGCTGCGCAAGGTAGAACTCACGATGCGCCTTCGAGCGCTGGAAGTTGTGCCCGGTACCCGGCACGGGATCTGATGGCTGCACCGAAGTTGTAGCGCCGCCGGGCTGGAGCTGGCTTCGGACATCGCGCTCGATGCGGCTCTCTTCATGCCGAGCCGCAACGGCCGCCTTGCTCGGGTCGGCTGACTCAGCAAGCAGCGCCTCGGTGGCTTCCACATCGACCCTGCCGTCGGCGGCCAGTACCAGGCGATCCTGTTTAGCCAGTTTCGAAACGTAGGATTTCGACCATCCGTGTCGGGCGGCGAATTCCGATTTCGTCAGGTACGTCATGTTGAATCGTCCAGTTCACCCAATGGATTCGGGGGGTTAACCAGTTCACCGCAGTTCACTAAGCGGGTGAACCTCCCGCTAACAAAGAATCGCGGGTTTCCTGCCCCGTACCCCGGCCATATCGCCAGGGTCCCCCGCCCCGCCGGGGCTGCCGGCCGGGTCACTGCCCAGGCTCGCCGGCCTGGGGCGGCGCCTGCTCAAGCCCCAGGCGCTTTGCGGCCCAGCGCATGTAGAGGTTGATCGCAACATCCGCGCCGGCCATCGCAGCCAAGCAACCCACCGCCGCCGCCGCCCATACTGAAACGCCAAGGGCGTACAGCAGCATGTTGGTCGAAAGCCCGCAGGTCACACAGGCACCAGAGCGCAACGCCAACCGGCGAATCAGCCCCCAACCGCGAGCGCCCGCCATGTCGGCCCGCCACATCTCTCCCGAAACACCGCCGACCAGGGATAGCACAATCACCATCCAGATCGGCAGTTCGGCTAACGTTTGTTGCTCGCTATTCATGTAAGCCTCATTGGCAAAGCACGGCGCCGAAAATAGAAAACCCCGCCGGGTGGCAGGGTTCTCGATGCGCCGAAAGATCGGAGCGGGTTGCACAGCACAGTGCTTATGGGGGAAGCGCCTAAGCGCACTTTTTACATCGTGGAGCCTTTTTACCGAGGAACTGCAAAACCGAAAAGAGGCTGTTTTCGGCACTCCGCTTCGGCGCTACTTCGGCGCAACTTCGGCGCACGCTCGGCGCATTCCAACACGACGAACGGTAGTGGTCCGATTCAACCCGGAACGGGCGACGATGATCCTGGCCACCTGCAAATGCAGCGCATCCAACCAGTTCCAGTAGGTGCGCTCAGCATCCTCCGCTAAGCCGACCGCCCTCATCTGCTCGCGGATCGTCGTCTCGTACAGATATCGGAAGGTAGCCAGGCGGGCCAAAGTTTGGCCTCGATCATCACGACGCTCCAATTCCGCAACCGCTGCCTCAACCTCGGCAGCGGCGCGATCCATGCCCAAGCCGTTGACCGGGATCCTTGAGCCCGATGCGCCACCGCGAGGCGCTGCGCCCTTCCATTCCATAATGGTACCCAACTGGCTGCCCAAACCTGACACCAACCCGCACCGCGCCCGCTGCTCGCCCCAGTGGCGCATGAGGTCGTCAATATCCTTTTTCATCAGCAGAATCCCCCGAAAAACAGAACCCAACACACATTCAAGCAACCCAACACAAACCCAACACAGATAAAAACCAATGAATTCAAGGCATTACTGTTAGGTGTGTTGAGTGTGTTGGGTTTGTTGGGTTTTTGAGTCCTCGCATAGAGTTTTTTCTTGATCTGCTGAGGCATCAGAAAAAGTTCGCCCGCACGCGCGCGTGCGCGCAAACCCAACACACACAACACAGGGGTACGGGAAGCCTTGAAATCAGGGGGCTCTATGCGTGTTGGGTTGCTCAAACCGACCCAACACAAACCCAACACACCCAACACAGGAGTCCTTGGTCTCATGCCGCGGCCCCCTTCACGTGATCCCACGTGTCGACGTTCCACCCCGCAATTTTCGCCTTGCTGCGCCAGGTGATAACGGCCTGCCCCAGCTCGGCCGCATTGAACGATGGGGGTAGGGAAGCCTCGGGATCATCCGGGAAAAAGAACGCCGCAAATCGGCGACTATTCCCCTCTGTCCATGGGATCGAGCGCGTCTTGTCGACCGTCGCACTGAGCATCAGAGAGAACTTCGTCTGACTCATGGCATGCTCTTTGTTGCGCGAGCACCACTCAATGAACAACGCATACAAGTCGGTCGCGAGACAGCAACCCCATAGACCTCGCCCAAGCTCTCCAGTTTGCCAGAGATGGAGAAAAGTTTGCCATGCGGTTCGGCTAAGTGCGACCAAACGTTGCCGCGCCTCAGTCTTGGGAGGACGAGTCCGCTGGTTGAAATCACCGAGGTCGACCGCGAGCAGCCAGCCATATAGCGCCGCCACTCCACCACTGCTCAATTCCCGACCGATAGCCTTCTGGCGATCTACCGGCAATGTTTGCATGGGCCACATCACAAGCATCCGGCGATCATCTTCGCTGATAGGCCACGGCATGATTTCGTTACTCAGGAAGACCGCATTCATGTGGTTGGCTTCTTCCCAACCGTTAATGAACTTCGATTCCATCCGCACGGTCTTGCCAGTGATCATGTGCTTGATTTTACCGACTTGGTTGTATCGCTGGTCCCGACTGACGACCTCCTCGAATACAGCCCACAGCTTCCGGCTTTGCCAGGCGTTGAAGCTACCCTCCAACTGCGTCTGACCAACAGTTGCAGCGTACTGGCCGTACAACTGGCCGAAAATGTCAGCGAACAACAGGCTCTTGCCCGAGCCCTCCATGATGGAATGCATCAGCACCGCCGTATCCATCTTGGCTCCCATATTCTGCAGCGGGTATGCCAACCACTTCGTCAGCCAGCCGAGTGCTTCCTCGTCATGGTTGCAGAGGAACGAAATCAACCAACGCAGGTTCTCGCAGGCAGCATCATCACGCACAGGTGCCAGGGGCAGTCCCTCGAATGTGTTGATGTAAAGGTTAGGGTCTTTGGTCATGGTGGGGTCAAATACGATGTGGTCGACATCCACGACACGGCGATCCTGACTATTGAGCCACCACTTGTACTCTTCTCCCATGGCCATTTTCACGGCCCCCTCAGCGATACGGCGCTTCTTCTCCCGATCCCAAACATCCTTAGTGCCATCGATGTAGACGTAGCGCTCAATCGGGTCCAGCTTCAGCGCACCACCTTTTTTCGCCGCCAGCCTCTTCACCTGCTCCAGCTCTTTCACCTGGTCAATCGAAACCAGCTTCTTGTCTGTCCGATCCATCCATTGCTTGGCGAGCGGCTTGCCTACCAGCGCCTCGAACCCAGGACGCTTCATCGACTGACCTTTATCGAGGTCCCACACGCTAGTGGAGCCCTCGACCAATGCGAACCGCCGCATAGCGCTTTTCAACACCAGACCATCCACCCCCTCCCCCCCGGAGGCCGAGGAGCAGGCCGCGCTGGGCTCGCTGCCCTCGGGCTCTGCGTGCTGTGTCACATCATCGACTCCCCGACCATCATCCTGGCCTGCAACAGGCTCATTAGCTGATGGGGTGCGGGGAAGCTCACCGATAGGCGGAGGCGCCGGCGTCCTCGATTTCGCGTCCAAACCCAGCATCCGCGCTGCCGCTTTAGTGGCCTCCCGCTGGTTACCGTCGTGTACCAGGATGCAGTACACATCGAAGGCATCGTTCTTGTGGCCGTTGGCCAGCGGATCAGAGCTGTGGTGGGAATACAGCTTACCCTCGCTGATTGTCACCCCAGGGTCGCCACTACTGCTGTGAGGACACAGCCACTTGCCACCGATGCGCTTGTAGCCATGCGTCTCGATCAAAGTGGCAATGTCGCAGGTTCGATTGAACTCAGGGATGACATCAGGCAGCGAGTTACCTGATGGCACGCCAACAGGCCGGGGGCGGGTCGCTGGCAACGAAGCGACCGCGGCGGGCTTGGGAATCCACGGACAAACAGCCAGCGCCTTAGGCTTCGCCTGGTCCCAATCCTGCCAAAGACTCAGCAGATCAGCCGGCAACTCAAGCAGCCCGTCTGCAGAAGGCGGAATGCGCCATGTGTACGGCTGCCCAGTGCCAGGGTGAATCGAGGGCGGCAGCACATCTTGAACCGCTCCGCCGCGCAGCTCGAACACGGTGATTTTCTTAAAGGGCTCTGCAGCCATCTTGAGCGCTGCTTCGCGGATCTCGTCACCAGCCTCTTTCGCCGCGACCATTTGAGCGGTCAGCGCCTTCAGGATTGATCCATCAGGGTCGGCCTGGTTGGGCCATGCCAATGACCGCCGGCTCAGCTCAACCCCATCCGGAACGCGGAACATAACACGGAAGCGCGCTGGGTTACCTACCGTGGTCGGGAAAGCAGCCGCTATCGAGTCGAGATCCAGCCCGAAGGCCTCACGCAAAGCGATTCGGCAAAACTCGACGTCATCAACGTCAAGCGAACAGACGCGACTCGGCCCGAGCACCACCCCAAGGTTGTGATCGGGATGCTCCAGCCAGAACGCCTCTGCCGCGTCTGCGTCTGTGATATAGCCTCCCGGCGTATTCCAAGCCTTACCTTTCGGCCCTTTTTCGCCCGGCTCAATGGGCACCAGGGCGAGGCCGAAAGTCTCAATGTAACGGCGCGCCCATACGGCCGTGGTTGCTGCTGGGCGCTCGCTCATCGACGACGCTCCCGCAGATCCTGGCAATCGATGCAGGTCACGCAACCAGCGACCGAGAGCTGACGAGCTACTGGAATAGGGTCATCACAGTCTTCGCAGTTCTGCGCTGAAGGCCTGTCAGGAAGTCGCGCAAGGCGCTGCAGCGACAGTTGGAGAAAGTATTCAGCTTGATCATTAGCGAAGTCGACTGCATCAGCCATTGCCCTGGTCCTCCATGGCTTGGCGTGCACCCGATGTAATCGCGAGTACCTGGCGGATCACGTCCAGCCCGCAGGCTTCCAGCTTCTGCACTTCGTGTAGCTCCCAGACGTTGTCCGCAGCGCCTTCGTGCATGCTGCTCACGAACTCAGCCGCTTCCTTCAGCAGCAGGCCAACTGCTTTCAACTGCTCATTGGTTGCGGGGACCGGCGCAGGGCGGTACCAAACAACGCCTGCCGCACGACCCAATGCGTCGAGGACACGACGGTCAGCGGTCCATTGCAGCACCTCTTCCAGCTCGTCAGGATTGAGCCAGCGGCGCTCTTCATCGTGCTTCAGCTTCTTCTGCAGGGCATCGAAATCCATACCCATGTTGAAGGCCAGAGTGGTGAGACCACCCCTGTATTCGCGACCAGCGCGGTAGAGCGCGTGCCGGAGAGAAAGTGCCGGCCCTGCGTCCGGCAGAGTGTCGATGCGACTCATAAACCGTTAAACCTCGATTAACGGTGTAGTCACAGGGGTAAGTACGCCCTATCCTGTGAATACGACCGATGTGTTGTGCTTTGCGTGCTGTGCGGGCATTTCACGCGGTTCTAGTCATCCGGCGATTCTTGTGGTGAGAGGCAACCGGATGGCGGGTCCTTCAGCGCTAAGCGCTGATCAAGCTGAGCTAGGGGATTCTTGTGGTGAGAGGCCCTAGCTCAGTGTTCCTTCTTGCATCTACTTCCTACTACCTGCTCCTCGTAAAAAGCCTCGATAGCTTTGCCTACCTCGTAGCGAACCGCCGCACCCTTCGTGGCGCGATAGATGGTGGGCTGAGTCACGCCAACCCTCTCTGCAATCGCGCGTTGCGAAAAGCCCCTCTCGATTAGCGCTCCAAGCATCTCTTGTATGGACATGATGCAACCTATTCGTTAACGAATAACCAGATGTTACCCAAACGAATAGGTCAGGGCAATACACTTGTGATACGCAAACTAATCAGAGCAATCCGCAGTGATAGGGAATCGCGTAGCAAAACGCATGCATGAACTCGGGCTGTCAGGCGGCGAGCTAGCTCGACGTTCGGGAGTACCACAGCCAACCATCCATAGGATTCTGTCGGGCACATCGGCTAGCCCTCGGCATGAGAATGTCGAGCGGATCGCAAAAGCCCTTGGTGTGACTACTGATTGGCTATGGAAGGGAGAAGGTGGCAGTCAGCCGCCACTCGGGCCAACAGCCAATGTGGAACCAGGACCGAAGGTTCGTGGTTTCGTACCTCTGATTTCTTGGGTACAGGCCGGAGCCTGGTGCGAGATGCAAGAACCGTTTGAACTTGAGGCTGCAGAAGCCTGGTTACCCTGCGCCGTCTCACACAGCAGTTCGACTTTTGCCCTGCGGGTTCGCGGGCTTTCCATGTTTAACCCTCATGAGCGTCGCTCCTTCAGAGAGGGAGATATCATCTTTGTCGACCCGGCTAAGGACTATGAAAACGGCTCCTTGGTCATCGTCAAGCTGGCTAACAGCAAAGAGGCAACGTTCAAGCAGCTGGTGGTAGAGGGTGAGCGATATTTTTTGAAGCCTCTGAACCCATCTTGGCCCGACCCGATCATTGAACTGCCGAGTGACGCAACCATTTGTGGCGTGGTCGTATCGAAGGTTGAAATCTTTTAACCCCTAAACGAATAGCCTTCATCTCGTTTAGGTATTGACCGGAAAAATTCGTTTAAGTATTGTCTGGACCGCAACCCTCTCACCACCGAGGTCCAGAAATGCCAATTGCACAGCTCCGAAACGGGTGCAAGGTTTACTTGCACCCCACCACCTGCACTCGCCCAGCCACGATTGAAGCGTTTCAACGCTTCACCGGCCTGCAACTGATCGTCACTCAATCAGGGCACGTTCGCGCCGTACCTAGCGGGGTGCGGTATGAGTGATTTCACAATCAAACTGCGCTGCGTGATGCTGCTGGAGCGCACGCTGGAGAACGGCGGCAACACCACCTGCCCGCTGAACCGCCCTGAAACCTCTCTCGACGCCCACATCCAGGTTGAGAACGACGACCGCGACCACCACCTGCAGGTGCGCTTTGGCCCCTACACGGGCTCGATCACCCTGCCGCGCGGCGACTCGACCAAGTACATGGCCCTTCGCAACTTCCTGCAGGACGTGGCCAACGGCCGAACTGAGTCGGGCCAACAGACCCAGCGAGCCATCGCCTTGATGGAAGCGCTCGACTGCGTGAGCGATGTGCTACCTGAAGGTCTGCGCGCTTACATCACTCCCACCACGGACGAAGACCAGCCCTTCGGTACCGTTGTAACCAATGACCAGGGCGACATCTGCGCGACTGCTTACGGCAGTTGCAAGCTCACGCTTGCGAACGCAGTACGCACCAAGCTCGGCCAACTACCCGAGGGGTACGGGGACCGCCAATGACGGACACGCTTGGACAACTGCGCAAGCAATGGACCACCCCCTGCCCGACCTTGACTGCCGTGCGAGAGCACTACTTTCCGCACATCAAAACAGACCGTCGGTTCAGAGAGCTGATCAACACCGGAAAGATTGGGCTGAAGCCTACAAAGCTGCACCACTCAGCCCGAGCGCAGTATGTGATCTACCTGCATGACCTTGCCGACTACCTCGACACCCAAGCGACGAAATCGGCGTAACACAGGCAGCCCCGGCCATCAGGGGCAACGCATCCAGCACTAGGCCACCACCACACTCCCGGCCGGTGCTGGGCATCTTGGAGCACAGCATATGCAACCGCACCAACAAGTTCTCGCCATGGGCATTATCTGGCTGATCACCCTGGCCATCCTGCCTTTCCTCTTCGCGAAAGCCCGCCAGCGCGCGTTCAACAGAGGCTTGGACACGGGCAAACAGAGCCTGAAGTCCGATCTGAAGCTGCGGATCAAAGGTCTTCAGGACGACCTGGACGAAGCCCGAGTTCAATCTGAAGCAGACCAGCGTAAGCACCACACGGTAATCGCACACCTCAAAGGCAGCATCCGCGAACTGGAGGCCCGAATCATGTCTTACACCGGGCTGGCAGTGACAAGGTCGGATTACGAACTGCTCATCAGCGCCATGGAAACCCTGAGCCTGACCGAGCGGACGTTAAACGCAATGAAGGCAACTCAGCAGGCATCACGCGCCAAGCAGCAAGCTGCAGGACTGGAAGGTCTGGCTAAACGCATTCACACCCAGTTGCGCGAAACCCCAGCCAGTGCAGCAAGCGCGGAGGTGGCGGCATGACGACCCAAGCCCCACGAAGCTGCCTTGTGCACGGCCCCTCTGGCTGCGGCAAGACCACCAATGCCCAGGCCATCGCTAAGGCACTCGGCCTGCGCGACGTACTTGATAACTGGACACCAGGTAAGCCCGCTCCGCTGCTCAATACGCTGGTCTTGAGCAGTGAGTGCGATCCGGTCTGGCACTTCAAGGCCCGCGCAATGACCTTCGACCAAGCCATGCAGCTGGTTGGACGAAAGGAGGCCGGACTGTGAGCCTGCGCAAACACGTACTTAAACACTTCCACATGTGTTGTGGCTTGGGCGGAGGGGCAAAAGGCTTCAATCGCTCCAAGCCTATCGTGGGCAACCTCCAAGCCGACTGGCAGTGCATTGGTGGGGTCGACGTCGATCCTGCCGGCCTAGCCGACTTCGAACGCCTGTCGGGCGTAAAGGGCACACTGATTGATCTGTTCACCCGCGATCAGTACATCCGCTTCCACGGGAAAGAGCCGCCACCGGGTTGGCGCGAGGCCACACCGGAGGACATTCGCAAGGCCGCTGGCGGCCAGCGCCCGGACGCCGTATTCATCAGCTCACCGTGCAAGGGTGCAAGCGGGCTGCTCTCGGAAACGATGAGCCAAACGCCACGCTACCAAGCCCTCAACGAGCTGACCCTGCGCTGCATCTGGCTGTTCTGTGAGGCATGGGCAGATGACCCGGTTCCGCTGCTGGTGTTCGAGAACGTTCCTCGCCTTGCCAGCCGCGGGCGGCATCTGCTCGACCAGATCAACAGCCTGCTCTCCAGCTTTGGCTACGCCGTCGCTGAAACCACCCACGACTGTGGGCGCATTGGGAACCTCGCGCAGAGCCGCAAGCGCTTTCTGCTGGTTGGCCGTCACGTTGAGAAGGTACCGCCATTCCTGTACGAGCCTGAGCAGAAGTCGCTTCGTGCGGTTGGCGATATTCTCGGCCGCATGCCGCTGGCCGGCGACATTGAAGCAGCCGGCCCGATGCACCGGGTACCGTCACTCCAGTGGAAAACATGGGTACGCCTCGCTTTGGTCGAGGCCGGTAAAGACTGGCGCAGCCTGAATGATTTGGTGATCGAGGAAGGCTACCTGCGCGACCTGATCATCGTTCCGCAATTCCGCGACGGGTTCTTGGGCGTGCACGACTGGCAAGAAACAGCTGGCACGGTCGCTGCGCGCAGCGGCCCCACCAATGGCAAGTTCTCGGTAGCAGATCCGCGCGCCAAGGCCGGCGCTCTGCAGTACCAGCAGTACGGTGTGCGCCGCTGGGGAGATACCAGCGGCGCGGTAATCGGCGTGAAGAGCCCCGGGCAGGGAACCTTCAGCGTTGCCGATCCACGTCGAGCAGGCGCCGGTTTCGGCAAGTACCAGGTCACGCCGTACAACAGCCCAGCGGGAACCGTCATCGCCGGCAGCACTACCGGTCAAGGCGCCTTTGCCGTGCAAGACCCACGCCCAGGTATGCGCCGCACCAAAGGTGACGCCTACCTGACCGGTGGGCACTACGGCGTTGTGCCTTGGGATGGGCCGTCCGGCGCAGTGTCCGCCAGTGCCATGCACGACAACGGCCGCTGGAGCGTGGCAGATCCGCGCCTTCCCGACGCCAATGACCGTCTGGCATGCGTGATCGAATCGCTGGACGGAACATGGCACCGACCCTTCACCACCTTCGAGCTGGCAGCCATACAGAGCCTGGTCGAACCAGAAGAACAGCTTGAGCTGGACGGTCTGAGTGACCAAGCGTGGCGTGAGCGTATCGGCAATGCCGTTCCACCAGCTGCTGCAGAAGCCGTAGCTGATGTTATGGGCACAACCCTTCTACTGGTCGCCCAGGGCGAAACCTTCGTGCTGAGCAGCATGCCGATTTGGGTACGCCCGGTTGCCGTTGGCTTGAGCGTGGCTCAACGGGAGGCAGCATGAGCACTCACAAGCATCACTGGGAAACAGTGGACCCTTACGACGGGGGCCTGCATATCTGCAAAAAGTGCAACTTAAGTTCCCAGGGTGAACGACTTACGACCCCTTGCCCGATCTCAGATGCAGAGCATTGCGCCGTCGCATGGCTCGGCCAGGCCGGGCTGTACCGCACTCGATTTGACGCCGTACGCAACTTCGAGCAGTCCATCTTCCCGGTCTCCACCGACGAGCTGTTCAACCTCGCCAGCAAGCAGGTGCTAAGCCAGCTCAATGAGGGTCGGCAATCCGCTCGCCCCAGCAACGCAGAGACGAATTCGCGGGAACAGGAGGGTCATGCGTGAATACAGCGTTTATTTTGATGGCGCAGTACAACGGCATGGCGATTATCTCGCTCGAACAGGTATGCGCTGACTACTTCACGCACCTCACGCCGCTCGTATTCCAACGCAAGGTGCTGGCCGGGGAGATCAAGCTGCCCATCACCCGACTTGAACCGAGCCAGAAGAGCGCCCGTGGCATACATATTGCCGATCTGGCTCTCTATCTGGACCAGCAGCGGGATGCTGCGCGCAAAGAGTGCGCACAATTGAATAAAAGGTGACGGACAGGCTGATACGGAGATTGCAGCCCACTTGATGGGTGTCAGCCATTCACACGGACCATCTGGCTGCATCCCTCCCTTCTACCCAATCGAATATCCGCAAATCAGTAAACGACAACCGCGCCATGCTGTTTGAGATAAAATCAGTAAACAAACAAAAAAATTCTTATCGAGAATTTTTAGAAGATGCGAACTGCTTTAACGAGTCAAACATTTTTTGTTCATAAACGCCAGGAGAAAATGGCACTGAGTTGGACGCATATACTGCGCCACTAACATCAGACACAAAAATTCTTGCAGGAGATGCGTTCCCCAAGAATGCTTTAAACCGCTCTCTGTCTGCGGCAGTCATAGACTGAATTTCATCGGATTCGAATTTAATTACCTTATAAGACTGAGGCTGGAGAGTTGCAGCCTCAGGCGAACTGTCGTAATCGCTCATTTTCATCGAGAAATCCAGATAATTTCCTTCACCTAGGTTTGCTCGAAATAGAGCCTGTGGTTTCAGTGAGGTTGCCCCACTCCCTTGGTTCCCTACTGCGCACGTAATTACCAATTTCGCTCTGTTCGGCATTACATTTGACTTAAAGTCCAGCCACTGCTTATTTGCTTCCTTATACCTTGCACTCAAATTATCTCTTTTTTTCCTCTTAGTATCAAGCTGCAAATTTATGGACTCTCGCAGCTTTTCAATTTTATCATCAATATTTGAATCCTCACCTGCTTCATTTATTAGTGAGCGACCCGAAAACCCTAACAGGTCAGACATCCCACGAAAACTATCCAGATCCTCACTTAAAGCAACTAAAGTATCTAATGTATACTTTTTATTCTCCGCCGACATCGTCCCCCCAAGCTTTCTCTCTGACGTCTCAATCTCTATATTCATAGAGGCCAGATTATTTCTATGAGTTAACAGAATTCGATCAATTTCTTCCGGAGAGTAGTCACGCTCCCTCCCTCGCGAATCTAAAACACGCTCTTCACGCGCTATAAGAGACTTTAAAGAAGAGAGCTCCCCAAACATTACCAAATCGACTGGCTGTGAGGCCGTAGCCTTAACAGACGTAACTTCTAGAACAATGTCCGGAGATTTGAAATCATGGAACTGACTAAGAAAAAGCACTAAAACCACTACAACGCTTGCAAAAAACTGCCAAGTTTTGATGAAGAAATTTTTCACTATTGAAAGGATTAGCCGAACCACGATAAATTCCCTTTAAATTTTTCAGCACGATATCACAATGGCATCACGCGCGTGAGGGGATCCTAGCCTATCGCTTCGTGCGTCCTTCCGTTGCCAATCGGTGTTCTATTGCATGCTGGCTTCAGGCGTACCTCTAGCCGAAGGCGGCCAGGTCTGATGCAACCGGCGCATCAAGACGAGCACAAGTGAGGGTCAATTCTGGGCATTCCCTAACCAACTACTCAGCCCGGGCGCCTAGGGTGACCGGGGCCTGGACAATCCGCTCCAACCAACTCCATTCCATATATCGATCGCCACGCCCCCTCAGATGGGTGTAACGCCGCAGCGAGTTCCAGTCACGATGACCGGAAACACTCGATACGCGCGGGATATCCCAATCCATTTCGAACAATCGGCTCACACCTTCGTGGCGCAGATCGTGAAAATGCAGGTCCTCCACGCCAACCATCTTGCATGCCCTGGACCAGGCCGTGCCGATTGAATCAGTGTTGTAAGGGAAGATCTCAGTGCACTGACGCGGCATGCTTTGCACAATCGCCCACGCCTCATTTGGCAGATGGCACCACACATCGTTGCCGATCTTCTGCCCGGGGTTCTTCATGTCCCGCACTTTCACCGCCTGGCGGTGCTCATCCAGATCCTGCCACATAATGCGAGCGATCTCGTCCATGCGGCGTGTAGAAAAGATGGCAAACGCCACGACCTTCGGCATGTGAATGACTGTCGGACGCCGGGCTAGCATCTCGAAAAAAAACTCAAGCACCTTGTCGAGTTCTTCAAGCGTTGGCCTGCGATCCCGCTCCCGGCTCTTCATGTTGTAGCCGAGGCGTTTCAGGACAAGGCGTGCGTCGGGCATAGCTTGGGGGTTGATCTCGTACTCCCACGCTGCCCTAGCGAGCGACAACACTGAACCCAGGTGAGCCAGATCATTGCCGGCTGTCTGTGGTTTGATGCAACCGCCTGCGGGGCTCATACGCCATAGGGCATAGTCCACCAGCACCTGCTGGCTGATGTCGGAGTCGACCATCTCACCCAGGTAGCTGTTCTTGATGGCGTTCAACGTGCGTCGCTTGGTCTCGCCCAGAGGCCGGGCTTTCTCTGCCTCGACCAGGTAACGGTCAATCATCTGCTTGACCGTGTGCCCTACCCGGTTGGCGCGCTCGATAGCACCAGGCTCAGACAACTCGGTTTCCCGTCGCTTCGCCCAGGCCACTGCAGCCTGTTTGCGGGCGAACGTTTGGCTCTCTTGGTAGACTGTCACCTTGTCGCGATTAATGCGGATCTGGACGAGGTAGCTGGTGCTGCCATCGGCCTTTTTACGCGTTCTGATCGTTGCCATCTGAGATTGGTACACGTCGTCTGTCGGTTGGTACATTGTACCAAGCGCTTGGTGAAAACGCCCCAAAACCCCGAAAATTGGTACAAAACACGTTGAACGAAATGACCGCAAAATCAGGCTACAAGCCAGAACCCACGCGCCCTGAGCCGTCACGCCGCTTCAGCGTTGCACCGATGATGGACTGGACAGACCGCCACTGCCGCTTCTTCCTGCGCCTGCTCTCCAAGCACACCCTGCTCTACACCGAAATGGTCACCACCGGCGCCCTGCTGCACAACGACGCCAACCGTTTCCTCCGTCACGACGTGTCCGAGCACCCGTTGGCCCTGCAACTGGGTGGTAGCGTGCCGGCTGACCTGGCGGCCTGCGCGCGCTTGGCCGAAGAGGCCGGTTACGACGAGGTCAACCTCAACGTCGGCTGCCCGAGCGACCGGGTGCAGAACAACATGATCGGCGCCTGCCTGATGGCCCACCCGGCGCTGGTGGCCGATTGCGTGAAGGCCATGCGGGATGCGGTTTCGACGCCGGTGACGGTGAAGCACCGCATCGGCATCAATGGCCGTGACAGCTATGCCGAGCTGTGCGACTTCGTCGGCCAGGTGCGTGAGGCCGGGTGCCGGAGTTTTACCGTGCATGCGCGGATCGCGATTCTTGAGGGGCTGTCGCCCAAGGAGAACCGTGAGGTGCCGCCGTTGCGCTATGACGTGGCGGCACAGTTGAAGGCGGACTTCCCGGACTTGGAGTTTGTGCTCAACGGGGGGATCAAGACCTTGGCGCAATGCCAGGCGCACCTTGAAACGTTCGACGGGGTGATGCTGGGGCGTGAGGCGTACCACAACCCTTACCTGCTGGCCGATGTCGACCAGCAACTGTTTGGCAGCGAGGCGCCGGTGGTCAGCCGCAGCGAGGCGTTGGCGCTGCTGCGGCCTTATATCGTGGCGCATATGGAAAGTGGCGGGGCAATGCACCACATCACCCGGCATATTCTGGGGCTGGCCCAGGGGTTCAAGGGCGCTCGGCGGTTCCGGCAGTTGCTGTCGGCGGATATTCACAAGGCGGCCGAGCCGTTGGCGGTGTTTGATCAAGCGGCGGAACTGATGGAGGGGCGTTGAAAAGGCGCACGCGCTCCCAGGGCACTTGGGGTGTGGCACTGGCGATTTTTGCTCCGGTCGCCATCATCCTGTTGGTGGCCTCGCAGTACCCAACCATGATCGAGCGCAGGGTTGAAGCTAGGAAGGCGCAGGCGCGGGCGGCACAACCAGCACCTCGGCCTGCGGGGACCACGCTGGAAATCATCATGCCCGACGGCAAACGGCTCCAGGAAGGGGAATCCGGCACCTTGGGCGAGGCGCTGAAAAGCAGATAGTCCAGCAGACTTGGGAACCTCGCGGCGGGAGGGGACTCGAATCATCACCTTTCGCAGCCCTTTCCGACCGGCCCGACGCCCCGGCAAGGCCGCTTTGCACGCCCAGCTTCGACGGGCCTTGAGCGGCCGCCGGGGCTCGGGTAATGTCGAGTCATTGCACAGGACAGAGCACGCCCATGACCTCCAAGCTGGAACAACTCAAACAGTTCACCACCGTGGTCGCCGACACCGGGGACCTGGACGCCATCACCCGCCTGAAACCGGTCGATGCCACCACCAACCCGTCGCTGCTGCTCAAGGCGGCTGCCATGCCCGGCTATGCGGAACTGCTCAAGCAGGTGAAGGGCGATGCCAACGGCGATGTGGACCTGGCCTGCGACAAGTTCGCGGTGGCGGTGGGTTCGGGCATTCTGAAGGCCATCCCTGGGCGAATCTCCACCGAAGTGGATGCCCGCCTGTCGTTCGATGAACCGGCCCTGCTGGCCAAGGCCCGTCAGTTGATCGCGCTGTACGACAAAGCCGGGGTCGGCAAAGACCGCGTGCTGATCAAGCTGGCCTCCACCTGGGAAGGCATCCGCGCCGCCGAGAAGCTGGAGAAGGAAGGCATCCAGACCAACCTCACCCTGCTGTTCTCCTTCGCCCAGGCTCAGGCCTGCGCCGATGCCGGGGTGTTCCTGATTTCGCCGTTCGTGGGCCGTATCTACGACTGGTACAAGAAAAACACTGGCAAGGAGTACGTGGGCGCCGAGGACCCGGGCGTGCAATCGGTCACGCGCATCTACGACTACTACAAGACCAATGGCTACGACACCGTGGTCATGGGCGCCAGCTTCCGCAACATCAGCCAGATCGAGCAGTTGGCAGGCTGCGATCGCCTGACCATCAGCCCCGAGCTGCTGCAGCAACTGAGCGATGATCAGGGCGAGCTGCCGCGCGTGCTCAAACCGGGCAACGCTGGCGAGGCCAAGCAGGTGTTGAGCGAGAGCCAGTTCCGCTGGGCGATGAACGAAGATGCCATGGGCACCGAGAAGCTGGCCGAGGGTATTCGCCAGTTTGCCCGCGATCAGGAGAAGCTGGAGAAACTGATGGCTGAAAAAGCCTGATACATATTAGGTTTGCCTGACGGGCGGGAAATGCTCAGCATTTTCCGCCCGTTTTTGGTTTGGCGCTGAATAGCGCCAGGCTTCAGAGGTATTTTGAATTCGATGGCCTATTCGCGGGCAAGCCCGCTGCCACTGGTGCAGTGCTGTCGCTGCACGGGTGGATGGGCTGTCTAGCCAACAGAGCTGTTGATGACCTCATCCCTACCCCTCGTTCTTGCCGGCCCGGTACTGCGCCGGCTAGAGCCCCAGCGCCTGGCCATCTGGCTGGTCGCCACGCAACCCTTGCAACCCGAATTCACCCTGGACGGCGCAGCGCGTACAGCCAACGCCACTTGCCAGGTTATCCCGATAGGCCAGCACGCGTTTATCCACTTGCTGGATATCCACTTCGACCAGCCCCTCCCTTGCAACCAGGCGCTGGGCTATGACTTGCGCATCGATGGCCAGGGCATCGCCGAGTGGGCACCCCACCTGCTCTACCCAGGCTGCCAGCGCCCAAGCTTTGTGCTGCGGGACCGCCTCGACCATTTATTGCATGGTTCTTGTCGCAAGCCGCACCACCCTGCCGCGGATGGCCTGCTCTGCGCCGACCGTTTGCTGGCACAGTGCGAACAGCCCGAACAGCGCCCTGCCGTGCTGCTGATGAGCGGTGACCAGGTGTATGCCGACGATGTTGCCGGCCCCATGCTGCGGGCCATTCATAGCCTGATCGAGCGCCTGGGGCTGTTCGACGAACAGCTCGATGGTGCGGTGGTGGCCGACAGCACAGCGCTGTACCAGCACCCGGCCAGCTATTACCACCGTGCAGACCTGCTGCCGGCCCAAGAACAGAACGAAAGCCTGCGCGAGCGCTTTTTCGGCGGCAAACGCAAGCCGATCTTCTCGTCAAGCAATGCCGACAACCACCTGGTCACCTTCGCTGAAGTCATGGCCATGTACCTGCTGGTATGGTCACCCGAGCCTTGGCGCCTGGTGAACCTGGACATGCCCGCCGGGCTCACTGATGAGCGCCAGGCGCGGTATCGGCAAGAGCTGCCACTGATCGAGGCCTTCGCCAGCAACCTGGGCCAGGTGGCACGGGTAATGGCCCACCTGCCGTGCCTGATGATCTTCGATGACCACGACATCACCGACGACTGGAACCTCTCGGCACAGTGGGAAGAAACCGCCTATGGCCACCCCTTCTCACGGCGCATCATCGGCAACGCGTTGCTTGGCTACTTGCTGTGCCAGGGCTGGGGCAACGACCCGGATGGCTGCGCGGGGCTGGTCGAGCGCTGCCAGGTGCTGACAGGTACAACGCTAGACAGCCAGGCACAGGACGAACTGATCGGCGAAGCGTTGCAGTTCCAGGGCTGGCAGTACAGCTTGCCCAGCAACCCGCCGTTGCTGGTGCTCGACACCCGCACCCGCCGCTGGCGCAGCGAAAGCAGCCTGGCCAAGCCATCCGGCCTGCTCGACTGGGAAGCGTTGAGCGAGCTGCAGCAGGCGCTGCTCGATCATCCCTCGGCGATTATCGTGTCACCCGCGCCGATCTTCGGGGTAAAACTGATCGAAACCGTGCAGAAAGCGTTCAGCTGGCTGGGCTACCCGTTGCTGGTGGATGCCGAGAACTGGATGGCACACCGCGGCGCGGCGCAGGTAATTTTGAATATCTTCCGCCACTCGCGCACGCCGGGGCATTACGTGGTGCTCTCCGGCGACGTGCATTATTCATTCGTGTATGAAGTACTGATTCGCCATCGCCAGCGCAGCCCGCACTTGTGGCAGATCACCAGCAGCGGCATCAAGAACGAGTTCCCCAGGCGCCTGCTCGATGTGCTCGACCGGCTGAACCGTTGGCTGTATTCACCACGCTCGCCGCTCAACTGGTTTACCAAGCGGCGGGAGATGGAGGTGGTGCCGCGTACGCCCAACCATAGTAAGGCGGGGGAACGGCTGTGGAATGGTGCGGGGTTGGGGCAGGTGTTCTTTGATGAGCAAGGGCGGCCGGCGCGGGTGTTTCAGCTGGATGCCGGTGGGCGGGAAGTGACAGAGTTCGTTGCGCCGGAATGAGCGATGGTTTTAACCTTTACCGACCTCTTGGCGGGGTAAGCCCGCGGCCACGGGCCGGTAAAGGCAATGAATCAGGTGCGCTCTAGCGCATTCACCAGGTCATGGAAGGCTTCACGGTTGGAGTCATTCAAGCCCATCAGGATCTTGTGCGCCTCCAGCACCTTTGACCGCACCACCTCTTCGTTCTGGTCCTGCGACGGCAGGTCGGTCAGGCACTCCGGGCACGGTATCGGACGATCGACGATGTTGAACACCTGATCGAAGCCCATCGACTGCAGCAACCGGGAAATATCCGGGTTGGTGGTGACCACGGTCGGCAGCAGCCCAACCTTCTGGCGCGACAGGATCGACAACTTGGCCAGCAAGCCCAAGGTGGTGCTGTCGATGCTCTCGGTTTCAGTCAAGTCGATGACGATGGCCGAGAAATTCAGCGCAGTGAAGATTTTCTCGATCGTCGCATCCAGCGCCGAACACAAGGTCAGGCGCACTTCACCGACGAATTTCAGTACAAAGGTACCGCTTTGCTCGGCGAACTGAATTCTACCGGTACTCATTGAAGGTTCCTGCTCAACACCAATAGGGCGATATCATCCGGCATCTCCCCAAGCGTAGCCAATCCAAATCGTTGGCGCAGCCCATCCAGGCTGCCACCCGCTGCCTTGACGATTTCTGGCAAGGCGGCTTCTTTATCTTTGAGCGTGTCACCCGGCAAAAGGTCCAGAATGCCATCGGACATCAAGCTGAGGCTGAACACAGGCGGCAGCTCCACCACCAGGTCCTGGTAACTGGCCTCGTCGAACAACCCCACCGGCAGGCCGCGGCCTTCCAGGTAGCGGGTACTGCCCGGGGTGTACAGCACCGGCAGCGGCAAGTGGCCGCCCACGGCATAGGTCAACAGGCCGGTGTCTTCGTCGATCACACCGCCGACCATGGTCACATGCTTGCCCAGCTTGCAGTTGATCAGCCCGCGGTTGATGTGGCTGAGCACTTGCGAAGGCTTGAACTCGCGCATCTTGCTGCCGCGCTTGAATTCGAACAACAGGCGCGTGGTCATGAACTTGAGCAGCACCGTGACGAAGGCCGACGACGCGCCATGCCCGGAGACATCGGCGAGGTAGAAGGCGATGCGGCGGTCATCCACACGGAAGTAGTCGGCGAAGTCACCCGACAGGTACAGCGACGGGATGATCTGGTGCTCGAACGCGAACTCGCCGGCTACCCAGGGGCTTTCCGGCAGCATGTTCATCTGCACCTGCCGACCGGCGGTCTGGTCCTCCTGCAGCAGGTGCAGGCTGGCTTCAAGCTCACGGTTGGCCGCTTCGAGCTTGTCGCGGTAGCGCTGGTTTTCCAGCACCAGGCGCGAACGGTCGAGCGCCCGGCGCACCGAATGCTCGAGCACGGCAAGGTCTTCCAGCGGCTTGATCAGGTAGTCGGCAGCGCCCAGGCGCAAGGCCTCGACCGCATCGCTCATGACGCCGGCACCGGACACCACGATCACCGGCAATTGCGGCGCGCGCTCGCTGATCTGGCGGATCAGTTCGAGCCCGCCCATCTGCGGCATGCGCAGATCGCAGATCACGAGGTCGGGCTGGTGTTCTTCGAAGACCTGAAGCCCCTGCTGGCCATTACCGGCCTGGAGGACGCTGAAACCACTGTCTTCAAGATAGGCGGCGAGGCTCGCACGGACCACGTCGTCGTCATCGATGATCAACAGCGTTGCACTGGTTTTCTGCATGTGGGCGAACGGCGCCGATTTGGGTTGGTGCAGCGGTGTCGGCAAAGCTGACGGCCAGCTACGGGAATACTCTGTGGTAACACTCTACTTGAGTTGTAGGACAAGAAGACCCGCCCGGCAACTATCAGCGCTACCCTGTAAGGCGCAGACGGTACTCCCATCCGCCAGGCGTTTCAAGCGTACGAGGGTCGACCTCGCTGCTCTTTACAGGCCAAATCACCGGGAGTTATAAGAAAGCCGACCCGTGCAACCCAAAGGGAAGGATGCAGCATGCCTCAGACGCCCTCCAACCACAGCGAAAAACGCGATTTCATCCGCATGCGCATCGATACCGAGGTGAGCCTGCTGCACGAAGGCCAGGTGATTGCGGCGGTGTGCCTGGACCTGTCCAGCGGGGGCATGCAGGTGCAGGCGCCGCAGCGCTTTCAGGTGGGGGATACGCTTGAGGTGCGGATCGATTCCGATCACCCGGCGCTCAAGGGCTTGCACGCCAGCACCGAGGTGGTGTGGATCGCCGATCAGCCCGATGGGCAGCAGAAGTTCGGCCTGCGCATCCTGGCCATGCATTGACGCGGGGGCTGCAGGGCAGCCCCTTGTTCAAGAATCAGAAGTCGTCTTCGACTTCGCCGTCCTTGACCTTGAACTCGCGGTTCTGCAGGTAGGCGTTGCGAATGAAGATGTACTTGTCGCCCTGAATCAGTTTTTCCGCCGGCAGCAGGCTGGCGCGGGTATCGATCACGTCCAGTGCAAAGATCGAGTTGCGCGTCGGCACATGGTCGATATAGCGGTAGGGCTTGGTGTAGCTGTCAGGGTACTTGGCCAGGCCATCACGCACGGTGCTTGGGCCCAGCAACGGGATGACTACGTAAGGGCCGCTGCCCACACCCCAGTAGCCCAGGGTCTGGCCAAAGTCCTCGTCGCTGCGCTGCAGGCCCATCTTGGTGCCGACGTCGAAGAAGCCACCGATGCCGAACGTGGTGTTGACGATCAAGCGTGCGGTGTCCACCCCTGCCGCATGCGGCTTGAGCTGCAGCACGTTGTTGACCAGGTTGGTCACGTCGCCCAGGTTGCGGAAGACATTGTGGATGCCGTCTTCGAGGAATTGCGGCGTCACCGCCTCGTAGCCCTTGGCCAATGGCTTGAGGGCATAGGTGTCGACGGTATCGTTAAACCTGAAGATCGGTCGGTTGACCGCCTCCCACGGGTCGTCCTCGGTGGCCGCCTGGGTAGCCGCCACGGGCGCCAGCAGCAAGCTGGCGCAGACACAGGCCTGGGTGACTCGCTCGATCACACCGGCACCGATCCTACGCATAGATGTCTCTCCATCGAATTTCTTGGCCGCAGCCGCACCGGGCGCGCTGCTGGTAAGGCGCAAGTATAAGGGCTTACGGGCTGATCACCAGCATTACACATTTTTGCTCAAGATTTTGTGAGCGCATGTTGCACCGTCATCGCCCAGTAACAATGGCGGCATAGCCTGCGGACTATTTCAGGGAAGTTGCCATGCACGATGCATCCGCCTTCACTGCTGTGCTGTTCGGCCTGCGTGGCTGCCTGGTCCAGGGGGCGAACGGCAACCCGCTGCCCGCGCCCGGCGCCCTGGCAACACTCGCCAGCCTGCGCCAGCGCCAGGTGCCCTGCATCTGGCTGGACGACCTGAGTGCCACGCAAGGCAAACGCCTGGCCAACGTGCTGCCCGACTGGTTGCCGGGGCATTCGGTTAATGGTGTGCGCTGGCCGGCACCGAACGCCTGCTGGCAGGCACTGATGGCGCTGGACAGCGCGCGCCTGGATGGCTGCGTACTGGTCAGTGGCGAACCGGCGCTATTGCAATCGGGCCTGAACGCCGGCTTGTGGACCGTGGGCCTGGCCGCCTGCAGCCCTTATTGCGACCTCAGTTCCCGCCATTGGCAAGCCATGAGCCAACAGGAGCGGGACCTGGCCCGCGGCAAGGCCACCCTCGAACTGTTCAGCCTGGGCGTGCACTCGGTGATCGATCACCTCGAAGCGCTGGACACCTGCCTGCAGGACATTGCCCAACGGCGCCGCAAGGGTGAAAAACCCTGATACAGCACCTTTGATGCGGATCATGCAAAGCGGCTGCAAGTGGATTACATTGAAAGCAGGCCAGAACCTTTGCCGCTTCGCTGAGGTCCATGCCTTGCCAAGCCATTGATGGAGAAAAGCCAATGCCTGCCCGCGAATTGCAAGAGCGTCTGAACAGCTTGCGCGAGCAACTGGACCGGAACGTACCGCTTTCGGAAGAAGAGCTGGCCGCCCTGCATGAGGAAGCCAGACAGATAGAAGCGCAACTGAAGCTTGAAGAAGCCACGCCGGACAACAACCTGGTGGATGGCGTGAACCTGGCGATTGAACGCTTCGAGGCTGATCACCCCGACTTGACCGCTACCCTGCGCAGCATTGCCAATTCGCTGCACAGCATGGGGATCTGAAATAGCAAGGGCCGTTTCTCGGCCCATTCGCGGGGCAAGCCCGCTCCAACAGGCTATTAGCTGTACTTGAGGGCAGCGCGGTACCTGTGGGAGCGGGCTTGCCCCGCGAATGGGCCGAGAAACGGCCCCGTCATGTCAGAATTACTGACGCACCAGGCGCACGTTATTCGGGCTGATCGCCCCGGTGCTACGATACGGGTTGATATCCAGCCCCCCTCGTCGCACATACCGCGCATACACCGTCAAATGCTCAGGCTGCAGCAGGTTCTTCAAGTCCAGGTAGATCCGCTCCACGCACTGCTCATGGAAGTCGGCATGCTGACGGAAGCTGATCAGGTAAGTCAGCAGGCTGGCATGGTCCAGCGCCCTGCCCTTGTACTCGACCACGACGCTCCCCCAGTCCGGTTGACCGGTGACCGGGCAGTTGGATTTGAGCAAATGGCTGTGTACGGTCTCTTCCACCACACGCTCCGGGTTGCAGCGCAGCAGCTCCGGTTGCGGCTGTTCATAGTTGCTGATGGCCACATCCAGTGCATCGATGCACTGCCCCGGCAACGCCACCACCCCCTGGGCCTCGACTTCAGCCAAGGTGCGAACCTTGACGCTGACCGGCTTGCCAGCGGCTGCCGACAAGTCCTTCTCCAGGCAAGCCTGCAGCTCGCCAATCGCGGCGAACACCGTCTGGTTCAGCGAGTTCAGGTACAACTTGAACGACTTGGACTCGATGATGTTCGGCGAATCGGCAGGGATGGCGAACTCACCGATCGCTACCACCGGCTTGCCCGAGGGCAACAGCCACGACAACTCGAAGCAGTTCCAGTAGTCCACGCCCTGCCATGGCAGGGTCTGGGCAGTGACGCCCAGCTCGGCCCACTTGGCAGTACGCGGGATCGGGAACAGCAGCTCAGGGGAGTAGGTAGCGATGTATTCGCTGGACTTGCCCAGCGGGGAGTGTTCGGCGGCGGGATGCATGGAAACTGACCTGAAGGTTCGAAATACCCCTAGTCTACCGTTTTTACCGCCCGCCTTGCAGGGCAAGTCACTCGATGGTCAGCGGCCCGACCATGCCGGCCTGGTAGTGCCCCGGCACGTTGCAGGCGAACTCGATGGGCGCCGACTTGCGGAAGGTCCAGGTCAGCTCGGCACGCTGGCCCGGTTGTACCAGCACGGTGTTGCCCGCGTCATGGCCATGGTCTGCGTGGCCCATCTGGCCGTGGTCCATCTGGCCGTGGTCCATGCCCTCGTGGTGCATGCCTGCGGTAAACAGCTTGCCCTGCATGGCGACCATCTGCTTCTGGTGCTCCGCGTGCATGGCCTTGTCGCCCAGGTTGAACTCGTGGGGCAACTTGCCTTCGTTGATCAAGACAAAACGCACGGTTTCGCCGGCTTTGGCGTGCAGGCGCTTGGGCTCGAACGCGATGTCCTTGAGCACGACCTCGACCGTGCGGGTAGCCTTGGCCGCCGGGGCCGGCTCGCCGAAGGCGAAGCTTTTGCCACCGTCAGCCAGGGCGGGCAGGCTCACCAGAGCAAGGGCGGCGGCGATGAACAGGTGTTTCATGATGACTCCAAAGCTTACAGCGGGGATAAGGCCACTTTAGAAAAGGCCGGCTGGCAACTACCTGACAGGAAGATTACAACTTTGTCAGCTTGGGCGGCGCGTGGGCGGCCCTTGATATAGTCACGTATCATTTCAGTCATCACACCGCCCGCACAGGGCTGCCTCCGATAGTGTGGACACCGCATGAAACTGTTGATCGTCGAAGACCAGGCCCGCACCGGCCAGTACCTCAGCCAAGGCCTGAGCGAAGCAGGCTTTGCCACCGAACTGGCGGCCGATGGCGAAACCGGCCAGCACCTGGCGCTAAGCGGCGATCACGACTTGTTGATCCTCGATGTCATGCTGCCTGGCCGCAACGGCTGGCAGATTCTGCAAGCCGTGCGCCAGGCCGGCCTGGACACACCTGTGCTGTTCCTCACCGCCCGCGATGCCGTCGAGGACCGCGTGCACGGCCTGGAGCTGGGCGCGGATGATTACCTGGTCAAGCCGTTCGCCTTCTCCGAACTGCTGGCACGGGTACGCAGCCTGCTGCGCCGCGGCGCCAGCCCCAGCCTGGACACCACCTTGAGCCTGGCCGACCTGCGCCTGGACCTGATCCGCCGCCGTGCCGAGCGTGCCGGCCAGCGCATCGACCTCACCGCCAAAGAGTTCGCCCTGCTCGAACTGCTGCTGCGGCGCCAGGGTGAGGTGTTGCCCAAGTCACTGATTGCCTCGCAAGTCTGGGACATGAATTTCGACAGCGACACCAATGTCATCGAAGTGGCGATTCGCCGCCTGCGCCTGAAGATCGACGACCCGCACGCCAACAAGCTGATCCACACGGTGCGCGGCATGGGTTATGTACTGGAGGAACGTCAAGATTGATGCGCAGGCTTTCCCTCGGCAGCCGCCTGGCACTGTTGTTCGCGGCCTGCACGGCTGCTGTTTCGCTGGGTGCCGGCATCCTGTTCAACCGTGCCAGCGAACAGCACTTCATCGAGCTGGACCAACAACTGCTCGAATCACGCTTGTCGCTGTTTCGCACGCAACTCGCCGGTGTCGCCACACCCGCCGAGCTTGCGGCCCGGCTCCCGGCCCTGCGCGATGAGCTCAGCCACCAGGCTGACCTGGCCCTGCGCATCAGCGGTAAAGACGGCACACCGTGGTTCGACAGCCGCACGCAGTTGCCCAACACCACGCCGCCCTCCGGGCTTGCGACCTTGCACACGGACGGCACCGACTACCGCAGCCTGGCCATGCCCCTGAAGCCGGCCGACCCGCAATCCGCGCAGCTGACGCTGTACCTCGACATCACCCACCATCAACATTTTCTGCAGGGTATGCAGCGCTTGATCTGGCTTACCGTCGGCCTCTCGGCACTGGCTACGGCGCTGCTCGGTGCCTGGGCCGTACGCCGCGGGCTACGGCCCCTGCGGCAGATGGGCCAGGTCGCCGCCAGTGTGTCGGCACGCTCGCTGACCACCCGTTTGCCAGTGGCGCAGATGCCGGAAGAACTGGCCGAACTGGCCACCACCGTGAATGCCATGCTGCAACGCCTGGACGATGCCTTCCAGCGCCTGTCGGCGTTCTCGGCCGATATCGCCCACGAACTGCGCACGCCGCTGTCCAACCTGCTGACCCACACCCAGGTCACCCTCACCCGCCCGCGCAGCCTCGAAGAGTACCGCGAGGCGCTGCATGGCAACCTGGAGGAGCTGCAATGGATGGCACAGATGATCAACGACATGCTGTACCTGGCCAAAGCCGACCACGGCCTGCTGGTGCCCGGTCAGGCTGCGCTGGCCTTGCACGAGGATGTGGATGCGTTGCTGGAGTTCTATGCCCCGCTGGCCGAAGACTCTGATGTAAGGCTGTTGCGCGAAGGCCAATTGCTGCTGCAGGGGGACCGCCATATGCTGCGCCGGGCACTGTCCAACCTGCTCGACAACGCCTTGCGCTTTACCCCGCCGGGTGGGCAGGTACAGGTGACGTTGGGGCCTGGTTCACGGATATGCGTGGCCAATACCGGGGCTGCAATCGAACCGGGTGCATTGCCACGCTTGTTCGATCGGTTCTACCGGGTGGACCCGGCGCGACGGGAAGGCAGTAGCGAGCATGCAGGTTTAGGCTTGGCGATTACCCGCTCGATCGTGCAAGCCCATGGCGGCAGCATTTCTGCGACGAGTGAAAACGGCTGGACGCGCTTTGTGATTGAGCTGCCTGAAGGTCGGTGACCGAGGGCGCAATGCGCCCCCAAACGCTCAAACAGCCCTCAAACCGCCAAGCCAATCGCCGGCTGCACCTGCGATGCCCGATAAGCCGGGTAAATAGTCGCCAAAAAGCTCATCACCAACCCCGCCGCACAGATCATCGCCACATCCCCCCACTGCAACTGCGAAGGCAGGCTGCTGATGAAGTACACATCCGAAGTGAAGATGTGCTGGCCGCTGACCCGCTCCAGCCAGCCCACGATCTGGCTGACATTGAACGCGGCAATCACCCCCAGCACACCCCCGATCAACGTCCCCACCACACCGATCAAGCTACCCTGCACCATGAACGTGCCCATGATCTGCGCAGGCGTGGCGCCCAAGGTACGCAGGATGGCGATATCCGGCCCCTTGTCGTTCACCACCATCACCAGCGTGGCAATGATGTTGAACGCCGCGACCGCGATGATCATCATCAGCAACAGGCCGATCATGGTTTTTTCCATCTTCATGGCGCTGAACAGGCTGCCCTGGGTATGCGACCAGTCATCGGCGCGGTAGGCATCGCCCAGGCCCGCGACGATGGCCTTGGACACCTGCGGCGCCGCATACAGGTCATGCAGCTTCAGCCGCACGCCCTGCACCTGGCCCGGTGCCCAGCGCTGCATTTCGCCCGCATCGGCGACGTGAATGTAGGCTTGCGAACCATCCAACTCGGCGCCAACCTTGAAGATGCCGACCACCGTCAGGCGCTGCATGCGCGGGGTGATGCCACCCGGTGCCTTGCTGATTTCCGGCACGATCAGGGTCAGCTTGTCGCCGGTGTTCAGGCGGAAACGGCGCGCACTCAGCTCACCGATCACCACGCCGAACTCACCCGGCTGCAGGTCTTGCAAACGGCCCTGGACAATATGCTGGCCGACAATGGAGACCTTGCCTTCCTCTGCCGGGTCGATGCCGCTGACCTGGATCGGCTGCATCGCGCCCTTGTACGAGAGCATGCCTTCCATCTCGGTGATCGGCGCGGCGGCCATCACTGCCGGGTCTTTCAGCGCGGCATCGGCGACCGTGTGCCAGTCGTCCAGCGGCTGCACGCCCAGGATGCTGGCATGCGGCACCAGGCCAAGGATGCGCGAGCTCATTTCACGCTGGAAGCCGTTCATTACCGACAGCACCACGATCATCGCCAGCACGCCCAAGGACAGGCCGATCATCGAAGTCATCGAGATGAACGAGATGAAATGGTTGCGGCGCTTGGCACGGGTGTAGCGAGCACCGATGAACAAGGGCAAGGGTCTGAACATGTAAAACACCCAATGAAAGAGTTGCGGGGCGGCTCAGGCCACCCCGTGCAGGCGGCTCAGATCGCCACCAGGTGACCGTCGTCGAGTTTAAGCACGCGGTCCATCTGGCGCGCCAGGTTGAGGTCGTGGGTTACCACCAGGAACGCCGTGCGCGAGGCGCTGGACAGCTCTTGCATCAATTCCTGAATACCCTGGGCGGTGTGGTGGTCGAGGTTGCCGGTAGGCTCGTCGAGCATCACCAGGCCCGGGCGGTTGACCAGTGCACGGGCGATCGCCACACGCTGGCGCTCGCCGCCGGACAGCTCGGCCGGCTTGTGCGTGAGCCGGTGGCTCAGGCCGACCCGCTTGAGCAGCGCCTCAGCGCGCTCACGGGCTTCCGGGATTGGCGTGCGGCCGATCAGCAGCGGCATGCAGACGTTTTCCAGCGCGGTGAATTCCGGCAGCAGGTGGTGGAATTGATAAACGAAACCCAGTGCCCGGTTGCGCAACAGGCCACGCGCACGCTCACCCAGGGCCGACAGTTCCTCACCCGCCAGCCAGACGCTGCCCTGGGTGGGCGTGTCGAGGCCGCCAAGCAGGTTGAGCAAGGTGCTCTTGCCAGAGCCCGAGCTGCCGACGATGGCCACGCGCTCACCCGGGTGCAGCTCCAACTGCAGGCCCGACAGCACCTGTACCGACTCCGGGCCTTCGTCGTAGGACTTGCCCAGGTTGCGGCAACTCAGAACGGCTTTATCACTCATGCGCGACTCACTCATAACGTAGCGCCTCTGCAGGCTGGGTGCGGGCCGCACGCCAGGCCGGGTACAGGGTGGCGAAGAAACTCAGGACCAGCGCCGCAGCGCAGACCATGTACACGTCATTGGCCATGATCTGCGACGGCAGGTAATCGATGAAATAGACGTCGGCGTTGAGGAACTTGTGCCCGATCAGCGTCTCAATGCCGGCAATCGCCGCGCTCACGTTGAGCGCTGCCAGGATGCCGACCACCGCGCCGATCAAGGTGCCGATCACACCGATCACCGTACCCTGCACCATGAAGATGGCCATGATCTGCCCAGGCGTGGCGCCAAGGGTGCGCAAGATCGCGATGTCGCCGCGCTTGTCGTTGACCACCATTACCAGGGTGGAAATGATGTTGAACGCCGCCACCGCCACGATCAGCAGCAACAGCAGGCCGATCATGGCCTTCTCCATGCGGATCGCCTGGTACAGGTTGCCATGGGTGCGGGTCCAGTCACGGCTGTAGAACTCCTGGTCACCCAAGTGCTGGGCGATGTCCCAGGCCACGCGCGGTGCCTGGAACAAGTCGTCGAACTTCAGGCGCAGGCCCTGCACCTGGTTCGGCTTCCAGCGGTGCAGGCGGGACAGGTCGTTGATGTTGGTCAGGCCCAGGTAACCGTCGATCTCGCCGGCGCCCACGTGGAAGGTACCGACCACGGTGAAGCGCTTCATGCGTGGGAACATGCCGGCCGGGGTCACACTGACCTCGGGGGCGACGAAGGTCAGCTTGTCGCCGATGGCGACACCCAGCTTGGCCGCGGCCTTGTCGCCGATCATGATGCCCCACTCGCCCGGCGCCAGCTGGTCGAGACGGCCTTGCTGGACGAAGTTGTCGATGATCGACACCTCGCGTTCGCGCGCCGGGTCGATGCCATTGAGCAGCACCTTCTGCACCTTGCCGTCATGGGTCAGCAGGCCCTGCATCTGGGTGAAGGGCGCAACCGCCACCACCTGCGGATTCTGCTTTACTTGTTGGGCAAGCGCAGGCCAGTCGTCAAGCGGCTGGCCGCTCTCGAGCGTGGCATGGGGAATCATGCCCAGCACGCGGGTACGCATCTCGTGGTCGAAGCCGTTCATGACCGAGAGCACCACGATCATCACCACCACGCCCAGGGCGAGGCCGATCATCGAGGTCAGGGAAATGAACGAGACGAAGTGATTGCGACGTTTGGCACGGGTATAACGCGTGCCGATAAATGCGAAAAGAGGTCTGAACATGTCGGGGCTTGTTCGGATGAAAGGGAACGTCCTTGTGGCGAGGCGCTTACGGCGGCTTTACACTCGGACCACCGCCGCTACCATGGGTTCGCCATGACGACATTAGACGAAGAAGATCGCCGCGAATACTACCGCATCGAAGATCAGATCGCACTTCAAATCAGCCCCTTGAGTGCGGCCGAAGCCCTTGAGCCAGAAGTGTTGCAGGATGATTCACCGCTGTTCAACCTGCTCAGCGAGCTGCACCTGTCCGACTTCGAAGCCCAGCACCTGCTGCGCCAGTTGAGCGACAAAGACCGCACCCTCGCGGCGTTTCTGCGGGCGCAGAGCAAACGCCTCGACCTGCTCAGCGCCGTGGTCGCGCAGACCCTCATCGGCGAAATAGGCCAGCCGCAGGCAGTGGTCATCTCCGAAGGCGGCATCGAGTCCAGCCAGGCCCAGCCCATCGCCCCCGGCACCCGGGTCAAGGTGAAGATGGTGCTGATGCCCCGCGCCCACGGCCTGCTGCTGCGCGGCAAGGTCAGCCACTGCGAGCCGCGCCCGGACGGCAGCTTCGAGGTCGGCACCGAATTCATCGACATGACCGACGCCCAGCGCCAACTGCTGGCCCGTTACATCCTGCAGCGCCAGCAACAGCAACGGCGCCAGCAACTGGAACAGAACGACCCTGCGTCCTGAGCCTTTCCCTTTGAATTGAAGGAACGAACGTGACCCTGATCTACGGCCATCGCGGCGCCAAGGGCGAAGCCCCCGAAAACACCCTGAACAGCTTCCGCCAATGCCTGTCCCACGGCGTCAATCGCTGCGAGCTGGACCTGCACCTGTCGGCCGACAACGAACTGATGGTGATCCACGACCCGACCCTCAAACGCACCACCGGCCGTCGCGGCAAGGTGGTCGAGCAGCCGGCGGCCGACCTCACCAAGATCGACGCGCGCAAGGGCGGCCCGGGCTGGGTGCAGCCCTGCCCCATCCCGAAACTGGAAGAACTGTTCGAAAAATGCGCTTTCGAGCATTGGCAGCTGGAGGTCAAGAGCGCCTCGCGCACCCGCGCCGCCAGCACGGTGCTGGCGATTCGTGAACTGGCCCAGCAATACGGCCTGCTGGACAAAGTCACCATCACCTCGAGCTCACGCGAAGTGCTGGGTGCTGCCCTGGAGCTGGTGCCGGACGTGGCGCGCGGGCTGGTGGCCGAATACGCCTGGCTCGACCCACTGAAGGTCGCGCAGAACTACGGCTGCGAGCTGTTGGCATTGAACTGGACACTGTGCACCCCCGAGCGCCTGCTCAAGGCACAGGGCCAGGGGTTGCACGTGTCGGTGTGGACAGTCAACGAACCGGCACTGATGCGCCGGCTCGCTGATTTTGGCGTGGACAGCCTGATTACAGACTTTCCCGGTTTGGCCAAGACCACCCTCGGGTAGGGCTGAAATCGGTCTCCCCGACCGGCTCAGGCCACCGGCCGGAGCCGCTTAAAAAAGCCGGTTCAGGCCGTCGTAGGCAGCTACCCGATAAGCTTCGGCCATGGTCGGGTAGTTGAAGGTGGTGTTGACGAAGTACTTCAGGTTATTCAGCTCACCCGGCTGGTTCATGATGGCCTGGCCGATGTGGACGATTTCCGAAGCCTGGTAGCCGAAGCAGTGCACGCCGAGGATTTCCAGGGTTTCACGGTGGAACAGAATCTTCAGCATGCCCTGCGGCTCGCCAGCGATCTGCGCACGCGCCATGCCTTTGAAGAAGGCCTTGCCCACTTCGTACGGCACCTTGGCCTGGGTCAGCTCTTGCTCGTTCTTGCCGATCGAGCTGATCTCCGGAATGGTGTAGATGCCGGTCGGCACGTCATTGACGAAGCGCCAGCTGCCATTGTCGACGATGCTGCCGGCAGCCGAACGGCCCTGGTCGTGGGCGGCACTGGCCAGGCTCGGCCAGCCGATCACATCACCGGCGCCGTAGATGTTCGGCACAGTCGTGCGGTAGGCCTCGTCGACCTCGATCTGGCCACGGCTGTTGACCTTGATGCCGATGTTTTCCAGGCCCAGCTTGTCGGTGTTGCCGGTACGGCCGTTGCACCACAGCAAGGCGTCGGCCTTGATCTTCTTGCCCGACTTCAGGTGCAGGACCACACCATTGTCCAGGCCTTCGACCCGCTCGTACTCCTCGTTGTGGCGTACGGTGATGTTGTTGTTGCTGAAGTGGTAGCTCAACGCCTGGGAAATTTCCGAATCCAGGAAGCTCAGCAACTGGCCACGGTTATCGACCAGCTCGACCAGCACGCCCAAGCCGCTGAAGATCGAGGCGTACTCGCAGCCGATCACGCCGGCGCCGTAGACGATCAGTTTGCGCGGGGTGTGGCTGAGGCTGAGGATGGTGTCGCTGTCGTAGACGCGTGGGTGATGGAAGTCGATGTCGGCCGGGCGATAAGGGCGCGAGCCGGTGGCGATGATGATGTGCTTGGCGTTTAGTTTTTCCACCACACCGTTGGGGCAGACCACTTCGACGGTCTGCTCGTCGGCGAAGCTGCCGGTGCCGAAGAACAGGTCGACACGGTTGCGCGCGTAGTAGCCGGTGCGCGAGGCGACCTGCTTGGAAATGACCTTCTCGGCGCTTTTGAGCACGTCCGGGAAGGAGAACCAGCGGGGCTCGCCGATGGCACGGAACATCGGGTTGGTGTTGAACTGCATGATCTGCCGCACCGAGTGACGCAGTGCCTTGGACGGGATGGTGCCCAAGTGGGTGCAGTTGCCGCCGACCTGGCGACGGCTGTCGACCATCGCCACCTTGCGCCCTGCTTTGGCGGCGTTCATTGCCGCGCCTTCTCCGGCCGGGCCGGAACCCAGCACCACTACGTCGTAGTTGTAGACAGCCATGCGTACTCCTTCAGAACTGGCCCGCGAGTCACGGTGGCTCGCGGGGCGCGATCATGTCGCCGGGGCGCCATGAGAAAATTCGGTTGCAGTCTAATCAAGCGTGAACGCCGCGCACATTAACCCTTGGTCGCGTCGTAGGCCAATTTTGCCTGCACTACATGTGGTTCACCGATTCCCTGGCGATCATCCATCCTTGCGCTTTCACTCGCCTTTCATTGCCCGCTCGAACGCAGGGGTGGTTCGGGAGACGAAGCCACCCTCCGCCCGAGTCACCAGCACAGCGGCAAGGTCATGGCTGATGGCGAAATCCCAGCCGCGCTCCGGCCCGAGGATCAGCAGCAGGGTCGAGTAGCCATCGGCCTGCAGCGCCGAGGCATCGAGCACGGTGACGGCGGCCAGGTCGTGCGCGACCGGGCGCCCGAGGCGGGCATCGAAGGTGTGCGAATAGCGCCGGCCATTCTCCTCGAAATAATGGCGATAGTCACCCGAGGTCGATACCGAAAGGCCATCCACCGGGATGACCTGGCGGGCGATCTGGCGGTCTTCACGGGGCAGCTCCAGGGCGATGCGCCAGGCGCTGCCATCAGGCTTGCGGCCAACGGCCTTGAGCTCGCCAGTGGCTTCGGCGATGAAGCTGGCAATGCCCATGGCGCGCAGGCGCTCGGCGATCAGGTCAACGGCGTGGCCGGCGGCGATGCTGTTGAAATCCAGCTCGATGGGGGCGTCCTTGCACAGCGCCTGGCCTTCGATGCGCAGGTGCTGGTAGCCCACGCGAAGGCGCACCTGGGCCAGGGCTTGCGGGTCGGGCACCTGTTCGTGACGGGCCTGGGGGCCGAAGCCCCAGAGGTCGAGCAAGGGCTCGACAGTGAGGTCGAAGGCGCCGGCACTTTGCACAGCCAGGTGCTGGCCGAAACGGACCAGGTCGAGCATGTCGCGCGGCAGCGCCAGGCACTGGTTGGCCGCGAGCTGGTTGAACTGGCTGACGGTGGAATCGCTGCGATAGGTCGAGTAGTGCAGGTCGATCTCCTGCAGGATTGCCTCGACTGCCACCTGCACCTGGGCCGGGGGCGGGCCTGCGGGCTCGCGCACGTACTGGATGCTGTAGCTGCTGCCCATGGCAGGGCCGCCCAGGCGCTCCAGGGTCGGGCCTTGGTTGCAGGCGGTGAGGAGCATCAATGCCAGGAGAAGAACTGTACGCACATTCGCTTACTCGACTATCCGGGCCGGCCTCTTCGCGGGGCAAGCCCGGACAACACAATAGTCAGGACAAAAAAACGGGAACCCGAAGGTTCCCGTTTTTTCATTGCCTTACAAGCGAATCAGCGCGGAAACGCTGGCGGGTTCACACCGGCCATGTCTTCCATCACGCGAACCACCTGGCAGCTGTAACCGAATTCGTTGTCGTACCAGACGTACAGCACAACGCGGTTGTCGTTGCAGATGGTGGCTTCGGCATCAACCACACCGGCGTGGCGCGAACCAACGAAGTCGGTGGAAACCACTTCCTGCGAGCTGACGTAGTCGATCTGCTTGTGCAGGTCCGAGTGCATGGCCGTCTGGCGCAGGTACTCGTTGATCTCTTCGCGGGTGGTGGCCTTTTCCAGGTTCAGGTTCAGGATGGCCATCGAGACGTTCGGCGTCGGCACGCGAATGGCGTTGCCGGTCAGCTTGCCTTTGAGCACTGGCAGCGCCTTGGCAGCAGCAGTGGCGGCACCGGTCTCGGTGATGACCATGTTCAGCGGCGCGGCGCGGCCACGGCGGCTGCCCTTGTGGAAGTTGTCGATCAGGTTCTGGTCGTTGGTGAACGAGTGAACGGTTTCGACGTGACCATTGATGATGCCGTACTGGTCGTTGACAGCCTTCAGCACCGGCACGATGGCGTTGGTGGTGCAGGAGGCGGCCGAGATGATCTTGTCATCAGCAGCGATTTCGCCGTGGTTGATGCCGTGCACGATGTTCTTCAGCGCGCCCTTGCCAGGTGCGGTGAGGATCACGCGGGCAGCGCCCGGGCAGGCCAGGTGCTGGCCCAGGCCGTCGGCATCACGCCATACGCCGGTGTTGTCGACGATCAGCGCGTTGTCGATACCGTACTGGGTGTAGTCGACTTCGCTCGGGCTCTTGGCGTAGATAACCTGGATCAGGTTGCCGTTGGCGGTGATGGTGTTGTTGGCTTCGTCGATGGTGATGGTGCCATCGAACGGGCCGTGCACCGAGTCACGGCGCAGCAGGCTGGCACGCTTGACCAGGTCGTTCTCGGCGCCTTTGCGCACGACGATGGCACGCAGACGCAGGCCGTCGCCACCACCGGTCTTCTCGATCAGGATGCGCGCCAGCAGGCGGCCGATACGGCCAAAACCGTACAGCACGACGTCGGTGCCTTTACGCGCCGAAGCGTTCTGCTGGCCAACCACGTCGGCCAGTTCTTCACGCACGAACTGCTCGGCGCTGCGGCCGTTGCCTTCTAGCTTGAACTTGTTGGCCAGCTTGCCCAGGTCGACCGAAGCGGCGCCCAGTTTCAGCTCGCTCATGGCCTTGAGCAGGGGGAACGTCTCGTGGACAGACAGTTCGGTCTCGTCGGCCTGACGATGACGCGCAAAGCGGTGTGCTTTGAGGATCGAGATAACCGAACGGTTGATCAGGCTGCGGCCATAAATCGAGCTCACCACGTTGTTGTTGCGGTAGAGCTGACCGATAAGCGGGATCATCGCTTCAGCCAACGCTTCACGATCAATCCACTCACCAAGACACTGGTCGGGCTTCTGAGTCACGGGAACCTTCCACATGTAGGGACAGAAAAAAGGGGCTACATTATGACGCCCCAACGCGGAACGGGCAATGAGCGCCTGTCGTGGTAGCCAGAGCCAGTGTTCATGGCCTTTGGAGCCTGACAGCGGGCACCGGCACCGGTACAATCGGTCTCTTTGCCGCAACGCTTGGAGTGCAATCTCCCGTGTCAGTTCTGCGCCTACCGCAACTGTCGGCCACGGCCGGCAAACAAACCTGGGGCAACCTGCCCGGTGCCGCCCTCAGCCTTGCCATTGCCGAAGCCGCCAGCAGCGCTGGCCGCTTTACCCTGCTGCTGACGGCAGACAGCCAGGCCGCCGACCGTCTGGAACAGGAGCTGCGCTTCTTTGCCCCAGACCTGCCGGTGCTGCCCTTCCCCGATTGGGAAACCCTGCCCTACGACCTGTTCTCGCCACACCAGGACATCATCTCCCAGCGTATTGCCAGCCTGTACCGGCTGCCGGAGCTGAGCCACGGCATCCTGGTGGTGCCGATCACCACCGCCCTGCATCGCCTGGCGCCGACCCGCTTCCTGCTGGGCAGCAGCCTGGTGCTGGACATCGGCCAGACCATCGACGTCGAGCAGATGCGCACGCGCCTCGAAGCCAGCGGCTACCGCTGCGTCGACACGGTGTACGAGCATGGCGAGTTCGCCGTGCGCGGCGCCCTCATCGACCTGTACCCCATGGGCAGCAAATTGCCCTACCGCATCGACCTGTTCGATGACGAGATCGAAACGCTGCGCACCTTCGACCCCGAGACCCAGCGCTCGATCGACAAGGTCGACTCGGTGCGCCTGCTGCCGGCGCGCGAGTTCCCGATGCAGAAAGAGGAAGTGACCCGCTTCAAGGCCCGCTTCCGGGAGCGCTTCGACGTCGACTTCCGGCGCAGCGCGATCTTCCAGGACCTGGCCAGCGGCATCATCCCGGCCGGCATCGAGTACTACTTGCCGCTGTTCTTCGAAGAAACCTCGACCCTGTTCGACTACCTGCCCAGCGATACCCAGGTGTTTTCCCTGCCCGGTGTCGAGCAGGCGGCCGAGCACTTCTGGAACGACGTGCGCGGGCGCTACGAAGACCGCCGTGGCGACCTGAGCCGGCCATTGCTGCCGCCTGCCGAACTGTTCCTGCCGGTCGAAGACTGTTTCGCCCAGCTCAAGCAATGGCCGCGGGTGGTGGTCAGCGCCGAAGACGTCGACCCTGGCGCCGGCCGTGAGCGCTTCCCTGCACGCGCCCTGCCGGACCTTGCCATCGAGGCCAAGGCCAATCAGCCGCTGGCCGCGCTGGCCGGGTTCCTCGACCAGTTCCCCGGGCGGGTACTGTTCACCGCAGAATCGGCGGGCCGTCGCGAAGTGCTGCTGGAATTGCTCGAGCGCCTCAAGCTGCGCCCCCACACCGTCGAAGGCTGGACCGACTTCATCACCGGCTCCGAGCGCCTGGCGATCACCGTCGCGCCGCTTGACGAGGGCCTGGTGCTGGACGACCCGGCCATCGCCCTGGTGGCCGAGAGCCCGTTGTTCGGCCAGCGCGTGATGCAGCGCCGGCGCCGCGACAAACGTGGCGAAGCCGCCAACGATGCCGTGATCAAGAACCTCACCGAGCTGCGCGAAGGCGCGCCGGTGGTGCACATCGACCATGGCGTGGGCCGCTACCTGGGCCTGGCGACCCTGGAGATCGACGGCCAGGCCGCTGAGTTCCTCACCCTGGAATACGCCGAGAACGCCAAGCTTTACGTGCCGGTGGCCAACCTGCACCTGATTGCCCGCTACACCGGCAGCGACGACGCCTTGGCGCCGCTGCACCGGCTCGGCTCCGAGGCCTGGCAGAAGGCCAAGCGCAAGGCCGCCGAACAGGTGCGCGATGTCGCTGCCGAACTGCTCGACATCTACGCCCGCCGCGCCGCCCGCAAAGGCTATGCCTTCGCCGACCCGGCCGCCGACTACGCCACCTTCAGTGCCGGCTTCCCCTTCGAGGAAACCCCCGACCAGCAAAACGCCATTGAAGCCGTGCGCGCCGACATGCTCGCGGCCAAGCCGATGGACCGCCTGGTGTGTGGCGACGTGGGCTTCGGCAAGACCGAAGTGGCCATGCGTGCGGCCTTCATCGCCGTGCACAGCGGCCGCCAGGTGGCGGTACTGGTGCCTACTACCCTGCTCGCCCAACAGCACTACAACAGCTTCCGCGACCGCTTCGCCGACTGGCCGGTGACCGTCGAAGTGATGAGCCGCTTCAAGTCGGCCAAGGAAGTGGCCAGCGCTGCGGCAGACCTTGCCGAGGGCAAGATCGACATCCTCATCGGCACCCACAAGCTGCTGCAGGACGATGTCCGCTTCAAGGACCTGGGCCTGGTGGTGATCGACGAAGAGCACCGCTTTGGCGTACGCCAGAAGGAACAGCTCAAGGCGCTGCGCAGCGAAGTGGACATCCTCACCCTGACCGCCACGCCGATTCCACGCACCCTGAACATGGCCGTGGCCGGCATGCGCGATCTGTCGATTATCGCCACGCCGCCGGCGCGACGCCTGTCGGTGCGCACCTTCGTCATGGAGCACAACAACAGCACGGTCAAAGAAGCACTGCTGCGTGAACTGCTGCGCGGCGGCCAGGTGTATTACCTGCACAACGATGTGAAAACCATCGAAAAATGCGCCGCAGACCTCGCCGAACTGGTGCCGGAAGCACGCATCGGTATCGGCCACGGGCAGATGCGCGAGCGCGAGCTGGAACAGGTGATGAGCGACTTCTACCACAAGCGCTTCAACGTGCTGATCGCCTCGACCATCATCGAGACCGGCATCGACGTGCCCAGTGCCAACACCATCGTCATCGAGCGTGCCGACAAGTTCGGCCTGGCCCAGCTGCACCAGTTGCGCGGCCGGGTCGGGCGCAGCCACCACCAGGCCTACGCCTACCTGCTGACCCCGGCACGGCAGAAGGTCAGCAGCGACGCCGAGAAACGCCTGGAAGCCATCGCCAATACCCAGGACCTGGGGGCCGGTTTTGTTCTGGCCACCAACGACCTGGAAATCCGCGGCGCCGGCGAACTGCTTGGCGAAGGCCAGAGCGGGCAGATCCAGGCCGTGGGCTTCACCCTCTACATGGAAATGCTCGAACGCGCCGTCAAGGCGATCCGCAAGGGCAACCAGCCGAACCTGGAGCAACCGCTCGGTGGCGGCCCAGAGATCAACCTGCGCCTGCCAGCGCTGATCCCCGAAGACTACCTGCCCGATGTGCATGCACGGCTGATCCTCTACAAGCGCATCGCCTCGGCGGCCGACGAAGAGGGCCTCAAGGACCTGCAGGTCGAGATGATCGACCGCTTCGGCCTGCTGCCCGAGCCGACCAAAAACCTGATGCGCCTGACCTCACTCAAACTGCAGGCGGAAAAGCTCGGCATCAAGAAAGTCGATGCCGGCCCCAACGGCGGCAAACTCGAGTTCGAGGCCGAAACACCGGTTGACCCGCTGACCTTGATCAAGCTGATCCAGGGCCAGCCCAAACGCTACAAATTCGAAGGCGCCACCCAGTTCCGCTTCCTGGTCCCGATGGAGCGCCCCGACGAACGTTTCAACACCCTTGAGGCGCTGTTCGAGCGCCTGACCCCACAGCCTGCCTAAGGAAGATCCATGCGTGCCATCCGTTGCCTGACCCTGCTGCTGGCGCTGTTCGCGCCAACAGCCTTCGCCGAAGGGGTGTATCAGGTAGAAATGATCCTGGTGCGGCAAAACAGCGTGCCCGCCTTCACCAGCCCGTTCGCGCCCGAAAACTGGCGCGCCGACGGCAACCCCCTGGACAAGGCGGCCGAGCGCCCGCTGGGCCTGGAGGACGAGGTCACCCGCCTGCAGGCCACCGCCGACTACACCGTGCTCATGCACAAGGCTTGGCAGCAGCAGGCCGGCAGCGAGCCCAGCCGCATCGCCCTGAGCGAGGGTGAAGAGCAGTTCGGCCACTTCCCCATCGAAGGCAACCTGAGCATCGCCGAAGGCCGCTTCATTGCCGTGCAGGCCAACTTCTGGGTCAACCAGCTCGACAGCAACGGTAGCGTGCTGCGCAGCGAGCAATTCAAGCAGAGCAACAGCAACGTCAAGGCTGGCCAGCTGACCTTCCTCGACGGCGGGCACCTGGCGGTGCTGCTGAAGGTGACCCCGGCCGGGATGCGCAAACTGCCGGCACTGGACCCGGAGATGATGGAGCAGTGATGTGAGCGAGAGCGATGCGCAGTTCTTCGTCCGCGAGCATGACGGGTGGACGTTCACGTTTGACCGCAAAACCCTGCAGCGCGGCCTGGATTATGCCGAGGATGGCAGGAGCAAGATCGTATCGATCCTCGACCTGACCATCCGCGCTCAATGTGCGGGTTCCGGCGGCCGCGAATACTACCAACGCATCGAACTGGACATGACCGAGGACGGCCTTGAATGCGAGGGAACGTGCTCGTGCCCGGTCGGTGACAATTGCAAGCACTGCGCGGCGGCGCTCTATGTGCTGGAACGTGGCCCGGACTTTACCGAAGGCGCGCCAGACCAGCCCCTTGCTGCCACGCAGTCAGCGCAGCAATCCCTTGAACTGCCCCCCGAACTCGCGCACTGGGTGGAGGCGCTGGAACTACCAGCCGCACCCACTGCGGAGCCTGCCAAGCGAAAAGGCCCCGCACTCTACTACGTGGTGAGCAACAACCATGGCCAATGCATGCTCAGCGTCTTCAAAGGCACCCGGCAGGCCGATGGCACCTTGAAGCTGGGCCGCCCCAGTTCGATGCCCGAGCTCATCTACTACACGCCCAAATACGTGACCGATGAGGACTTGCGCGCACTGCGGCTGATCGATGCCCTCGGCAAGGATTACAGCCTGCCGATCGCGCGACTGGAAGGCAAAAAGGGCGCCGAACTCTATGAGTATGCGCTGGCCACCGGCCGCTTGCTGTATGACGAACAACAGGCTCCACTGGCCCAAGGCCCGGACCTGCCTGCCGAATTTCGCTGGGTGCGACTGGACAACGGTAGCTATCGCGGCGCCTGGCACCATGATGAACATGCCCACCGGTTGGCACTGCCGCTCGACCCACTCTATTACGTGGACACCCAGAACGGGCAGACCGGCAAGCTGCTGCATGACCTTGACCCGTTCATTGCCAGTCAGTTGGCGAGTGCACCCACGGTTCCCGAGCACCTGATCATTCCGTTGAGCCATCGCTTGAATGCGCTGAACCGGCAGGTGCCGACCCCCACAACCGTGCGCAGCGAACAGATCGATGACATCCAGCCGCGCCCTCACCTGACCTTGGGCAGCCTCGAATTCAGCGCCTACATGCCCAAGACCGGCCGCATGCAGCGTCAGATGCAGCACCGTGCCGCGCTGTCGTTCGACTACGATGGCCTGCGCACCCGCGGCAACGACGACAAGCCACTGACCCGCCTGGTCGATGCCACCAGCCAGCGCATTCGCCGCCAGCCCAAAGCCGAGCAGGCACTGCGCAAAGCCTTGCGCGACCTGGGCTTCAAGGCCGCCACCCGGCAGAGCAAAGCCCTGCCCGACAGCGCCGGCGAGATGCACCAGTTGCCGGATGACGAGGCCTGGCTGCACTTTGCCCGCAACGACTTGGCCCGCCTGCGTGAAGACGGCTGGGTGATCGATATCCACCGTGATTTTGCCTTCAACCTGCAAGAGGTGGACGACTGGTACGCCAACATCGACGAAGCCCCCGGCCATGAATGGTTCGACCTGGAGCTGGGCATCGTGGTCGATGGCCAGCGCCACAGCCTGCTGCCGATCGTGCTGCAGTTGCTACGCAGCAACCCGGAGCTGCTGCGCGCCACCGAACTGGTCCGGCGCAGCGATGACGAACACCTGCTGATCGACCTCAACCGCGGCCGCCTCGACAGCCCTGCGTTGCGCGTCGCCCTGCCCTACGGCCGCATCAAGGCCGTCATGGGCACCCTTGGCGAACTGTACCTGCATGAACACGCCGCAGGCCCCTCGCTGCGCCTGGACCGTGCAGATGCCGCGCGCCTGAACGAACTCGATCACCTGCCGTTGCACTGGGAAGGTGGTGCGCATGTGCGCGATTTGGGCAAGCGCCTGCGCGATGCGCGCGACCTGCAGGTCGCGCCGCCCACGCAGCTGAACGCCACCCTGCGCCCCTATCAGCAACAAGGCCTGAACTGGTTGCAGGCCCTGCGCGAAATGGGTACCGGCGGCATCCTCGGCGATGACATGGGCCTGGGCAAGACCCTGCAGGCCCTGGCGCACCTGCTGCTGGAAAAACAGTCCGGGCGCCTGACCGCCCCGGCCCTGGCTGTGATGCCGACCAGCCTGGTACCGAACTGGCTCGACGAAGCCCAACGCTTCGCCCCCGACCTGCGCGTGCTGGCGTTACACGGCCCGGGGCGCAGCAAGCATTTTGCCGCGCTGCACGACTACGACCTGGTCCTGACCACCTACGCCCTGGTACCCCGCGACCTCGAACACCTGCGCGCGCAGCCTTGGCACCTGCTGGTGCTCGACGAGGCGCAAAACATCAAAAGCAGCACCAGCAAGGCGGCCCTCGCCGTCTGCGAATTGCAGGCCGAACAACGCCTGTGCCTGACCGGCACGCCCATGGAAAACAACCTCGGCGAGTTGTGGTCGATCTTCCACTTCCTGATGCCTGGCTGGCTGGGCGACCTCAAGCACTTCAACCAGGCCTACCGGACCCCGATCGAACGCCATGGCGATACCGAGCGCCTGGCCCACCTGGCCAGCCGCATCCGCCCGTTCCTGCTGCGCCGAACCAAGGAGCAGGTAGCCACCGAGCTGCCTGCCAAGACCGAAATGGTCCACTGGGTCGAGCTCAGCGACGCCCAGCGCGACACCTACGAAGCCGTGCGCGTGGCCATGGACAAGAAGGTCCGCGACGAGATCGCCCGCAATGGCGCCTCGCGTAGCCAGATCATCATCCTCGACGCCCTGCTCAAGTTGCGCCAGGTGTGCTGCGACCTGCGCCTGGTGAAGGGCGTTGAAACCAAGGGCAACCAGGCCGACAAGGGCAAGCTCGGGGCGCTTCTGGAAATGCTCGAAGAGCTGCTCAGTGAAGGCCGCCGGGTATTGTTGTTCTCCCAGTTCACCTCGATGTTGGCACTGATCGAGCAGGAACTGCAGAAGCGCAAAGTCCGTTACAGCCTGCTGACCGGCGACACCCGTGACCGCCGCACACCGGTGCAGGCATTCCAGCAGGGGGACAGCGAGGTGTTTCTGATCAGCCTCAAGGCAGGTGGCACCGGGCTGAACCTGACGGCTGCAGACACGGTGATCCACTTCGACCCCTGGTGGAACCCGGCAAGCGAGAACCAGGCCACCGACCGCGCTTACCGCATTGGCCAGGACAAGCCGGTGTTCGTGTTCAAGCTGATCACCCGCGGCACTGTGGAAGAGAAAATCCAGTTGTTGCAACAGGAGAAGGCGGCACTGGCCTCGAGCCTGCTCGATGGTGGGCAGGCAGGGCAGTGGCGGCTGGGGGATGAGGAGATCGAAGCGCTGTTCGCGCCGCTGCCTGGCAAGCGCGGGCCCTGAGCTTACGGCGTCCGCTTGGGGTTTACGGCGCCTTCAGAATCGAGCGCCGCGCGGGCGGCGCTCGATCCCCAACACACCTCAAGCCTCAAGACATACGCCTCTTGGCCAAACTCAGTCGATCAACTGCGCCTCTTTCAAGGCCCCCAACGCCTCCAGCCAACGCGGCTGCTGGCGGTAATCGGTACGTGCAAAGCCCTGCCCCTGCATCCGCGCAATGCGCGGCGAAGGCTTGACCTTGAGCCGCTGCGCCGCACTCAATGCCAGCTCCGCCGCCGCCCGGTCATTGCACACCAGGCCCATGTCGCAACCGGCGCTCAAGGCCGCCTCGATCCGGTTGGCGGCATCCCCGACCACGTGCGCACCGGCCATGGACAGGTCGTCACTGAAAATCACCCCGTCAAAGCCCAACTCGCCCCGCAGGATGCCCTGCAACCAACGCCGCGAGAAGCCCGCCGGCTGGTTGTCGACCTGCGGATAGATCACGTGCGCCGGCATTACCGCCGCCAGTTGCCCGCTGAGCCGGGTGAACGGCACCAGGTCCGCCTGGCGCAACTGCTCAAGGCTGCGCTCGTCAGTGGGGATGGCCACATGGGAATCGGCCTCGGCCCAACCATGCCCCGGGAAATGCTTGCCACAGGCTGCCATGCCCGCAGCGTTCATGCCACGGATAAAGGCCGCCGCCAACTGCGTGGCACGCTGCGGGTTACCTTCGAAGGCGCGGCTGCCGACCACGGCGCTGCGCTGGTGATCCAGGTCCAGCACCGGCGCAAAGCTCAGGTCCAGGCCTACAGCCAACACCTCGGTGGCCATCAACCAGCCGCATTGTTCCGCCAGGTACTCGGCGTTGTCGTTGTCGGCCAGCGCACGCATGGCCGGCAGGCGCACGAAACCTTGGCGCAGCCGCTGTACCCGACCCCCCTCCTGGTCGACCGCCAGGATCAACTCAGGGCGAATCGCGCGGATCGACGCACACAGTTCGCGCACCTGGCGCGGGCTGTCGATGTTGCGGGCAAAAATGATCAAGCCGGCCACTTCAGGCTGGCGCAGCAGGTGACGGTCTTCGGCGGTCAGCCATTTACCGGCGATGTCCACCATCAGGGAGCCTTGCAGGCTGACGGTCATGGGAAATCCTTTATTGAAGACTTAAAGAAGCCCACTGGGGGCAAGCCGCCTGTTCGATGCGCACGCGGCAATGGGCCGGCACCCGGTCGAACAGGGCAAGCAAATCGGTGTTGTGCAGGCGAATGCAGCCATGGGACAGCGGCACGCCCAAAGGTTCGCTCAGCGGGGTGCCATGCAGGTAGATATAGCGCCGGAACGTGTCGACCGCACCCAGGCGGTTGACGCCCGGCTCGCAGCCACTGAGCCAGAGTATGCGGGTGAGCACCCAGTCACGCCCGGGGAACTGCGCCTGCAGCTCGGGCGACCAGACTTCGCCGGTCCAGCGCCGCCCGCGCAACACTGCGTTCAGCGGCAGGCCCGCGCCAATTTTTGCCCGCACCTGATGCAGCCCGCGCGGGGTGCAGCCCGAACCGTTGCGCTCGCCAGCGCCGTTGCGCGCCGTAGAAACCACCATGCGCACGCACAGCCGCCCCTGGGTGAACCCATAGAGGCACTGGTCGGCAAGGGATATGTGCAAAAAATCGAGATCGGGCATGGGCGCTAGCTTAGCCGAAGCGCCCTGCCCCGCCCAGCCTTCAGGCCTTGGCGGTGGTGGCGCTGGTGCTGGTCTTGCTGCGTGGGCGCAGCTGGGCCGCTGCCATCGCTTCGTCGGTAACCCCGCTGTCGGCGCGCATGCCCGCAGCCAGGAATGGCACCATCAGGCGCATGACCTGTTCGATCGAGGTATTGATGCCGAAATCGGTCTCGGCGATGGCACGCAGGGCCTTGATGCCGGACATGCTGAACGCGGCGGCGCCGAGCATGAAATGCACGCGCCAGAACAGCTCCAGCGGCGGCACCCGTGGTGCAGCCTCGTTGACCAGCAGCATGTAGCGGCGGAACACCTTGCCGTACATGTCTTCCAGGTAGCGGCGCAAGTGCCCCTGGCTCTGACTGAAAGCCAGCCCCAACAGGCGCATGAAGATGGACAGGTCGTTATTGCTGCGCGGCTGCACGGCCAGGGCCTGCTCGACGAGCATTTCCAACAGCTCTTCGAGACTGGGCTTTTGCTCCGGGCGCGCCTGACGACGCTCCAGCTCACGCTCGAGGCTGGCACAGAACGGCCCAAGGAAGCGCGAGAACACCGCCTGGATCAGGGCCTTCTTGGAACCGAAGTGATAGTTGACCGCTGCCAGGTTCACCCCGGCCTTGCTGGTAATCAGCCGCAACGACGTTTCTGCAAACCCTCTTTCCGCGAACAACTGCTCGGCAGCATCGAGAATGCGTTCAACGGTTTCCGATTGGGCCATGATTATTCCGCCAGACAAACAGGTGTTTGAAACATACGTTTCAGTCCTGCTTCTGTCAAGGCTCGGTGACCGGGCGGTCGCCATTTAAAAGCGCCCCTTTACACGCTGCAAGCGACAAGTTGGCCCGCGCGGCACTTTTTGTTGCTGCTTGGCGCTTGCAGCTCATCCAGTACTGTATATAATCCCAGTCACTGTATAAAAAGACAGAGCGCTCACCATGTTGAAACTGACGCCACGCCAAGCCGAAATTCTCGCGTTCATCAAACGTTGCCTTGAAGACAACGGTTTCCCTCCGACGCGCGCTGAAATCGCTCAGGAGCTGGGCTTCAAATCGCCCAACGCCGCCGAAGAGCACCTCAAGGCCCTTGCCCGCAAAGGCGCCATCGAGATGACCCCGGGCGCATCCCGCGGCATCCGTATCCCGGGCCTTGAAACCAAGGCCGAAGAGAACGGCCTGCCGATCATTGGCCGGGTCGCAGCCGGCGCACCGATCCTCGCCGAGCAGCACATCGAGCAATCTTGCAACATCAACCCGAGCTTCTTCCACCCTCACGCCGACTATCTGCTTCGCGTACACGGCATGAGCATGAAGGATGTCGGCATCTTCGACGGCGACCTGCTGGCAGTGCACACCTGCCGCGAAGCCCGCAATGGCCAGATCGTCGTCGCCCGCATCGGTGACGAGGTGACCGTCAAGCGCTTCAAGCGCGAAGGCACCAAGGTCTGGCTGCTTGCCGAAAACCCCGAATTCGCCCCCATCGAAGTCGACCTGAAAGAACAGGAACTGGTGATCGAGGGCTTGAGCGTCGGCGTCATACGCCGCTGATCCAGGAGGCGCCATGCAGCAGTTCATTCACGCACCCGAGCAAGCCCAGTTGCCACTGTTCGAAGCATTTCTAGCCCAGCCCATCCTGCCCGGCCTGAAAGCCAGTGAGCAGGCGCGCAAGATCAGCCAGCCCGATCTGTTCAGCGAGCTGTCGCTGCGCGGCGCTGCCGGGCACTGCCAGAGCCTGTTGGCCCCGGTGCTGCGCGAACTGAGCGAAGAGGACGATGCCCGCTGGTTGACCCTGATCGCCCCACCCGCAAGCCTGACCCAGGCCTGGTTGCGCGATGCCGGCCTCAACCGCGAACGCATCCTGCTGCTGCACCCTCGTGGCAATCAGAGCCCACTGCAACTCACTTGCGAAGCGCTGCGCCTGGGCCGCAGCCACACCGTGGTCAGCTGGCTTGGCAGCGTCAATGCCAGCGCGCGTCAACTGCTGCTTCGCTCAGCCAGTGCCGGAAACGCACAAAGCCTGAACATCCGCCTCGGCTGATGTTCAGGCTTTGCCTGTCACTCAGAAACCGCTGATACCCTGCACGCCGATCAATGCAGAACGCGAGGGCCTTCTTCGCGTTCGAGCTCGCCGTCCATCAGGCGACCTGCCATCTGCACGCCCACACTGAGCATGGCCTTGGCCACTTCCACATGCTGACCCTGCAGGAACACCTTGGCGTCTTCCGAGAAATCCAGGGTTACCAGAGAGCCCTCATCCTCCGCACGACGCAGTTCGATCCGGCCATCAGGCAACTCGACAATTTCCAGAAAAGACGTAGACATAAAAGGCTGTTCTCCACGAAAGGCCAGCATTGTACCAGCCGCAGCGGCTATCAGCACTCACTCAACGCGTCACGGAAACGTCTCACCAAGCTTTTGAGGTTGCTGCGCCAGCTTTCCAATTCTTCACGCGACAGCGCGGGTTGCTCGGGCTCATCGAGATTGACGGCCTGGATCAACGGCTGGGTGACATCGGTTTTAGGCGTTTTTTTCGCGACCGGTGGTCGGAACAGATCGGCATAAGCACTGAGCATTTGCGCCAGCCAGGTTTCCCGCTGGCGGGACAATTCCAGCAGCTCGGCCACCTCCGGGATAGCAATCTCATTGAAAGCATCGCCAGCCAGCAGCTGCTCGACATTAGCCCCTGCCGGCAAGCGGTAGAAACCGCCGATCTCATGGCACAGCCCCAGCAGAGCACCGTACAGGTGGAACAGTGCCGATTCGCGTTCGGCCTGGACCAGGCCCTGGGCGTTCATGGCCTGGCCCTGTTCGGCCTTGGCCATGGACTCGAGTGCGAGGCCTGCGAAGAACAGCTTCTGATTGGTGCGGGTGTAGAGTTCCTGGGCCATTTCAATGCCCTCCCCTGAGATGCAGAACGATTGCAGCCAGTTTCCGGCAAGCCCTGCCCGGCCGCAAGCTGAATGTCCCTGAAATGACTGGGGGCCGCAAAGCGGCCCCCAGTTCAACGCCAATCAGCGTTTGTCTTCAACCTTCCACGCATTACCGTCGTAGAACGCCTTCCAGCCGGTCGGCTTGCCATCGACCTCGGACTGCACATACTGCTCCTTGGTCTTGCGGCTGTAGCGAATTACCGCTGGACGCCCTTCCGGGTCTTTCTGCGGTGCATCGCAGAGGAAGTGGTACTTCGGATCGATCTCATGCTTGTGCGGGACAATCTCCAACACCAGTGGTGCACGTGTCTCGCGGTTTTTCGGGAACTGGCTGGCCGCCAGGAACAACCCCGAAGCACCGTCACGCAACACGTAGGTGTCATCGACCTTCTCGCACTTGAGCTCCGGCATGTCCACCTTGTCCATCTTCGGTGGCGCCGCCTCACCGCTCTTGAGCAGCTTACGGGTGTTCTTGCACGCAGGGTTGGTGCAACCGAAGAACTTGCCGAAGCGGCCGGTCTTGAGCTGCATCTCGCTGCCACACTTGTCGCACTCCAGGCTCGGCCCTTCGTAGCCCTTGATGCGGTAGCTACCCTCTTCGATCTCGTAGCCCACACAGTCCGGGTTGTTACCGCAGATGTGCAGCTTGTGCTTCTCGTCCAGCAGGTAAGCGTCCATCGCCGTGGCGCAGATCGGGCAGCGGTGCTTGCCCAAGAGAACACGGGATTCCGACTCGCCTTCATCGTCCGCTGCAATTTCGTCACCCGGCACCAGGTTGACGGTTGCCTTGCAACGCTCCTTGGGCGGCAGGGTGTAGCCCGAGCAGCCAAGGAACACGCCCGTCGAGGCGGTGCGAATCATCATTGGGCGACCACATTCCTTGCAGGCAATGTTGGTCATGGTCGGCTGGTTGGCACGCATGCCGTTTTCGGCCGACTCGGCTGTCTGCAGTTTTTTGCTGAAGTCGCCGTAGAACTCGTCGAGCACGTTCTTCCAGTCACGCTCGCCCTGGGCCACGTCGTCGAGGTTTTCTTCCATGCCGGCGGTGAAGCCGTAGTCCATCAGGTTGGCGAAGCTCTCGGACAGGCGCTCGGTGACGATGTCGCCCATCTTCTCGGAGTAGAAGCGGCGGTTGTGCAGGGTCACATAGCCACGGTCCTGGATGGTCGAGATGATCGCGGCGTAGGTCGACGGGCGGCCGATGCCGCGCTTTTCCATTTCCTTGACCAGGCTGGCTTCGGTGAACCGCGCCGGTGGCTTGGTGAAGTGCTGGCTCGGGTCGATCTGGATCAGCTGGAGCGCTTCACCCTGGACCATCTCCGGCAGTACGTCGTCTTCGCCAGGCTTGCTCTGTTGCGGCAGCACACGGGTGTAACCGTCGAACTTGAGGATACGGCCCTTGGCACGCAGCTCGAAGTCGCCAGCGGCTACAGTGACGCTGGTGGACAGGTACTGCGCCGGCGGCATCTGGCAGGCCAGGAACTGGCGCCAGATCAACTCGTACAGGCGCTCTGCGTCGCGCTCCATGCCACTGAGCTTGGTCGGGTGGGTGTTGACGTCGGAAGGACGAATCGCTTCGTGCGCCTCCTGAGCCCCTTCCTTGCTGCTATACACCAGCGGGTTTTCCGGCAGGTACTGCTTGCCGAACTCGCGCTCGATGTAGCCACGCGCCATGTCCAGGGCATCAGCCGACAGGTTGGTCGAGTCGGTACGCATATAAGTGATGTAGCCGGCTTCGTACAGACGCTGGGCCATCATCATGGTTTTCTTCACCCCGAAGCCCAGGCGATTGCTCGCCGCCTGCTGCAAGGTGGAGGTAATGAACGGCGCCGACGGCTTGCTGCTGGTCGGGCGGTCTTCTCGCTTGACCACGCTGTAGCTGGAAGCCTTGAGCTTCTCCAACGCAGCCATGGTCTGTGCTTCATTCAGCGGCTTGAACGCCTCACCCTTCTCGCGCGCCACTTCGAAACGCACCTTGGCGTTCTTGGCGGTGCCGAGGTCGGCGTGGATCTCCCAGTACTCTTCGGGGATGAAGGCGCGGATCTCGCGTTCGCGCTCGACCACCAGCTTCACCGCTACCGACTGGACCCGGCCGGCCGACAAGCCACGGGCAATCTTGGCCCACAACAGCGGCGAAACCATGTAGCCAACCACGCGATCGAGGAAGCGTCGCGCCTGCTGGGCATTGACGCGGTCGATGTCCAGCTCGCCCGGTTGCGAGAAGGCCTCCTGGATGGCCTTCTTGGTAATTTCGTTGAACACCACGCGCTTGTAGCGGCTGTCGTCACCACCGATGGCTTCGCGCAGGTGCCATGCGATGGCCTCCCCTTCGCGGTCCAAGTCGGTTGCGAGATAGATGGTGTCGGCGTCCTTGGCCAGGCGGCGCAGTTCTTCGATCACCTTTTCCTTGCCAGGCAGGATCTCGTACTTGGCCTTCCAGCCGTGATCGGGGTCGACCCCCATGCGCGCCACCAGTTGGCGGCGTGCCTTTTCTTTCGGCGAAAGGGCCGGCGCCTCACCCGCAGCCTTGCCACGCTTGGCGGCCGGCTCTTTGCTAGCGCTGGCCGAACCGCTGGTGGGGAGGTCTCGGATATGGCCGATACTCGACTTCACCACGTACTGGTTGCCCAGGTACTTGTTGATGGTCTTGGCCTTGGCCGGGGATTCCACAATGACCAGCGATTTGCCCATGGATCGGAGTATTCCTGAATCTGAAAGATGAAAAACGCGTCAGGTGCCAGACGCGGCACCGCTATATATAGTGGCAAAAGAGTGAGGTCAAGCGCGGTCGTTCACACGTGCGACTTGCCAAGCAACCCTGGCAGCCCCTCTTCGGCCTTGACCAAAGCAAAGCGTGGCACCTGCTCGCCGTCAACCTCGACGGACTCCTGGAACATCGAAAGGGGGCGTACCCAGAACCCGTAATCACCATACAGGCATTGGTAGAACACCATCCACTCTTCGCTCTCGGAGTGCTGCGCAACACTGAAGACACGGTACTCAGGCCCCTTGTAGTGCCGGTATACGCCTGGCTGTATCTGCATGCTACTCACCCTCTTGAACAAATCTTGTAAAAAACAAAAACCGGGGCACATGGCCCCGGCTGCTGTCCCGCAACGCGATCAGACGCGTTCGAAGACAGTGGTGATGCCCTGGCCGAGGCCGACGCACATGGTAGCGACCCCCAGAGTACCGCCATTCTGCTTCATGACGTTGAGCAGGGTGCCGGAAATCCGTGCCCCAGAGCAACCGAACGGGTGGCCCAAAGCAATGGCGCCGCCGTGCAGGTTAACCTTCTCATCCATCTTGTCGAGCACTTTCAAATCTTTGAGCACTGGCAGGGCCTGTGCAGCGAAGGCTTCGTTGAGCTCGATGAAGTCGATATCGGCCATGGTCAGGCCGGCGCGCTTGAGGGCTTTCTGGGTCGCCGGCACCGGGCCGTAGCCCATGATCGCCGGGTCGACACCGGCCACGGCCATCGAGCGAAGCACCGCCAATGGCTGGATACCCAGGTCCATGGCACGCTGGCCAGACATGACGATCATGCACGAAGCGCCGTCGGTAATCTGCGACGAAGTACCGGCGGTAACGGTGCCACCTTTGGGGTTGAACGCAGGCTTGAGCGACGCCAGCCCTTCGAGGGTGGTTTCCGGGCGAATGGTCTCGTCGAAATCGAAGACCTTCAGGAAGCCGTTCTCGTCATAGCCCTGCATCGGGATGATCTCGTCCTTGAACTTGCCTTCGACCGTCGCCTTGTGGGCGAACTGGTGCGAACGCAGGCCGAACAGATCTTGCTGTTCGCGGCTGATGCCATGCATTTTGCCGAGCATCTCTGCAGTCAGGCCCATCATTCCGGAAGCCTTGGCGGCATGCAAGGACAGGTGCGGGTTGGGGTCGACGCCATGCATCATGCTGACGTGGCCCATGTGCTCGACACCCCCGACCACGAACACATCGCCATTGCCAGTCATGATTGCCTGGGCAGCGGTGTGCAGCGCACTCATCGACGACCCGCACAGACGGCTGACGGTCTGCGCCGCCGACGTATGCGGGATCGGGGTCATCAGCGAGGCCATGCGGGCGACGTTCCAGCCCTGCTCCAGGGTCTGGTTGACGCAGCCCCAGATCACATCCTCGACCTCTTTAGGGTCGACCTTGCCGTTGCGTTCCAGCAGCTTGGTGATCAGGTGCGCGGACATGTCTTCGGCGCGCGTGTTGCGGTGCATGCCACCCTTGGAGCGGCCCATTGGTGTGCGACCGAAGTCGACAATCACCACGTCTCTTGGATTGAGGCTCATATCAAATCTCTCGCTCTACTCTTGCGTTGGCCGCTCAGTTGAAGAAACGCTGGCCGCTCTTGGCCATTTCGCGCAGCTTCGCGGTCGGGTGGTACAGCGGCCCCAGGTCGGCGTACTGATCGGCCAGGGCGACGAATTCGGCGACACCAATCGAGTCGATGTAGCGCAGCGCACCACCGCGGAACGGAGGGAAGCCAATGCCGTAGACCAGACCCATGTCAGCTTCGGCGGCGGTCTCGACAATGCCGTCTTCCAGGCAGCGCACGGTCTCCAGGCACAGCGGGACCATCATCCAGTTGATGATGTCGTCGTCGCTGACTTCACGTTGCTCGAACACGATCGGCTTGAGCACGTCGAGCACGGCGGCATCGAACACCTTCTTCGGCTTGCCGCGCTTGTCGGTCTCGTAGGCGTAGAAGCCTTTGCCGTTCTTCTGGCCCAGGCGGTTGGCCTCGTACAGGGCGTCTATCGCCGAGCGGCGCTCGTCTTTCATGCGGTCCGGGAAGCCCTCGGCCATGACGTCGCGGCCATGGTGGCCGGTGTCGATGCCGACCACGTCCATCAGGTATGCAGGGCCCATGGGCCAGCCGAAGCGCTCCATGACCTTGTCGATGCGCACGAAGTCGACCCCTGCACTGACCAGCTTGGCGAAGCCGCCGAAGTACGGGAACAGCACGCGGTTGACCAAAAAGCCCGGGCAGTCGTTGACCACGATCGGGTTCTTGCCCATCTTCTTGGCGTAGGCCACGGTGGTGGCAACCGCCACATCACTGGACTTCTCGCCACGAATCACTTCGACCAGCGGCATCATGTGCACCGGGTTGAAGAAGTGCATGCCGACGAAGTTCTCGGGGCGCTTGAGCGCCTTGGCCAGCAGGTTGATGGAGATGGTCGAGGTGTTGGACGCGAGGATGGCATCCTCTTTCACCTGGCCTTCGACTTCTGCCAGCACAGCTTGCTTGACCTTAGGGTTCTCGACCACGGCCTCGACGACGATATCGACGTTGGCGAAATCACCGTAGGACAGGGTCGGACGGATGGCATTGAGTGCTTCAGCCATCTTCGCCGGGGTCAGGCGGCCCTTCTCGACGCGATTGCCCAGCAGCTTGGAGGCTTCATTCAAGCCCAGCTGGATGGCGTCCTCGCGGATGTCCTTCATCAGAATCGGCGTGCCCTTGACCGCCGACTGGTAGGCGATACCGCCACCCATGATGCCGGCGCCGAGCACGGCAGCCTGCTTCACGTCGTGGGCGATTTCGTCATGGGCCTTGGCCTTGCGCTTGAGCTCCTGGTCATTCAGGAACAGGCCGATCAGGCTCTCGGCAACCGAGGTCTTGGCCAGCTTGGCAAAGCCAGCGGCCTCGATTTCCAGGGCCTTGTCACGGCCGAAGTTGGCGGCTTTCTGAATGCTCTTGATCGCTTCGACCGGCGCTGGGTAGTTCGGCCCAGCCTGGCCGGCAACGAAGCCCTTGGCCGTCTCGAACGCCATCATCTGCTCGATGGCATTGAGCTTGAGTTTTTCCAGTTTCGGCTGGCGCTTGGCCTTGTAGTCCAGCTCGCCGCTGATGGCGCGCTTGATCAGGTCAAGGGCACCAGCCTGCAGCATCTCCGGGGCGACCACGGCATCGACGGCGCCTACTTTCAGGGCGTCTTCGGCGCGGTTTTCCTTGCCGGCCGCAATCCACTCGACAGCGTTGTCCGAGCCGATCAGGCGTGGCAGGCGCACAGTACCGCCAAAGCCTGGGTAGATACCCAGTTTGACTTCAGGCAGGCCAATCTTGGCGCTGCTGGACATGACCCGGTAGTCGGCCGCCAGGCACATTTCCAGGCCGCCGCCCAGGGCGATGCCGTTGATGGCGGCTACGGTCGGCACTTCGAGGTCTTCGAAGGCGTTGAAGATGCGGTTGGCTTCCAGGTTGCCAGCGACCAGTTCGGCCTCGGGCAGCTTGAAGTTGTCGACGAACTCGGTGATGTCGGCGCCGACGATGAACACGTCCTTGCCACTGCTGACGATTACGCCTTTGACCGAAGCGTCGGCCTTGATGGCATCGACGGCTTGGCGAAGCTCGTTCAGGGTCAGGCGGTTGAATTTGTTGACGGACTCACCCTTGAGGTCGAACTTGAGTTCGACGATGCCACTTTCAAGAGCCTTAACCGTGATGGCTTTACCTTCGTAAATCATCAACTGATCTCCACGATATGGAAGCTAACTGTACACGCCGGTCGCTGCTGCCCAGGCAGGCCATGTGGCCCTGCCCCAGGCACACCCGTCAGCGCGCTAGTCGGGACTATGAACGAGCCGTGTGACATACAAACGCTCAATTCATACGCCCGTTTGATTTGGGTGTGCACACATTCTCCGAAAAGATCAGCGTTGTCAAATGCTCACGCACAGAGTGAAAACACGACTTTCCGGTCATTTTGTAGCGTCTGGGTACAAAGCATGACGTCAGTGATCACGGGGCATTCATGTCAGCGATTGACCACGAGGAGGAGGGCGTGACCCTGCGAGGGGAAGATTTTTCCGGCATTTCACTGGCAGCCGACTACAATGCCAATGGCTTCAAGCATTCCCGGCCTGCCTGGCCTTTTCTGCGCAGCAGAACGCAAAGCGGCGACTTGGCACCCCACCCCTTCAGGGGCTCTGCCAAGCCGCCGCTTTGTCGTTAAGCCATGTGTCAGGCGAGCGTTTCGAAGACCTGGGCAATATCCTGCAATACAGATTTATCGCCTCGCTCGGTCCAGTACAAGGCGATCATGCGCGGGTCGGCTTCGACCTTGTAGACGCTGGCGGGCAAGCGCGCAAAGGCCTCGGCAAGGCGCGGGTCCTCACACGGCTCGCGCCACTGGTTCCACCACACGCCCGGCGTGACCTGCCAGTAACAGAAGCTGTCCTCACGCCCCCGGCGCCGTGCGCGATGGTACTGCGGGCAGGGGCTTGGCGGCTCCTTTTCCAGCCAGTGCGGCCACTGCTGGGGCGCCAGCTGCATGGCCAGCCCCATGCGCCGCGCTTCCAGGCGCAGGTTCATCTGCTCGCTCTGCTTGCGCGACGTGCGCAACCAGGAAAGCGGGCTGAGAATCAGCGCAAGGATTGACACCACCAGCAATACCGTCATATCAGTAGACCCCATAAAGCGTTGCAAATGAGCTGGTTAGCCATTTTTCACGGAAGACCCGCCCGAAAGCGACCATACTTCTTCTATCGCGATTGTCAGGAGTACCGCTCATGTCCTACGAACATCTTCTGGTTGCCGTCGACCTGACCGAGGAATGCGACCCGGTGATCAAGCGTGCCATGGCGCTGGCAGCGCCGTACAACGCCAAGGTCTCGCTGGTGCACATCGTCGAACCCATGGCCATGGCTTTTGGCGGTGACGTCCCCATGGACCTGTCGCAACTGCAACAACAGCAGTTCGACCAGGCCAAAGAGCGCATGGACCGCCTGTTCAACAAGTACCCGGACATCAAGCGCGGCGATTCGCACCTGACCTACGGCCAGCCACGCCAGGAAATCCACCAACTGGCCAAGGACCAGAAGTGCGACCTGATCGTCGTGGGCAGCCATGGCCGGCATGGCCTGGCGTTGCTGCTGGGCTCCACCGCCAACGATGTACTGCACGGCGCACCCTGCGATGTGCTGGCAGTGCGCTTGCTGAAGAAGGAATGAGTTGACCTGTGCCAGCTTCTTCGCGGGTTTACCCGCGAAGAAGCCAGTGCAGATCAAAAGCTGATCACCCTTCCAGCTCGGCCCAGCGCTCTACCAGCACATCCAGCTCTGCCTGCAACTGCTCGATCTTGGCCAGCACCGCGGTGGTCTCTTCGATCGACCGCTGATAGAAACCTGGTGCATTGACCTCTTCCTGGGCCGCCGCCATGCGCTGTTCGACCTCGTCGATTTGCCCAGGCAGCATCTCCAGCTCACGCTGCAGCTTGTAGCTGAGCTTCTTCTTCGAGGCATCGGCAGCAGCCGCCACCGGCGCCGGTGCCGCTTGCACTTCCTGCTTCTCAACCACCGCGCTGTTGAGTTCGGACTTGCCGCCTTTGCTCTCGGTTACCCCCAGCAGCTTGGGCGAACCGCCCTGACGGATCCAGTCCTCATAGCCGCCGACATACTCGCGTACCTTGCCCCCACCTTCGAACACCAGGGTGCTGGTGACGACGTTGTCGAGGAAGGCCCGGTCGTGGCTGACCATCAGCACCGTGCCCTTGTAGTTGGCCAGCACCTCTTCCAGCAGTTCGAGGGTTTCCACGTCCAGGTCGTTGGTCGGTTCGTCGAGCACCAGCAGGTTGGCCGGCTTGCTGAACAGCTTGGCCAGCAGCAAACGTGCACGCTCGCCACCCGACAGCGCCTTGACCGGGGTCCGGGCACGCTGGGGGCTGAACAGGAAGTCGCCCAGGTAGCTCAGCACGTGGCGGTTCTGGCCATCGATCTCGATGAAATCACGGCCTTCGGCCAGGTTGTCGATCACGGTTTTTTCCAGATCGAGCTGATGACGCATCTGGTCGAAATACGCCACTTCCAGCTTGGTGCCACGCTCGACCTTGCCCGAGGTAGGCTCCAGGTCGCCGAGCATCAGTTTGAGCAAGGTGGTCTTGCCGGTACCGTTGGCACCCAGCAGGCCAATGCGATCCTGGCGCTGCAGGACCATGGAGAAGTCCTTGACCAGCATCGGGCCTTCGGCATGGGCGAAGCTGACGTTCTCCAGCACCATGACCTGCTTGCCGGACTTGTCGGCCGCTTCGATCTGGATGTTCGCCTTGCCCTGACGCTCACGGCGCTCGCCGCGTTCGACGCGCAAGGCCTTGAGGGCACGCACACGCCCTTCGTTGCGGGTACGGCGGGCCTTGATGCCCTGGCGGATCCACACTTCTTCCTGGGCCAGGCGCTTGTCGAACAGCGCGTTGGCGGTTTCTTCCGCGGCCAGCGCGGCTTCCTTGTGCACCAGGAAGCTGGCGTAGTCGCCGTTCCAGTCGATCAGGCCACCGCGGTCCAGTTCGAGGATGCGGGTCGCGAGGTTTTGCAGGAAGGAGCGGTCGTGGGTAATGAACAGCACCGCACCATTGAACCCGCGCAGCGCCTCTTCAAGCCAGGCGATCGCACCGATGTCCAGGTGGTTGGTCGGTTCATCGAGCAGCAGCAGGTCAGGCTCGGACACCAGCGCCTGGGCCAGCAGCACACGGCGACGCCAGCCACCGGACAGCTCGGCCAGGGTCTTGTCGGCGGGCAGTTGCAGGCGGCTCAGGGTGCTATCCACCACTTGCTGCAGGCGCCAGCCGTCACGGGCTTCGAGTTCGTGCTGAACGTGCATGAGTTTTTCCAGGTCTTCGTCGCCCTGGATGTTCTGGCTCAGGTGGTGGAACTCGGCCAGCAGCGCACCCACGCCGTCAAGGCCCTCGGCCACCACATCGAACACGCTGCGCTCGTCGGCCAGCGGCAACTCTTGCGGCAGCTCGCCGATTTTCAGGCCCGGGGCGCGCCAGATCTCACCGTCGTCGCCCTTCTGTTCGCCCTTGACCAGGCGCATCATGCTCGACTTGCCGGTGCCGTTGCGGCCGATGATGCACACCCGCTCACCACGAGCGATCTGCCAGGACACTTTGTCCAGCAGCGGCATGGCGCCGAATGCGAGGGACACATCGCTGAATTTGAGCAGGGTCATATTGGTCTCCAGAAATCGGGCGCGCATTCTACCTGACTTGGGGCCCGAGGGCATTAAGTTGACCACCCTGCGAGGGCTTTACGACATCTGGTCGAACTTAATGTCTTGATACAAGCACTGTGCTTTCATCTGCCGCCGGCAAACGGCTAAGCTAAGGCCATAGCTTCCAACAGTGCTGGCTTCGCCGTCACTTCCCCATGGTTCAACTGCCCGGACGTATCATGCGCAGCCGCCTGTTACAGATTGCATCCTGCCTGCTGCTTACCGCCGCCACCGCCAGCGCGGCGCAGGCCCTCGACCTCACTCAACAACGCCAGTACTACGACGAGGCCAAGCGCGCCCTGGCCAAGGGCGACAAAGGCCCTTACCTGCGCTATGCCCAACAGTTGCGCGACTACCCGCTGACGCCTTACCTCACGTACGACGAGCTGACCGCGCGCCTGAAAAGCGCCAGCAACGAGGAGATCGAAGGGTTCCTGGCCAAGCATGGCGACCTGCCCCAGTCCAACTGGATGAAACTGCGCTGGTTGCGCTGGCTGGCCGAGCGCGGCGAATGGAATACTTTCGTCAAGTACTACGACCCCAAACTCAATTTCACCGAACTGGACTGCCTCAACGGCCAGTACCAGTTGAGCCACGGCCTGCGCGCCGAAGGCTATGCCACGGCCGACAAGCTGTGGAACGTCGGCAAGTCGCAACCGGCGGCCTGTGACACCCTGTTCGGCATGTGGGCCGCCGAAGGCCAACTGACCGAGGCCAAGCGCTGGAACCGCGCCAAACTGGCGGCACAGGCACGCAACTACGGCCTGGCCAACAACCTGGTCAAGACCTTGACCACCCTCGGCCCACAAGGGCGTCTGCTGATCGACGTGGCGCAAAAGCCCGAGCTGCTCAACCAGCCATCGCGCTTCAGCCCGGTCAACGAAGCCATGTCCGACGTGGTCAGCCTCGGCCTGCGCCGCCTGGCCCGGCAGAACCCGGAGCGGGCCATGGCGCTGCTCGACGACTACGCCCAGCGCATGCACTTCTCGCGCGATGAAAAAGTCGCCATCGCCCGCGAAATCGGCCTGACCCTGGCGCGCCGTTACGACCCTCGCGCGCTCGACCTGATGACCCGCTACGACCCCGAGCTGCGTGACAACACCGTCAGCGAATGGCGCCTGCGCCTGCTGCTGCGCCTGGGCCGCTGGGAGGATGCCTACGAGCTGACCAAACGCCTGCCCCAGGACCTGGCCAGCAGTAGCCGCTGGAAGTACTGGCAAGCCCGCAGCCTTGAGCTGGCCCAGCCGAACAACCCGCAGGTCACCCTGCTGTACAAGACCGTGGCGCGCGAGCGTGATTTCTATGGGTTCCTTGCAGCCGACCGGGCGCAGACCCCCTACCAGTTGAACAACAAGCCACTGGTACTGAGCCCGCAACTGGTCAGCAAGGTGCGCAACACCCCGGGCATCCAGCGCGCGCTGGAATTCCATGCCCGCGGGCAGATCGTCGATGGGCGCCGCGAGTGGTACCACGTCAGCCGCCACTTCAACCGCGACGAGATGGTCGCCCAGGCACGCCTGGCCTACGACCTGCGCTGGTACTTCCCGGCCATCCGCACCATCAGCCAGGCGAAGTACTGGGATGACCTGGATATCCGCTTCCCGATGGCCCACCGCGACACCCTGGTGCGCGAGGCCAAGGTCCGTGGGCTGCATTCGAGCTGGGTGTTCGCCATCACCCGCCAGGAAAGCGCCTTCATGGAAGATGCACGCTCCAGCGTGGGCGCCAGCGGCCTCATGCAACTGATGCCGGCCACTGCCAAGGAAACCGCGCGCAAGTTCAGCATCCCGCTGGCCTCGCCTGCGCAGGTGTTCAACCCGGACAAGAACATCCAGTTGGGGGCCGCGTACCTGAGCCAGGTACACAGCCAGTTCAATGGCAACCGGGTACTGGCTTCTGCGGCCTATAACGCAGGCCCCGGACGAGTACGCCAGTGGCTCAAGGGCGCCAAGCATTTGAGCTTCGATGTCTGGGTCGAATCGATACCCTTCGATGAGACACGTCAGTATGTGCAGAACGTGCTGTCGTATTCGGTGATCTACGGGCAGAAGCTCAACTCGCCGCAGCCGCTGGTGGAGTGGCACGAGCGGTACTTCGACGATATGTAGCTGCGTCGGGGTCGTGTAGGGGCCGCTGCGCGGCCCTTTCGCAACGGAAGGCCGCGCCTACAAGACCTCGACTTCCATCCCCACTTCAAGTACGCCACTGCCATCCACGGCCAGGTTCTGGCCGAACAACACATCCCCCTCCTTCTCGCGGAACGTCTTGAGCGTGGTCATCGGCTCGCGGTCTGCGCTGCGCTCGCCGGTCAACGGGTCGATCGTGGTGAAAATGCAACGCACACTGGGCTTGAGCACTCGAAACTCCAGCGCGCCGATGCGAATCCGCTTCCAGCCATCCTCGGCAAACGGCTCTGCACCCTGCACCACCAGATTCGGCCTGAACCGCAGCATCTCCATCGGCCGGCCAATGCGCCGGTTCAATTCGTCCAACGAACCCTGGCCGATCAACAGCAGCGGAAAACCATCCGGAAACGCTGCACGGTCACTGTTGAGGCCATAACCATTGGGCAGATAACGCGCCCGCTGTTCCGGGCAATAGACGAGCCGCACGTCCTTGCCAAGCAGCGCCGACAGCCACAGCGCTGCCGCGTCGCCGGCATCCGGTACCCGCAGGGTGTCACGCCACAGGGTCACCCCCCGCAGGTCGTCGTCTGCAAGCGGTACGGGCACGCGAAGTGGCGCCTGCCCTGGGGCCTCCAGCAACAACTGCCCGGCAGCATCGTAGCTCGCCCTGAGCTGGCCGAGCTGTGGCCAGGCACGCTGGGTGAGAAAGCGGCCATTGTCTGCCTCCACCACCATCCAGCGACGGTCACCCAACAACCCCAATTGGCCAACCGGTGACGCCTGCAGGCTTTGCGCCCGCCCCGACTTCACCGGGTACCGATACAACTCACTCAGAAACATCCCTGCCGCCTCGCGTCATTCAAAACGCCAAGCTTATACCCCGCAGGGCCCGGTATCACGCAGTAGCGGAATCCAGCAGCAATCGCTGCTTGACCACCTCGACCAGACGATCCGGCTGGAACTTGGACAAGAAGTTGTCACAGCCAACCTTCTTGACCATGGACTCGTTGAAACTGCCCGACAACGAGGTGTGCAGCACCACGTAGAGCTGACGCAGGCGGGCATCGCTGCGGATCTCGGTGGTCAACCGGTAGCCGTCCATCTCCGGCATTTCAGCATCGGTGAACACCATCAGCAGCTTCTCGCAAACATCCTCACCGGCATCGGCCCAGCTCTTGAGCAGGCGCAAGGCTTTCAGGCCATCGCTGGCCACGTGCAACTTCATGCCCAGTTGCGACAGGGTGTCGCGCAACTGCGCCAGGGCTACGCTGGAATCGTCCACCAGCAGCACTTCACGCCCTCTGGCGCGGGCCAGCACCGGGTCGGCGAGGCGCTCGCCGGAGACCTTGGCGTTGTAGGGCACGATCTCAGCCAGCACCTTCTCCACATCGATCACTTCGACCAGTTGCTCGTCGACTTTGGTGATGGCGGTGAGGTAATGCTGGCGCCCGGCACTGGTAGGCGGCGGCATGATCGCTTCCCAGTTCATGTTGACGATGCGGTCCACGCCACCCACCAGGAAGGCCTGCACCGAGCGGTTGTACTCCGTCACGATGATGGTGCTGTCCGGCCCAGGCTGCAGTGGGCGCATGCCAATCGCCTGGGACAGGTCGATCACCGGCAAGGTCTGCCCACGCAGGTTGACCACCCCGCAGACGAAGGCATGGCGCTGCGGCATCAGCGTCAGCTTGGGCAGTTGCAGCACCTCCTGCACCTTGAACACGTTGATCGCGAACAGCTGCCGACCTGCCAGGCGAAACATCAGAATTTCCAGGCGGTTCTCACCCACCAATTGCGTGCGTTGGTCTACCGTGTCGAGAATGCCAGCCATTGGAAGCCCCCAGGCTTGAGTCGAAAAGTTGAGTTCTTCACCCTGTATCGGCGGATTCACGCACACCTTGACCCTTGCTGGAAAATGCCGCCGAGGCAATTGATATCACTTTACCATCATGCTTTACTGCGGGCACTTCACGGTGGCTGTCTGCCGCTTTGCACCTTGTTGCACCCTAGCCGCACATCAGGGAAACCCTTAGTGGCAATCGGGTGCAACCTGATGTTCGCGATATCCATTAGCCATTAATGTGACACCATTCTCATTGCATGAATGGAGTCAGGCTTTTGCTCGCTATCGTATCGCCGTGTCCGCCCCTTGCTGCAGCTCCAAGCGCTGGAGCGTCCTGATGGACAGTGCCTTATCGTTTGAAGCTGCCCTGCAGGAGTTTCTGCGGGATGCGCATGTCTTGCTGACTCAGTCCCAGGAGTGCCTGCAGCACCTGGAGCTGATCGACAACGATGCAGATGCCTGCAAGTGCCTGAACACCGCCCTCGACACCCTGGCCCGCCGTGCCAGCCGCCTGCAATTGGTTGAGGTTGCCCACTACACCACCGTACTGCAGCAACTGCTGGCACCCGCCTGCCAGCAGCAACGCCTGCTGCGTGGGGCCTTGCCGGCGACGGATGCCTGCCTGACTCTGCTGGCCTGGCAACTGGAGCTGACAGACCCCAGCACCGGGCAGCTGAACCTTGATAGCGGTGAACAGGTCACGCTGCTTACTGAATTGGCCAGTGTTTTGGAACAACCGCTACCGCAAACGTGTGCCTCGTGCGAAGAACAGGGCAGCCACTGCCTTCACCCACACGCAGACGCTACCCCCGACACGCGCCCTCGCGCTGCGCATTAACTCACCCGAAGAGCAACTAAGGGCCTTGTTCAAGCCCACGATGGTCTAACTTGGAAGTTCCCCCAAGTGTCGGCCGCAATACCGCTGGCATTAACCCGCTAGTTGCTCTGAAAGTGATTGCCAGCCGAATAACGGATGGCATTTTGCTACTTGCGCTAATCGGACGGACGTCCCGGAATACCCCGTAAACCATGAGGTTTCAAAGCGTTGCCCAGCAGCGACCAACGCCACGCGAAGTGTTACCATGCTCGCCAGCGAATGCCTGCAGTCTGTAACAAGGCTGATTGAGGACGTGACCCGGCAAAACTTCGAAAGTAATGCGCCAAAGCCTCTGGCAAGACGTGTGCAAGGCCTCCATCAGCAACACTTCAGTGGCTTCTCTATTTATGTTCCCACGCTTGAAGACTCCTCTGCGCTGCTGCTCCCGTACTGCGCTGCTGCGCTGGACGACGATAGTATTGTGCGTGGCCTCGGTGGTCGCCAACCTGCTGCTGTACATGGCCGGCAAACCGATGCCAGCCAGCCTGTTGCTGCTGCACGCTGCGGCGATGCTCGGCGTGGGCCTGCAGGTAAGCCTAGGGGCAGGGTCGATCCGCCTGCACCCGGCAGAACTGGCCAAGCGCATGCTCAAGGTTCAAGAAGGCGAGCGCCAGCAACTGAGCCGCGAACTGCATGACGACATCGGCCAACTGCTCACCGCCGCCAAGCTTCAGTTGCAATGGCTGCAACGGCGGGTGCCCGATGAACTGCACAGCCACTGCGATACCCTGCGCACCACGCTCGACGACGCCCTTGGCAACGTGCGCGATGTCTCCGCCCTGCTCAACCCGCGGCAACTGGCCAGCCTTGGGCTCGAAGCCAGCCTTCGCGCGCACCTGCTGCGCACGCTGGAAAACACCGACGTGCACTGGAGCCTGGCATGCAACCAGCGCCTCAGGGGCATTGACGAAGCCGTCGCGATGGCAGTGTTTCGCATCACCCAGGAGGCCGTGACCAACATGTTGCGCCATGCCCAGGCGCGCAACCTGTCGATCCGCCTGCAACGCAGCCCCGCCGGGCTTGCCTTGAAGATCGAGGACGATGGTCGCGGTTTTCTCCCCGCCAGGCACCCGGCCGCGTCGGGCCAGCGTGGCCTGGCTGGCATGCAGGAACGCGTGACAGCCTTGCAAGGCCGCCTGCAGATCACCAGCCAGCCGGGCCTTGGCACGCAGATCGAAGCCCTGTTCCCGTGGCCGCCGCGCACCCGGGAACGCGCCAGGACCTTGACCGCCCATGACCTGTAAATTGCTGCTGGTGGACGACCACTCACTGATACGCGCCGGGGTGCGCGCGCTGGTCTCCGACATCCCTGGCTACTGCGTGGTCGGCGAGGCCGACGACGGCAATCTGTTACTTGAGCAGGTGCGCACGCTGGCACCCGATATCGTTTTGCTGGACATCTCCATGCGCTCGACCAGCGGCCTGGATGCCCTGACCCAACTCAGCGCCAGCGGCAGCACCTGCAAGGTGCTGATCCTGTCGATGCACACCGACCCGGACCTGATCATGCGCGCCCTGGAAAGCGGCGCCCATGGCTACCTGCTCAAGGACACCAGCGCCACCGAACTGGAGCAGGCCCTGTGCGCCCTGCGCAACGGCGAGCGCTACCTCAGTCCGGCAATCGCGCACACGGTCATCAACCAGGCATTGCTGCATACCCAGCATCGCAAGCAACCGAGCGGTGAGCGCCACACCCTGACTGCCCGCCAACTGGAAATCCTGCGCCTGATCGTGCGGGGCAAATCGACCCGGGAGATCGCCAGCGGCCTGGGGCTTTCGATAAAAACCGTGGAAACCCACCGCTCGCAGATCATGAAACGCCTGCAGATTCACGATGTGGCAGGCCTGGTGCTGTACGCGGTGCGCGAAAAAATCATCAGCCTGGACGACTGAGCAACGGCGACCCGGCCGGCAAGTGCAGGCGCAGCGCCGCTGGCCTTGCCTCGAAGCGCAGGCTGTCGGCCTGCAACGGCTCGCCATCGAGGTTGATGTCCAGGCCCTGCGAGCTCTTGATTTCAACCCACGGCAACCTGGCTCGCACAAACAACCCATCGCCGGCCACCAGGTCGCGCAATGCCCCCACCACCTCCTGCGGCGCCGGCAGGATGGCGATGTCGAGCAGGCCATCGTCAGCCAGCGCATCCGGGCACAGTACCTGGCCACCGCCGGCCTGCCGGCCATTGCCGATACCCAGGGCCAGCAGGTCACCTTGCCAGTGAAAATCCGGGCCCTGCAGCTCTACCGACGCCGCCTGCAACTCGCTGAAACGCGACAACCCCGTGAACAGATAGGCAGCAGCGCCCAAGACCTTTTTCAGGTCCTCGGAGGTGTTGGCCGTGACCTGGCTGCCGAAGCCACCGGTGGCCATATTGAGAAACAACTGATCACCGACCTGCCCCAGGTCGATTGGTTGCGCCGGGTTGTTCAGCAGCGCCAGCGCCTCTGCCGGCTCCAAGGGCACCCCCGCAGCCTTGGCAAAATCATTGGCGGTGCCCAGCGGCATCAGCGCCAGGCTGGCGTCGGTCGCCGCCAGGCCCATGGCCTCTGCCACATCGCGCAAGGTGCCGTCACCGCCCCCGGCGACGATATGGCTGTAGCCGGCTGCCAGTGCCTCGGCCACCAGGCGCTGGGCATCCCCGGCCTCCCAGGTTACCCGCACATCCAGCACCCAGCCGGTCTCGCGCATTGCCAGAACGGCACTGCGCAGCGCTTCGTTCATCGCCTGCTTGCCGTGCAGGATCAACATTGCCTTGCGCCCTTGCATCGCGCTTCTCCGAGAAAAATGACCAACCCTGATCTCGACCACTGACGCACACTGATCGTTGCATACCGAACACAATAAACAATGGATTTCAGCCATTTTCCACACACCCGCCAATGCCCGGCTATGCTCAGAAAACGCACAGTTGACAAGTATTTGACCCAAGCGCTGAAAATCACCCTGCGAGTCAGCATATTGACTCGGTCAACCTTGGGCCCCTATTTCCGATAGCCATGGACGCGCCCCGGCAGCAGTGATCAGCTGACTGCCGATGGGCGCGTCTTTTCATCCGCGATCTGTAGCGAGGATTCCGGGACATGCGCATTCTCTGGACACTGCCCTACCTGCCTTGGCCGACCACCAGCGGCAGCAAGACCCGGCAATACCACCTGATGCGCGCACTCGCCCAGCGTGGCCACCGGATCACCCTGCTGGTGCAGTCCAAGATCCCCTTGAGCGACGCTGCCCGCGAAGCCCTCGAGCCCCTGCTCGAACGCTTGATCGTACTGCCCAGGCGTGCCCTGCACAGCCCGCTAAACCTACTGGCATCACCGATCATCGACTACCCCATGCGGGCGATCATCAATGGCCTGGCGCCCTGCCTCAGGCACCGCTTCGAGCAATTGCTGGACGAGCCCTGGGACGTCATCCAGATCGAGCACAGCTACAGCTTCCAACCGTTCGAGAAGGCCCTGCAGGCCCGCGGCCTGCCCTACATGCTCAGCGAACACACCTTGGAATCGGTCATGGGCGGCGCTCGCCATGACCGCCTGCCGCTATGGCTGCGCCCGCTCAACGCATTTGATCGCTGGCGCTACCGGCGCTGGGAGCAACGGGTACTGCGCCAACCCACTGAAGTGGTGGCCGTCAGCAGCCATGACGCCGAGCTGATCGCCCAGATCAGCGGCCGCCCGGTGAACGTGGTGGTCAGTGGCGTGGACTGCGACTTCTATCAGCAGGTGCAACCCTCGCTGCACAGCCAGCGCCTGCTGTTTGTCGGCAACTTCGAATATGGCTCCAACCTGGAGGCCATCGAATGGGCGCTGGAAGAGATCATGCCGCAGGTGTGGATGAGCAACCCAGCAGTGCGCCTGGCCATTGCCGGCCATGCGCTGCCCGCCAGCTGGAGGCTGCACTGGAACGACCCACGCATCGAATGGGTCGGTTATCGCCCCGACCTGCGCGAGCTGCAGCGCCGCTCGGCGCTGTTCTTCGCCCCCCTGCTTTATGCCGGGGGCTCCAAGGCCAAGGTGCTCGAAGCGATGGCTGCCGGGCTGCCGGTGATCACCACCAGCAAGGGTGTTTCAGGGCTGGCCGTGAACAACGCTGAGCATTACCTGGGCAGCGACGATGGCGACCAACTGGCGCTGCTGATCACCCAGTTGCTCAACCAGCCGTGGCGCATGGCGCAGTTGAGCGAAGCCGGCCGGCAATTCGCTCGCCAGCGTCACGACTGGAGTGTCGCGGCGCAGCAACTGGAAAACGTGCACATGCGCCTGCACCAGGCACAGCCCACCGACGCTATGCAACTGCTGGGAGGCTGGCTCGGTCGTTCAGCCAAGTAGCTCGCTGAACGGGATAAACGGCACACTGTCACCCAGCTTGGGCGTGCTGCCTTCGCGCACCTCCACCAAGCCTTCGGCCCAGGCCGCACTGCGCAGCACCCCAGAGCTCTGGTTCTTGTAGATGCGCACCTGACCATGCTCGATGCGGGCACGCAGGTACTCGCGCCGCATGCCTGGTTTGGGCCAGTCGAAGCCTGCCGGCATGTCGAAGCGCAGCGGCGTGACATCGGCCACACCCTGGCGCCGCAACAGGTACGGCCGCGTCAGCAGGCCAAAGGTGACCAGCGTGGAAGCCGGGTTACCCGGCAGGCCGATCACCGGCACACCGCGAAAATGGCCGAAGGTCAGTGGCTTGCCCGGCTTGATAGCCAGCTTCCACAAGGCCAGTTCGCCGGCCTCACGCAAAGCGGCCCCCAGGTAATCGGCCTCGCCAACAGAGACACCGCCGGTGGACAGGATCAGGTCAACATCGCCCAGTGCCCCCAGGCATTCACGGGTACGCGCCAGGTCATCGGGCAGAATCCCCGCATCCCGCACCTCGCACCCCAAACGCTGCAACCAGCTGACCAACAGGCGACGGTTGCTGTTGTAGATCTGCCCTGGCCCCAAGGGCAGGCCAGGCTCGATCAGCTCGTCACCGGTAGACAGCACGGCCACGCGCACCTTGCGCACCACGTCCAGGCGGGCCTGGCCGAGGGTTGCAGCCAAGCCCAGCTCGATCGGCCCCAGGCGTGTACCGGCGCTCATCACCTGCTCGCCCTGACGCGTTTCCTGGCCTTGTGGGCGGATGTTCTGGTCGGTTTTCAATGGTTCGAGGAAGCGTACCCGACCGTCGTCAGTCACGTCGGCGTTTTCCTGCATCTCGACACAGTCAGCGCCGGCCGGCACCGGTGCGCCGGTGAAGATGCGCGCACACGTACCTGGCTGCAGGGGCTGTGGGGCATGGCCGGCAAAGATACGCTGGCTGACCGGCAAGGGCTCGCCCTGCCAGTCCGCCAGGCGCAGGGCGTAGCCATCCATGGCGCTGTTCGGCCAAGGCGGCAGGTCGAGAGACGCCACCAGGTCGCTGGCCAGCACGCGCCCCTCGGCTTCGGCCAACGGCACGTTTTCGGTTTCCCGGATCGGTGCGGCCTCTGCCAGCGCAAGCAATCGCGCCAATGCGTCTTCCACCGGCATCAGCGGCCGGGCCTGATTGACCTCAGCCACGGCTTTCACAGGCCGCTGCCTGCTTCAGGTGTGGCACGAAATTGCACGGGCGATGGCGGGCATCGAGCTGCTCGGCGAGGATGCCGTCCCAGCCGGTGCGCACTGCATTGGTCGAGCCCGGCAGGCAGCACACCAGCGTGCCATTGGCCAGGCCTGCCAGCGCGCGCGACTGTACGGTAGAGGTGCCGATATCGGCCACGGAGATCTGCCGGAACAGCTCACCGAAACCGTCCACCTGCTTGTCCAGCAGGCAGGCCACGGCCTCGGGCGTGCTGTCGCGGCCGGTGAAACCGGTGCCGCCAGTAACCAATACCACCTGCACGCCTTCCTCGGCGATCCAGGTCGCGACCTGGGCGCGAATCTTGTACAGGTCATCCTTGAGCAACACCCGCGCCGCCAGTTGATGACCAGCCGCAGTCAGGCGGTCGACGAACAATTGGCCGGAGGTGTCGGTGTCGAAGGTACGCGTGTCGCTGACCGTCAGCACGGCGATGTTCAGCGGCACGAAGGGGGTATCTGCCTTGGCTTTCATGGGTGTCCGTCACAAGAAGATGGGATGGCGCATTTATAACACAGCACACCCCCGACACAGCGGCGCGCCCCTGTGCCCTTGCCCTTGCCCTTGGTCAATACTCAGGTTTTGCCGCTATGCTGCACTGTAAAGGAACTTGCGCGGACGCCCTGCGTCATAACTGTCATCTAGCACCATCGCACTGGAGAAACACGATGATTCAACGGACCCTTCCCGCCTTTCTGCTTGCCCTGGGCCTGGGCGCCCTCGCTGGCTGCGCATCGCCAACCGTCATTACCCTGAACGATGGTCGGGAGATCCAGGCAGTGGACACCCCTTCGTTCGACGAGGACTCGGGCTTCTACGAATTCGAGCAACTTGATGGCAAGCGTACGCGCCTGAACAAAGACCAGATCCGTACCGTCAAAGAGCTGTGATCTGGCTTCCCTTTTTGGCAAACGCCCTTTTAACAACAAGGGCTTGCGTGCAAAAAAGGGATGCAGTAGGATTTCGTTCATCGGAGTGTAGCGCAGCCAGGTAGCGCGTCTCGTTCGGGACGAGAAGGCCGCAGGTTCGAATCCTGTCTCTCCGACCACATCCTATTCAAGAAGCCCGCCTTGCGCGGGCTTTTTGTTGTGCGCCAAAAATGCCCCCTGCATGCACAGGGGGCGGTAGGCGCGGCTTACTGCTCGGCCTGCACGGGCACGTACAGCAGTTGCAAACGCTCGCTGCTCCATGCCCGGGTGTGGTTGGTCAGCTCAAGGTTGTTGTTCAGCTTCTGCCCGTAGCTGGGTACGATCTGCTTGAGCCTGGCCTGCCATTCAGGGCTCTTGAGGCGGTCCTTGAAGGTCTTCTCCAGCACCGTCAGCATGATCGGCGCGGCAGTCGAAGCGCCTGGCGAGGCCCCCAGCAGCGCGGCGATAGTGCCGTCCTGGGCAGCGACCACTTCAGTACCGAACTGCAGCACGCCACCGAGCACCGGGTCCTTCTTGATCACCTGCACGCGCTGGCCGGCCTGCAGCAGCTTCCAGTCCTGGTTCTTGGCATTGGGGAAGTATTCGCGCAGGGCATTCATGCGGTCGTCGAAGCTCAGCATCAATTGCCCCATCAGGTAGGTGCTGAGGTCGATGTTGTCGATGCCGGCGTTCACCATCGGCAGGATGTTGTGGCTGTTCAGCGACGCGAACATGTCCAGCAGCGAGCCGTGCTTGAGGTACTTGGTGGAGAAGGTCGCGAACGGGCCGAACAGCAGCACCTGCTTGCCGTCGATCATACGTGTGTCCAGGTGCGGGACCGACATAGGCGGTGCACCGACCGACGCCTTGCCGTACAGCTTGGCCTGGTGGCGTGCAACCACGTCCGGGTTGTCGGTCATCAGAAACTGGCCACCCACCGGGAACCCGGCATAGCCTTCGGCTTCGGGGATGCCCGACTTCTGCAACAGCTTGAGCGCGCCACCACCGGCACCGATGAAGACGAACTTGGCGTTGACCGCCACTTCGTTGCCGCCATTGGCCAGGTCGGCCACCACCACCCGCCAGGTGCCGTCCTCGTTGCGCACGATGTCACGCACTTCATGGCTGAGGTTCACGCTGACGTTAGGGTTGCGGGTCATCGAGGCGAACAGCTGACGGGTGATCTCGCCAAAGTTAACGTCGGTGCCGATCGCCATGCGCGTGGCTGCGACCTTCTGTTGAGGGTCACGGCCTTCCATCACCAACGGCGCCCATTGGCGGATCTGCTCGTGGTCTTCGCTGATCTGCATGCCACGGAACAGCGAGCTGTGCTGCAGGGCAGCGACGCGCTTGTGGAGGAAGGCAATGTTGTCGTCACCCCACACAAAGCTCATGTGCGGCACGTTGTTGATGAACGTCTTCGGGTTGCTCAGCACGCCTTGCTCGACCTGGTAGGCCCAGAACTGCTTGGAGACTTCGAATTGCTCGTTGACGCCCACGGCCTTGCTGATGTCGATGCTGCCATCCGTGCCGACACTGGTGTAGTTCAGTTCGCAAAACGCGGAGTGGCCGGTACCGGCGTTGTTCCAGGCGTTGGAGCTTTCTTCGCCCACCTGGTCCATGCGCTCGTAGACGTCGACCTTCCAGTTCGGCTCCAGCTCGGTAAGGTAGGTGCCCAAGCTGGCACTCATGATGCCGCCGCCGATCAGCAGGACGTCGACGGTCTTGTCCGGCTCTGCGGGTTTGGAGCAGCCGATGACGCTCAGGCAAAGGAGCGTCAGCAGGATTTTTTTCATTAGTAGCGCAATCCGATTGAAGTGAAGGATTGGCGCCCTAAAGCAGAGAGTGTGCCAACTGGCATTAGACCAATGGCTAAGGGGTGGGACACCCGGTCGCATGGCGACAATCCGCCACAGTTGCACCAGGTTCAGCGCAACAGTGGCGGATTTCCCCGCGCCGGAGGGTCAGGCCGTCAGCCGCGAAGTCACCTCCCCCAACTGCCCGGACAACCCATGCAAACGCTGCCCGGCCTGCTCGGTTTGCTGCACCGCTGCCTGGTTGGTGGTGGCGATGCGGGTAATTTCGATCAGGTTGCGCGAGATGTCCTCGGCCACGCTGGTCTGCTCTTCGGCCGCCGTGGCGATCTGCCGGTTCATGTCACGGATCGCCTCCACCGCCGAGGTGATGCGCTGCAGCATCTGCCCCGCCTGCTGCACCTGCTCGGCTCCTTCCTCGCTGCGCTGCTGGCCACTTTCGATGGCCTTGACCGCCTCTACCGCACCCGACTGCACCGCTTCGATGATCTGGTTAATTTCGGCGATCGATGCAGCGGTGCGCTGGGCCAAACTGCGCACCTCGTCGGCGACCACCGCAAAGCCGCGCCCGGCCTCGCCCGCACGGGCCGCCTCGATCGCTGCATTGAGCGCCAGCAGGTTGGTCTGCTCGGCAATGCCGCGGATGACTTCGAGCACCTTGCCAATCCGCGTGCTGTCATGCTCCAGGTCACGGATCACCGCGGCGGTACCGGCGATTTCGCGGTTGACCACGCCAATGATGTCGATGGTCTGCTGCATCACCTGCTCGCCAGCCTGGGCGCTGTGATCGGCATCATCGGCCGCGCGGGCGGCATCGGCGGCGTGGCGAGCCACCTCCTGAGCGGTGGCGGACATCTCATGCATGGCCGTCGCCACCTGATCGGTGCGCTGGAACTGGTCATGCGTGCCCTGGGCCATGTCAGCCGCGATGCTGCGCAGCTGGCCACTGGCGCCTTCCAGCTCCTGGGCATTGTCCTTGAGCCGGCCGACTGTCTCGGCAAGAAAATCACGCAGGGTATTGGCCGCACGTGCCAAGCGCCCCAATTCATCTTCACGGCGGCTGTCCACACGCGCCACGAAGCGCCCCTGGCTCAACTGCGCGACATACTCGATCAACTGGCGAATCGGCTCGATCAGGCTGCGATTGACCAGCCACAGGCTGAACAGGCCGACCAGCACCGCCGAGCCCAGCATCACCAGCAAGCCCAGCCACACCGTACGCTCGGCGCTGGCGTTGATGCTCGATGCACGCTCGCGCGCATCGGCGCGCAGTTGTTCGACCAGCTCGCTCATCTGTTCGCTGGCAGCACGGTCCACGCCCTTGACCGCTAGGTCGCCTGCAACCGGGTCACCACCTGCGGCGACAAACGCCTGGCGGCCCTGCGCATAAGCCTGGCCCAGTTGCAGATGGCTGGCACGCAGCTGTTGCAGCGGCGCCTTGAGCCTGGCATCGCTGCTGTCGATCAGTTGCCCAAGCACCTGCTGCACCTGCTGCTCGCGGGCCTGGAACTGCTGCCAGTACTTGTCCAGCTCGGCGGGCTGGCGTCCGCGCAGCAGCACGTTCTTCCATTCCTGCACCTGGATCTTGAACTGCAGGTTGGCCTCATCGATCAATTGCGAAGCCCGCAAGGGCCCATCCACCAGCTCGGCGTAGCCGCGCACGCTGGAAGACAGAAACTGGAAACACACCAGCGCGATCAGCAGCATCGCTACCAGGCTGCCGCCGAGCAGGGCGAGAATTTGCACTCTGAGGGATTTACGCAACATCGCGATCTCAAGACCAAAGGAAAGGAACGGCGCACGCTTGCGGCGCCGGGTAAGACATTCCATGTCCCCGTAGGCTCACCGCAAAAAAAAGGCTGCCATCGTTCGATAGCAGCCAGCTTGAGCACTTGCACAACAATTGAGACAAATAGTGTCAGGCAATTCCTACAGAATTGTTACAGAACCACGACAGGCTAGCCCGTGGTGAACTGCAACGAGGCTAATCGGGCATACAGCGGGCTTTCTTCGATCAACTGGCGGTGCGTGCCTATTGCCACCAGGCGCCCCTTGTCGATCACCGCGATGCGATCGGCGTGCTGCACCGTGGCCAGACGATGGGCGATCACCAAGGTGGTGCGACCGGCCATCACACTGGGCAGCGCCTGCTGAATCAGGTGTTCGCTTTGCGCATCAAGGGCGCTGGTAGCCTCATCCAGCAACAGGATCGGCGCATCGACCAGCAGCGCCCGGGCAATCGCCAAGCGCTGCCGTTGCCCGCCCGACAAGCCGATGCCACCCTCCCCCAGCGGCGTCTGGTAGCCCAGCGGCAGTTGCTGGATGAATTCGTCGGCATGCGCACCGCGCGCCGCTGCCTCGACCTCGGCCAGCGTCACCCCTGGGCGGCCATAGCGAATGTTGGCCTCGACCGTGCCGCGAAACAGCGACGGGTTCTGCGCCACCAACGCGAACTGCTGGCGCAGCTCGGCCGGGTCGAGTTCAGTGATGGCCTGGCCATCGAGCAGGATGCGCCCCTGCTGAGGGTCGTAGAAGCGCAGCAGCAGGTCGAACAGGGTCGATTTGCCGGCGCCCGAAGGCCCGACCAGGGCCACGGTCTGCCCCGGCTCGATCGCCAGGCTCAAGCCGTCGATGGCTGCAACCGTAGGCCTCGACGGGTAGGCGAAATGCACGTCTTGCAACGCAATACGCCCGACAGCACGCCGCTGAGGCAGTGAGGCGGCTACGCGCGGCGGCAGGATTGCACTGCGTGCCGCCAACAGCTCGGCAATGCGCTCGGCCGCACCGGCGGCGCGCTGCAGCTCACCGATCACCTCGCTGAGCGTGCCGAACGCACTGCCGACGATCAGGCTATAGAACACGAAGGCAGCCAGCTCGCCTGCCGAGATACGCCCGGCAATCACGTCCATGCCCCCGACCCAGAGCATGACCCCCACCGCGCCGAGCACCAGCACGATGACCAGGGTGATCAGCCACGCACGCTGGGCAATACGCTGGCGGGCCACGCTGAAGGCCGCCTCGACGGTGCTGGCGAACAGTTCGCGATCGAGCGGCTCATGGTTATAGGCCTGCACGGTCTTGATCTGCCCCAGGGTTTCGGCGACGTAGCTGCCGACATCCGCCACCCGGTCCAGGCTCTGCCGCGACAGGCTGCGCACGCGCCGGCCGAACAGCAGGATCGGCGCCAGCACCAGCGGCAAGGCCACCACCACGATGCTGGTGAGCTTGGGGTTGGTGATGAACAGCAGCACCACGCCCCCTACCACCATCAAGGCATTGCGCAGGAACATCGACAGCGAAGAGCCGATCACCGATTGCAGCAAGGTTGTGTCAGCCGTCAGCCGCGACTGGATCTCGGAGCTGCGGTTGTCTTCGAAAAACCCAGGGTGCAGCCCGACCAGGTGATCGAACACCGCACGGCGGATATCAGCCACGCAGCGCTCGCCGATCCACGACACCAGGTAGAAGCGGCTGAAGGTACCCACCGCCAGTGCCAGCACCAACAGCAGGAACAGGCCAATGGTCTGGTTGAGCTGGTGCGCGGAGCGGGTCATGAAACCCTGGTCAACCAGCAGGCGGATGCCCTGCCCCATGGACAGGGTGATTGCCGCCGTGACCACCAGTGCCAGCAATGCCAGGAGCATTTGCCGGCGATACGGGCGAACGAACTGCCAACCCAGGCGCAGGGCGCGACGTTGGCCAGGGGAGACGGATTCGGGCATGGCGGCAACCAAAGCGGCAAGGAAGCAGCAGACTACCACTCATCGGAGCGCGCGGAACGCTTGGGGGTGACTATAGCCTTTCGATCTAAAAGGGCTCTGGAGCTTTACCGCCATTTCTGGTGGACTGTCAGGGCCGTGACAGTCGAGGATCTGTCACAGGCCAGTCACGGCGCAGGACTACCCTGAGCTTGAACCTGATGAGGAGACAGGACATGAGCTTGCAGCACAGCAGCGATACCCCGAAACCCCAGAACAACCCGCAACCCCAGGTGTGCGGCTCGATCATCGACGCCCAAGGGCGCGAGGTTCCGATCACCGAGCAGATGATCCAGAAAGCCTGCCAGGAACTGGAACAAAGCCGGGGTACTAAAGCCCGTAAAGGCTGATCGGCTAATTCATTGCAACCCGGCGCCTGCGCCGGGTTTTTATTGCCTCGGCCGGCGAAAAGGCCGACGCAGGCACATCACTCAGACCAACACCCCACCCAGCGCACTGACCAACTGCGCCAATTGCGGCGACTTGCCACGAATCCGCACCGCCAGCCCTTCGATTTCACGCCGAGGTGGATACTGCTTGCGCAACTGATCGAATGCCACCCGCTGCTCGGCCGGGTCGTCGCTCAAGCTACGGCGGAAGTCTGCATCGTCACGGCGCGGGTCGTACACGGCGCGGCACAAGGTGGCCAAGGCCCAGGCCGGGTCTGTAGTGGCATCGAGTTCAACTTGCGCCAGCGGCGGCTTGGGCAGCAAATCGGCCAGGCGCACCAGCTCCGCTTCGCCCAGGTGACGGCACAACGCCTGGTAGATCTGCGCAGTGCCCCGCTGCCGGCCATCGAGGCTGTAGCCGGCGATGTGCGGCGAAGCCAGCGTGCACAGGTCGGCCAGTTGCAGGTCGACCTGCGGTTCGCCTTCCCACACATCGAGCACGGCATGCACGTCTTCACGGTCCAACAGCAGCTCACGCAAGGCATCGTTGTCCACCACCGGGCCACGGCTGGCATTGATCAGCCACGCCCCTGGGCGCAACCGTGCCAGTTGCGCCTGGCCCAGCAGGTGCCAGGTGGGGTACTCGCCGCCCCGCTGCAAGGGGGTGTGCAGGCTGATCACATCGCACTGTTCCAGTACCGTATCGAGGCTGACGTAATCGCCCCCTTCGGCGGCCTGACGCAGCGGGTCGCACACCAGCACTTTCCAGCCCAGGCCATGCAGCACACGCACCAGGCGGCCACCGACCTCCCCCGCGCCCACCACGCCGTACGTGCGCTTGGGTAGCGCGACACCGTCCAGCTCGGCCAGGGTCAGCAGGCTGCCCAGCACATAGTCCACCACGCCGCGGGCATTGCAGCCCGGCGCGCTGCTCCAGTGGATGCCAGCCTCGGCAAAGTAGTCCAGGTCGAGGTGGTCGGTGCCGATGGTGCACGTGCCGACAAAACGCACACGGCTGCCTTCAAGCAGTTGGCGGTCGACCTTGGTCACCGAGCGCACCAGCAGCACGTCGGCGTCCTTGACGCTGGCGGCATCGAGGCTTCGGCCCGGATAGCGGCGGATCTCGCCGAAACCTTCGAAGAAGGCATCGAGCAGCGGAATGTTCTCGTCGGCAACTATCAGCATGGCGCTCTCCTGTCAGGGGAACGCAGTGTAGGCGCTACGCGCGGCGTGTTCCAGAGCGGTTCAGTCGGCTTTCTTGCGGATCCAGTACAGGAAGGTGCCCGCGTCCTCTTGCTGCTGCAGCAGTTCATGGCCGAGGAAGTTGCAGAACTTGGGGATGTCGCGGCGGGTCGACGGGTCGGTGGCAATGACCTTGAGCAAGCCACCGGCAGCCAGGCCACGCACGTGCTGGTGCAACATCATCACAGGCTCGGGGCAGTTCAGGCCGGTGGCATCGAGGACGGCGTCGGGGGTTAAATCAGTCATGGGCGGCTCCAAAATGTTCATCATTGTCGCGCATCGTGCGGCGCGCACCAAGGGCTGCGCGCCGCCCACGCACTCAACGCGGCTTCAGGTCCAGCCTGCGCAGATGGCAGGTCACTTCCTCACGGTCGTGATACAGCTGCTTGCAGGCGATCGAAACCCTGATCTTGCGCGCCTTGAACGTGGCCTGCATGCGGTCGAGCAGGCGCCGCACCTCGGTGTAGCGTTGCTTCATCGGCAGCTTGAGGTTGACCACCGCCTCGCGGCACAGCCCTTCCCCCAGCCAGGTTTCAATCAATGCGGTGGTCCGCGCCGGCTTCTCGACGATGTCGCAGACCATCCAGTCCACCGGCTGCTTCGGCTGCCAGGTGAAACCATCCGCCATCAGGTGCTGGACCAGCCCGGTGTCCATCAAGCTCTCGGCCATCGGGCCGTTGTCGATGGCGGTGACCAACATCCCGCGGCGCACCAGCTGATAGGTCCAGCCGCCAGGCGAGGCGCCCAGGTCGACACCGGTCATGTCATCACCCAGGCGCTGGTCCCAGTGCTCGCGGGGGATGAACTGATGCCAGGCTTCTTCCAGCTTGAGGGTCGAGCGGCTGGGCGCTTCACGGGGAAACTTCAGGCGCGGGATGCCCATTGGCCAGAGCGCGCTGTTGTTGGCCGCAGCCTGGCCGACAAATACCCGCCGGCCAGTGATGAAGCTCAGCAGAAGGCGTGGACGGCTGGCGTCTTCAACCAGGCGACCGGCCTTTTCCAGGGCCTTGCGCAATGGCACCTCGAATTTGCGGCAGAACGTCGACAGCTCCTTGCCTTCGTTGCTGTCGAGCACTTCCAGCCACAGGCTGCCGAACACAGGCAGGCTGGCCAGGTGCTCGAGCAATACGCTGATGCGATCGCTCTCCGGCAACTCGACGAAACTGCCACGGGCCCACTGCCGCGGGAAGATCAGCTCAGCGAAGCGCAGTTCCCCCATCAGGCGCTCGGCGCCATTGTCCTCGGTGCAGACAAACTCGGCACTGGCGCTCTGCGCTTTGCCTTTGGCATAGCCGGCAACCCCCAGGCGGGCGGCATGTTCGCTGATCTCGGCGCAGACCTCGCCCTCGAAACCGGGCCGGCAATGCATGAACAGGGTACTCATCTCTCACTCCACTACGGCGGGCGCACCACAGGCGCCGGCAGGGCGGCGATGATAAAGGAAGTTCGGAACCTGCGACACGTCCCGCCGGTCCAGAAAAGGGTCAGGCAGGCCAAACCGGTCTAACCTGACCATTCAGCCAGGTCCGTACCGTGCGGATCGAAACAGAGCGGTGACACCGGCAAACACCCAGATTTGCCGGGCACCGGCGCAGAAGGAGTTGGCAATGCCCTCGCTCGATAGCCTGAACACCCTCAAGACCCTCAAGGTCGCCGACCAGACGTACCACTATTACAGCCTTACCGAGGCCGCCCGCCAGTTGGGCGACCTGCAACGCCTGCCCATGTCGCTCAAGGTGCTGCTGGAAAACCTGCTGCGCTGGGAGGACGGCAAGACCGTCACCGGTGACGACCTGCGCGCTATTGCCCAATGGCTGGAGGCGCGCCGCTCCGACCGGGAAATCCAGTACCGCCCGGCCCGGGTGCTGATGCAGGACTTCACCGGCGTACCCGCCGTGGTCGACCTGGCAGCCATGCGCGCCGCCATGGCCAAGGCCGGTGGCGACCCGCAGCGGATCAACCCGCTGTCGCCGGTCGACCTGGTAATCGACCACTCGGTGATGGTCGACCGCTATGGCACGCCCCAGTCGTTCAGCGAGAACGTCGACATCGAAATGCAGCGCAATGGCGAGCGCTATGCCTTCCTGCGTTGGGGCCAGAGCGCCTTCGACAACTTCCGGGTAGTACCGCCGGGCACCGGCATCTGCCACCAGGTCAACCTGGAATACCTTGGCCGCACCGTCTGGACCCGTGAAGAAGACGGCCGCACCTATGCCTTCCCCGACACCCTGGTCGGTACCGATTCGCACACCACCATGATCAACGGCCTCGGAGTACTGGGCTGGGGTGTTGGCGGCATCGAGGCCGAAGCTGCGATGCTCGGCCAGCCAGTGTCGATGCTGATCCCGGAAGTGATCGGCTTCAAATTGACCGGCAAGTTGCGCGAGGGCATTACCGCCACCGACCTGGTGTTGACCGTGACGCAGATGCTGCGCAAGAAAGGGGTGGTGGGCAAGTTCGTCGAGTTCTACGGCGATGGGCTGGCCGAGCTGCCCCTCGCCGACCGTGCCACCATCGCCAACATGGCCCCCGAGTATGGCGCCACGTGCGGCTTCTTCCCGGTCGACCAGGTGACCCTTGACTACCTGCGCCTGACCGGGCGCCCCGAGCAGACAGTGCAACTGGTCGAACAGTACTGCAAGGCCCAAGGCCTGTGGCGCCTGCCTGGCCAGGACCCGGTGTTCAGCGATGCCCTGGCCCTCGACATGACCGACGTCGAGGCCAGCCTGGCCGGGCCCAAACGCCCCCAGGACCGGGTCGCCCTGGGCCAGGTCAGCCAGGCGTTCGACCACTTCATCGAACTGCAGCCCAAGCCACTGGCCAAGGAAGTCGGCCGCCTGGAAAGCGAAGGCGGCGGCGGTGTGGCGGTGGGCAACGCCGACCAGGCGGGCGAAATCGACTACAGCCATGCAGGCCAGACCCACACCCTGCGCGACGGTGCAGTGGTCATCGCCGCGATCACCTCCTGCACCAACACCTCGAACCCCAGCGTGATGATGGCCGCCGGGCTGGTGGCGAAAAAGGCCCTGGAGAAGGGCCTGCAGCGCAAACCCTGGGTCAAGAGCTCGCTGGCCCCTGGCTCCAAGGTGGTCACCGACTACTTCAAGGCTGCCGGGCTGACGCCGTATCTGGATGAGTTGGGTTTTGACCTGGTGGGTTACGGCTGCACCACCTGCATCGGCAACTCCGGCCCACTGGATGAAGCGATCGAGCAAGCCATCGGCAGCGCCGACCTGACCGTTGCCTCGGTACTCTCGGGCAACCGCAACTTCGAGGGCCGCGTGCATCCGCTGGTCAAGACCAACTGGCTGGCCTCGCCGCCGCTGGTAGTGGCTTACGCCCTGGCCGGCAGCGTGCGCCTGGACCTGACCCGCGACCCGTTGGGCACTGGCAAGGACGGCCAGCCGGTGTACCTGCGCGACATCTGGCCCAGCCAGCAGGAGATCGCCGCCGCCGTGGCCAAGGTCGACACCGCGATGTTCCACAAGGAGTACGCCGAAGTCTTCGAAGGCGACGCGCAGTGGCAGGCCATCGAGGTGCCGCAAGCGGCCACGTATGTCTGGCAGGAGGCATCGACCTACATTCAGCATCCACCGTTCTTCGACGACATCGGCGGGCCGCCGCCGCAGGTCGAGGACATCGAGGGTGCCCGCGTGCTGGCCCTGCTCGGCGACTCGGTCACCACCGACCACATCTCCCCGGCCGGCAACATCAAGGCCGACAGCCCCGCCGGGCGCTACCTGCGCAGCAAGGGTGTGGAACCGCGGGACTTCAACTCCTACGGATCGCGCCGGGGTAACCACGAGGTGATGATGCGCGGCACGTTCGCCAACATCCGTATTCGCAACGAGATGCTTGGGGGTGAGGAAGGGGGCAATACCCTATTCGTGCCAACGGGCGAAAAGCTGTCGATCTACGATGCCGCCATGCAGTACCAGGCCCAGGGCACGCCGCTGGTGGTGATCGCCGGCCAGGAATACGGCACAGGGTCCAGCCGTGACTGGGCCGCCAAGGGCACCAATCTGTTGGGGGTCAAGGCGGTGCTGGCAGAAAGCTTTGAACGCATCCACCGGTCGAACCTGGTGGGCATGGGCGTGCTGCCCCTGCAGTTCCAGGCCGGGCATGATCGCAAGCAACTGGCGCTGACCGGCAGGGAGCGCATCGATGTGCTGGGGTTGAGCGGTGCTCATCTACGGCCAGGCATGAGCCTGACGCTGCGTATCACCCGCGAGGACGGGCAGCAGGAGCAGATCGAGGTGCTGTGCCGCATCGATACCTTGAATGAGGTGGAGTACTTCAAGGCGGGGGGGATTCTGCATTATGTGTTGCGCCAGTTGATTGCTGGTTGAGATGCAAGGCTTGGCTGGGGATTTCACAGGCACCGCAAATCCCCAGCCAACGCCCCCTACCCCCTCTCTCGGCGGCCTCATTCCGCTATCGTCTACTGGCTCTTGGCCAGCCATTGAGTCATCATCAGACTCACACGTCACCAAACAGCCTTAAAAACGCAAAAATGACGCCATTTTGATCAAACGTGCCTGTTCCCCAGCTCAATCTGAATAATGGCCCATTGCCACAAATCAAGCCCATTAAATATCCATTCAATAAAACCAGCGGCTTGCCGATACCTCACGAAAGCCTTGCGGATTCTTTGCGGATTACCCACCCATGCGTAACAACCAGCCGATTACCCAGAGAGAACGGACTTTCCCTGCCCAGCAGCGGTTGATCTCCACCACCAACGCCAAGGGCGTGATCAGCTACTGCAATGACGCGTTTATCGAAATCAGTGGGTTCACCCGCGAAGAGTTGACCGGCGCGCCGCACAACCTGGTACGTCACCCGGATGTGCCCGCGGCCGTGTTCGCCCACATGTGGCAAACCCTCAAACAGGGCCAGCCTTGGATGGGCATCGTCAAGAACCGCTGCAAGAACGGTGACCACTACTGGGTCAACGCCTATGTCACGCCGATCTTCGACAATAACCAGGTGGTCGGTTTCGAATCGGTGCGGGTCAAACCCACCGCCGAACAGATCCGCCGGGCCGAAGGCCTCTACCAGCGCCTGAACCAGGGCAAGTCGGCGGTGCCGCGACGTGATCAATGGCTGCCGATTCTGCAGGACTGGCTGCCGTTCATTCTGGTAAGCCAGGTGGGCTTCCTGATTGGCAACTGGCTTGGCCACTCCTGGGGCTTCGGCCTGGCGGCGGCCCTGTCGGTGCCCCTTGGCCTGCTCGGCCTGAGCTGGCAGCAACGTGGCCTCAAGCGCCTGCTGCGCCTGGCGGAACAAACCACGTCCGACCCCCTCATCGCGCAGATGTACACCGATAGCCGCGGCGTTCAGGCCCGCCTGGAAATGGCCATGCTCAGCCAGGATGCACGCATGAAAACCTGCCTGACACGCCTGCAGGACAGTGCAGAACACCTCAGCGAACAGGCGCGGCAATCCGATGCCCTGGCCCACAAGAGCTCTTCGGGGCTGGAGCGCCAGCGGGTGGAAACCGAACAAGTGGCGGCCGCCGTCAACCAGATGGCTGCCACCACCCAGGAAGTGGCCAACCATGTGCAACGCACTGCCGACGCCACCCAGGAAGCCAATCGCCTGACCAGCCAGGGCCGGCAGATTGCCGGTGAAACCCGTGAGGCCATCGAGCGCCTGTCGGCGGCAGTGGGTGAAACCGGTGCAACGGTGACGCAACTGGCCAAGGACAGCGACGAAATCGGCGGTGTGGTCGATGTGATCAAGGGCATCGCCGACCAGACCAACCTGCTGGCGCTGAACGCCGCCATCGAAGCGGCCCGCGCCGGAGAGATGGGCCGTGGTTTTGCGGTCGTGGCCGACGAGGTACGCCAGTTGGCCCAGCGCACCGCCGAATCCACCGGGCAGATCCACGGCCTGATCGCCAAGCTGCAGCAGACAGCCAGCAATGCCGTACTGACCATGGAAACCGGCCACCGCCAGGCACAGGAAGGGGTCGACCGGGTCATGCAGGCCGATGAAGCGTTGGTCGGTATCAGCGAAGCGGTGGCCAATATCACCGACATGGCGACCCAGATCGCAGCCGCTACCGAAGAGCAGACTGCCGTCGCCGACGAGATCAGCCGCAACATCAGCACCATTGCCGACCTTGCCGACCAGACCGCTGAACAGGCCCAGCATTCGGCGCTGCTCAGCGAGGAACTGACCAGCACTGCCGGTAGCCAGTATTCGCTGGTGGAGCGTTTCAACCGCTAAGACACCGAGCCTTGGGTGCTATTGGGGCGGCCTTGGCGGGCCGCTCCTACCAGTCCAGTTGCAACCGGCTCTCGAAATACCGCTCCTCACCCGTCAACGGATCTTCGAAACGCAGGCTCTGCGCCAACAGTTGCAAAGGCCGCTGATAATCGTCATCGGTCTGCAGCAGTTCGGGGTAGAACGGATCGTTGCAGATTGCCGCGCCCAATGCCGCCATGTGTACACGCAATTGGTGGGTCTTGCCGGTCACCGGCGACAGACCGTAGCGCCATAACTCGCCACGCGCCTCCAGCACCTGGGCCAAGGTTTCGCTGTTGTCAACGCCCTCCACCTCCTGCATGCGGAAGAACGGCTCGCCATGCACCAGGCGGCTTTTGTGCACCAGCGGGAAGTTGTGCTGGGGCATGGCTGCGGCGATGGCCTGGTAGCGTTTGTCGATCCGCCGCTCGGGGAACAAGCGCTGGTAGGCACTGCGCGTCTGGGGGTTGGCGGAGAACAGCACAAGCCCTGCGGTATGCCGGTCGATGCGGTGCAAAGGCACCAGATGCGGGTTGTCCAGACGCCGAATCAGCCGGCGCAGCAAAGTCTGCTCGACATACTCACCAGTCGGGGTCACCGGCAGAAAGTGCGGTTTGTCGGCAACCACCAAATGCTCGTCCACGTGCAACAGGGTTTCCTGCACAGGGATCGGCCGCTCATTTGGCACTTCCCGGAAGTAGTGCAAGCGCATGCCGCGTTTATAAGCCAGCCCAGCAGAGATTGCCTGCCCCTGCGCATCGAGCACGCGGCCCCGGGCAAAGCGGTCAAGCCACTGCGCCCGATCGATGGCCTTGAAATGGTCACACAGGCAATCGAGCACCGTCGCCCAGTTGCCGGGGGGCAGGCACACCGTGCTGGCTTGCTGGCGGGCAGGGTCGAAAGGCGTGGTCATGGCAGCGCTCAAAAGGTTGGAGGCCGCGCATTATCCTCCAAGCCTTCCACCTCAACCAGCCTGTAGCGTCGCCTCGCTGCGCGCCTTCAACCAGCGCAGTACTTGCACGGCCTCCCAGCGGTTGGGGTCGTACAGGGCATATAACAAACCCTGGTAACCTACGACGTCCAGCCCACGGTGGTAACCGGCACGCTGGAACAATGCCTCGATCTCGGCAAAACAGGTATTGAAGTGAACCTTGCCGAACGGCGTTCGATCTTCAGTCACCAGGCCTTCGAGGCGCAGTTCCAGAACGGCATCGCACACCCGCTCGACGGGCATGTGGTTGACGCTGTACTTGAGTTGCTCGACGTTGAGCATGGCCTTCCCCTCGAACACTGTATTTATATACAGCATACGGACCTCCCCTCATCCACGTCAATTCGCCAGCGCGTCATTGCAACCCCTGCAAGTAACCAGTGCCTCTGCGAATGGTCAGTACCTGGCCCCGCGGAGTGCCAGTGGTCACGGACAAATGCACCCACCGGTCAAACTCCAGGATCAGTTGATCGAAGGGTACGTCGCTGTCGCCGATTCTGCGTATCACCTCACGCGGGCTGACGTCGATCACCGTGAAGTCGGCTGCCAACCCCAGCACATGCTGGCTTGACGGTGCCCCACCGACACGCTGATTAAGCGCACTGCAGCGGTAGCCGCTACTGATGATGATCGGCATGCCGAGCAGCGCACGTACCTTTTCAAGCACGCCACACAGGACAGTTAGATTGGCCAGTGCCTCAGGTGTAGGGGTGTTGTCAAACCCTTCCCTTGCGGCGATTTGCGAAGCGGTCATTTCATCCAGGGTGAAATGAGGCGTGATGAACATGGTTAGATTCTCGATGACAGTTCAAGGGCACCGGCAGCAGTGGCCGGCACCCGATCATCGACTTGTAATCTCAACCATGGCGTGAGGAACGCGTGCCCATTGGGCGATCATTGCGCGAGAAACGCCACCACTTGCTCGGCATCGAACGGCCAATGCAGCTCGCCGCCATTGTCACAGCGACGCAGCACGGGAATGATCAGGCCATAGCGTTCGAACATGGCCTCGTTATCGGCAATGTCGACCAGCTCCACCAACAGGCCGTGATCGACGAAAGGCATCAGCACAGCCTCGGCCACTTCGCACAGGTGGCAGCCGAGGGTGCCGAACAATTGGCATTCAGGCAGCATGGGGCAGTTCTCGGTTTGGCTTTGGAAAAGCCTATTCTAGGTCCGTCCCGCCCACTGCGCACCTGGCCTCGCTCAATCCTGGCTGGTCGCACCAATGCGGTGCAGCGACAGGTCCGCGCCCTGAAACTCCTGCTCGTGGCTCAAGCGCAAGCCATGCAGCGCTCGGATCACCCCATAGACGACAAAGCCACCGAGCAATGCCACCAGCACCCCCATAAGACTGCCCAGCAACTGGCTGGCCAGGCTGACACCGCCCATGCCACCCAAGGCGGCCTGGCCGAACACGCCACAGGCAATGCCACCCCACACACCGCACAGGCCGTGCAACGGCCACACGCCCAGCACGTCGTCGATTTTCCAGCGGTTCTGCGCCGCTGTGAAACTCCAGACAAACAGCACCCCAGCCACCAGGCCGGTGGCCAGCGCGCCAATCGGGTGCATCAGGTCGGAACCGGCACAGATCGCCACCAGCCCGGCCAGCGGCCCATTGTGCAGGAAGCCCGGGTCGTTGCGCCCGGCCAGCAAGGCCGCCAGGGTGCCACCGACCATGGCCATCAGCGAATTGATCGCCACCAGGCCGCTTACGCCCTGCAAGGTCTGGGCGCTCATCACGTTGAAGCCGAACCAGCCAATGATCAGGATCCACGAACCCAGCGCCAGAAACGGAATGCTAGCCACCAGGCGGCCGTCGCGGTAGCGCCCACGCCGTGGCCCCAGCAACACCACAGCCGCCAGCGCCAGCCAGCCGCCCATGGCATGCACCACGACAGAGCCGGCAAAGTCATGGAACGGCGCGCCGAAGCGTGCGTGCAGCCAGGCCTGCACACCGAAGTTGCCGTTCCACACCACGCCTTCGAAAAACGGATAGACAAACGCCACGATCAACGCGGTGGCACACAGCTGCGGAACGAAACGCGCACGCTCGGCAATGCCCCCGGAGATGATCGCCGGGATGGCAGCTGCGAACGTGAGCAGGAAGAAGCACTTGACCAGCGCATAGCCATGGTCGACGGCCAGTTGCGCCGCCGGCTGGAAGAAACTCACGCCGTAGGCGATCCAATAGCCGATAAAGAAGTACACCAGCGCCGAAATGGCGAAGTCGCTGAGGATCTTCGACAAGGCATTGACTTGATTCTTGTGCCGTACGGTGCCCACTTCGAGAAAGGCGAAGCCAGCATGCATGGCCAGCACCAGAATGGCGCCCATGAGAATGAACAGGGTATTCGAACCGTGGACCAGGGAGTCCATCGCGCTGTGCATGTGTTCCATGAATAGGCAGACCTGCAGAAAAGGCACCAGGACAGTTCAAGAACCTGCATCCCTGCACCGAATCGGTGCCAGCCCCCTGCCCCGTTTGCTGAATGGGGCGAGGCCTGCATGGTTTATTCTTGGGTTTGTCGAGGATTGGGTTAAGGTTTACGGTAGTTCGTCACGCAGGGCGCCCCGAATCGGCGCAGTGCGCGCCAGCGGCGCCCCGCTACGTGGCAAAGCCTTAGCAAGGCCCATACCAGCCCAGTTACCCGCACAGCCACTTGAACCTTCGGCATGTGCTATCACTCGAACTACCAACACTCATCAACAGGGAGAGACCCATGGCCAGCAAATCGGCAAAGACTGCTCAAGAGATATTGATGGCTGACTTTCAGGCCTTGGTCCGCGACACCGAGAAGCTGCTCGCCGACACCGCCAACCTGGCAGGCGATCAGGCTGACGAATTGCGTGAACAGATCCATGACCGCCTGACTCAGGCCCGTGAAACCCTGCAACTGACTCAGGAATCGGTGCGCGACCGCGGCCAGGCAGCCCTTGGCACCGCCGAGCAGTACGTGCAGGAAAACCCCTGGCAGGCCATCGGTATTGCGGCGGGCGTGGGGCTGTTGATCGGCCTGCTGGCCAATCGGCGCTGAGGGGTTCCCATGGAGAATGACGCCATCGGCGCCGGCGCTTCGGGCAAACGCCTGGGCGCGGCGATGCTCGGGCTGCTGCACAGCCACATCGAGCTGTTTGGTATCGAGCTGCAGGAGCAGAAGGGCCGCACCTTGAGTCTGCTGTTGTTCGCAGGTTTGGCACTGGTGTTCGCCCTGCTGCTGCTGACGGCGCTGTCCGGGCTGCTGCTGGTGCTGCTGTGGGACAGCTATCGCCTGGCGGGCATCATCGGCCTGTGCGTGTTCTACGGTGTGGCCGCGTTGTATTGCGGCTTGCGTTTGAAGGCTGCAGTGTTCGACGAGTCATCGCCGTTCGGCGCGACCCTCGAGGAACTTGCCAAGGACCGGGAGCGCCTGTTGCCATGAGCCTGCCTGAACTACCCAATACCCGTAACCCTCGCGAACTGCGCAAGGCCCTGTTGCGCCTGCGTCTGGAGATGCACCGCCAGGAAATCCGCCACGAGTCGGGGCAACTGCTTGAGCCACTGCAGCGCATGCGCGGCATGGGCAGTTCGCTGCACGAGGGGCTTGGCATCAAGCATGCGCCGCTGTGGGGGATTGGCGCGGTGGTCGCCTTGGGCTTTCTCACCGGCAAGGGCGTGCGCAGTGGCAACCTGACACGGCTGGTGCGCTTGGGCGGCAGCCTGCTGCCACTGATCCGGCTGTACCTGCAGGGCAGCCGCCGGCACTGACGTTCTCGCATCACCTGAACAGACGCGATCACCCGCCGGTGATCGCGTAAACCTTCAGCTTGCATGGTGACTCACGACACAGGAAGCTATGCCCATCGACCGACAGGAGATCGAGCCTTGGACTGGCATACCTTGCTGACCCGCGAACGCCTGGGCAAAGCCCTGTACAGCCCCGAAGAACTCGGGCGCAGCCCTTTCCACAAGGACCACGACCGCATCATCTTCTCCGGCGCCTTCCGCCGGCTTGGGCGCAAGACTCAAGTACACCCGGTTACCAGCAACGACCATATCCATACGCGCCTGACCCATTCCCTGGAAGTCAGTTGCGTCGGCCGCTCGCTCGGCATGCGGGTGGGCGAAACCCTGCGTGACAGCCTGCCAGACTGGTGCGAACCGAGTGACCTCGGGATGATCGTGCAATCGGCCTGCCTGGCCCACGACATCGGCAACCCGCCGTTCGGCCACTCCGGCGAAGACGCCATCCGCCACTGGTTCCAACAGGCAGCAGGGCGTGGCTGGCTGGACGACATGAGCGATGACGAGCGCGCCGACTTCCTCAACTTCGAAGGCAATGCACAAGGCTTTCGCGTACTCACCCAACTGGAGTATCACCAGTTCGACGGCGGTACCCGGCTGACGTACGCCACCCTCGGCACTTACCTCAAGTACCCCTGGAGCGCCCGCCATGCCGATGCCCTGGGTTACAAGAAACACAAGTTCGGCAGCTACCAGAGTGAACTGCCGTTGCTCGAACAGATCGCCCGCAAACTCGGCTTGCCGCAACTGGAAGATCAACGCTGGGCGCGCCACCCGCTGGTCTACCTGATGGAGGCCGCAGATGACATTTGCTATGCACTGATCGACTTGGAAGACGGCGTGGAGATGGAGTTGCTGGAGTATGCCGAAGTCGAGGCGCTGCTGCTCGGCCTGGTGGGCGACGACCTGCCGGAGACCTATCGCCAACTCGGCCCGCGCGACTCGCGACGGCGCAAGCTGGCGATCCTGCGCGGCAAGGCCATCGAACACCTGACCAACGCCGCCGCCCACGCCTTCGTCGAACAGCAACAGGCACTGCTCGCCGGGCATCTGCCCGGCGACCTGGTCGAACACATGCATGGCCCGGCCAAGCACTGCGTGCTGCAAGCCAAGGACATGGCGCGCAACAAGATCTTCCAGGACAAACGCAAGACCCTGCACGAGATCGGCGCCTACACCACACTCGAGATCCTCTTGAACACCTTCTGCGGCGCGGCCCTCGAACAGCATGGCGGCCGCACCCCGTCGTTCAAGAGCCGGCGTGTGCTCGACCTGATCGGCAACAATGCACCGGACCCGCATGGCTCATTGCACAGTGCCTTTCTGCGCATGATCGACTTCATCGCCGGCATGACCGACAGCTATGCCAGTGAAATGGCCCGCGAAATGACGGGGCGCTCCAGCCCGACCTGAGCCCGTCAGGTGCAGCCCGAGCACAGCCTCTGGCTGCACCCTTTCTTGAAGGAAACTTCCTACTTGTGTAGGTGCCGATTAAACACCACGAATAACAGTCAATGAAAAGTTACCAAACAAGGTTTGACATCAAGCTCCACAGGCCAAATTCGTAGCCCGATTTGTTTTATCCTGTAAGCCATTTCCCATATACAGCGAATAGCCCTTCCTCACATGCCCGACGACTTCCAACTGGGATAAGGTGCCACCCGTCACCCTCACTCGCCCGCAGGGAAGTTGAACATGCACTCCGTATTTATTGTCGACGACCATCCCGTTATCCGCCTGGCCGTTCGTATGTTGCTGGAAAATCAGAACTACAAGATCGTCGGCGAATCGGACAATGGCGTTGACGCCATGCAGATGATTCGAGAAACCGCCCCTGACCTGGTCATCCTCGACATCAGCATCCCCAAGCTAGACGGCCTAGAGGTGCTTTCCCGCTTCCAGGCCATGTCCCTGCCGTTGAAGGTTCTGGTGCTGACCGCCCAATCCCCGGCGTTGTTCGCCGTACGCTGCATGCACTCGGGCGCTGCGGGCTATGTGTGCAAGCAGGAAGACCTCAGCGAACTGCTCAGCGCGATCAAGGCAGTACTTGCCGGTTACAACTATTTCCCCAGCCAGGCAATCAAACACAATCAAACGGTAGATGCCGACCTGCAACTCTTCCGCCAGGTCAATGACCGTGAACTCATGGTCCTGCAATTATTTGCCCAAGGGCGAAGCAACAAGGAAATCGCCAAAGGCATGTTCCTCAGCAACAAGACGGTGAGTACCTACAAGAAGCGCCTGATGCACAAACTCCAGGTCGAGACCTTGGTGGACCTGATCGAAATGGCCAAACGCAACGCACTGGTCTGAGGGTTTTCATGGCGCGCCATATCGCCCGGCTGTTACTCGCCCTGGCACTGGTCAGCGGCGCAATACACGCCAACCACCACGGAGTTACCGCGTATGCCCTGCTGGCACGCTCACCGGTAATGCCAGCACAGCCTTCTCTTACGGCCCCGCAACGCCAATGGCTCGAAAGCCGACACGAACTGGTGCTGGGGACCTCTGCGCCCGACTATCCGCCCTTCGACATCACCAGTGGCGGCCGCGACTATCAAGGCCTCACCGCCGAGTATGCAAACCTGATCAGCCTTGCCCTGCAGCTGCCTGTACGCGTGCTGCGCTTCAACAGCCGACAGGCAGCGGTAGAGGCACTCAAACGCGGCGATATCGACCTGCTCGGCAGTGCCAACGGCTATGAAGCGACAACGGACGGTCTGGCACTGTCGCACCCCTATGCCATTGACCAGCCGGTGCTGGTCACCCGTGAGGACGAACGCCGCCCTTTGGACCTGGGCCTGGAGAACATGCGGCTGGGCATGCTCTACCACTACCTGCCGAGGCAGGAGATAGGCAGTGCCTACCCCAAGGCCCAGGTGCTGGCCTTCGGCTCGTCTTCCCAGGCCTTGAATGCCGTTGCATTTGGCCAGGCCGACGTGTTCATCGGCGACACCATCTCCACCCATTACCAGCTCAATCGCGGCCACCTGCCCGGCCTGCGCATCGCCAATTTCAGCAAGCACGAAGCGATCGGCTTCAGCTTTGCCATGCGCAAGGCGGATGCGTTGCTGCTGGAACTGGTCAACGCCATTCTCGACAATCAGCCTGCAGCCGTGCGCGCCAGTATCTTCAAGCGCTGGAGTGCCGGCAGCGACCTGCTCCTGACCGACCGCAAGCTGCAACTGACAGAGGCTGAGGAATTCTGGTTGCAACACCACCCGGTCATGCGCGTGGCCATCGACGATACTGCGGCGCCCTTGTCCTTCTTCGATGGTTCGGGATATTTCAGGGGCATCACCGCCGACCTGCTGGAGCTCATCCGCCTGCGCACCGGCCTGCGTTTCGAGGTGCAGCGCGCCAGCGGCATTGCCGACATGATCGCCCGCCTCAAGGACGGCCGGGTGGATGTGATTGCGGCGCTCACTACCGACGGTGAGGCCGAGCAGACCCTGCAAATCAGCCGCCCTTACCTTGAAAGTGTCTATGTATTGGTCAGCCGAGCGAGCAACGGGCAATACACCTCTCTGGAACAACTGAAGGACCGACGCATCGCGATTACCCGCTACAGCGCGATGGATGACCTTTCCACGCGCTATCCGCACATTGGCTGGATCGAGACCGAGAGCTCCTTCTATTCCACGGCGCTGCTCAAAAGCGGTGCTGTAGATGCCGTGATCACCACCTTGATAGACGCCAACCATGCGGTGGCCACCCACCCCGACCTGGTCATACGCGCCACCGTCGGCAGCGAGCCGGCCAGCTACGCCATGGCAGCCGCCAGCCATTCACAGACGCTGGTATCGATCCTCGACAAAGCGTTGTTGAGCATTCCGCCGGAAGAGCTGGGGGTGATAAACAACCGCTGGCGTGGTTACGGCCTGCATGACGACAGCACCTGGCAAAGCTTTCGCCGGCTCGCCTGGCAGGTGCTGCTGGGTACCGGGCTGTTGCTGCTGCTGGCACTGATCTGGAATGCCCGCCTGCGCCTGCAGATCAAGCAGCGTCAAAGCGCCGAGCGGGCGTTGAACGACCAGCTGGCATTCATGCGTGCGCTGCTCAACGGCACACCGCACCCCATGTACGTGCGTGATCGCGAAGGTTGCCTGCAAAGTTGCAACGACAGCTACCTGGAAGCCGTTCAGGCCTGCAGCGAAGAGGTCATGGGCAAGCGCCTGGAGCAAAGCCTGTTCGCTGACTGCGAACATACTCACCAGATCCAGGCCGATTACCTGAAGGTCATGGCCGCCGGGACCCCACTGATCATCGATCGGCCGCTGCGGGTTAAAGGCCGCGAAATGACCATCTACCACTGGATCCTGCCATACCGCGACTCGCTGGGCGAAGTACAAGGCATCATCGGCGGCTGGATCGATATCAGCGAACGGCGCCAGCTGGTTCAGGAACTGCGCCAGGCCAAGCAGCAAGCCGAAGATGCCAACCGCGCCAAAAGCACGTTCCTGGCCACCATCAGCCATGAAATCCGAACGCCGATGAACGCCGTCATCGGCATGCTCGAACTTGCCGTCAAACGTGCCGACCAGGGTCGGGTGGACCGTTCAGCCCTGGAACTGGCCCACCATTCGGCCAAGGACCTGCTGGGGCTGATCGGCGATATCCTCGATATCGTGCGCATCGAATCCGGGCATCTGTCACTCACTCCGGAGCCGGTCGACCTGGCCGCACTGGTCGAGTCGGTGGGCCGTATCTTCGATGGCCAGGCGCGGCAGAAGGGCCTGGCCCTGGAGGTGATGATCGAACCGGCTGCCCGCTGCCATGCATTGCTCGACCCGCTGCGCTTCAAGCAGGTGCTGTCCAACCTGGTCAGCAACGCCATCAAGTTCACCGAGCATGGCCAGGTACGCATCTGCGTTTGCCTGCAGGAAGCAGAAGCCTCCTCTTACCCGACTCTAGAGCTGGAAGTACGTGACAGCGGCATCGGCATTCACGCCGATGACTTGCAACGCCTGTTCAACCCATTCATCCAGGCCAACCCGCACAGCCAGGGTGCCCGCGCAGGCACTGGCCTTGGCCTCGCGATCTGCCGGAGCCTGTGCGAAATGATGGGAGCCACGCTGACCATCAAGAGCCTCGAAGATGTCGGCACCCAGGTTCGCTTGAAAATGCCGTTGCAAGTTGTCAGCGCCGACGCTGTCGAGAGGCCGATGATCGAACCTGTCGACGTACCCGATCCACGCCTGAACGTGCTGGTGATCGACGACCATCCCGCCAACCTGCAGTTGATGGCGCAGCAGCTGGGTTACCTGGGCCTGGGCCACACCTGCGCCAGGGATGGCCGTGAAGGCTTGGGCCTGTGGCGCGCAGGCGCCTTCGATGTGTTGGTGCTCGACTGCAACATGCCGCACATGAACGGCTACCAGTTGGCCAGTACCGTACGTGCCGAAGAACGGCAATACGGGCGATCGCGCTGCACCATCCTCGGCTATACCGCCAACGCCCAGCCCGAGGTCATGCGCAAGTGCCTGGATGCCGGCATGGATGACTGCCTGCTCAAACCCATCAGCCTGACCACCCTGAGCCAGCGCCTGGCCGGCATCAGCCCACGGGGCCGACAGCCATGGCGGCGCAAACTGTTCGACCTGGAGGGCCTGGGCACGATCGTCGGCCAAGCCCCGAACGACCGCCAGCGCTTTCTGGCCGCCCTGCACGAGAGCCTGCAAACGGACCTGGTGATTCTGATGAGCCTGCCCGCACAAGACGCCGACGCCGTTGCCGACCAGGCGCACAAGATCCTCAGCGCCGCCCGCATGCTGGAGGCGCCCGAGCTGATGGCGGCGTGCGAAGCGCTGCAGAACACCACGTTGCCGACACCGCAACTGCGCCTACGGCGCCAGGCCCTGGCCCGGCACATGCGCCGGGTGGAGAAGGCGTTGGCCGCTGACATCAAGGCTACCGGCGGGCTTGAATGAGCAAGGCAGCCACACGCCGAAGCTGGTAGACTGCGCGGCGATATTACCTAAGAGGATTGTTTCATGGCCACTAACCGCTCCCGCCGCCTGCGCAAAAAGCTGTGTGTCGACGAGTTTCAGGAATTGGGCTTCGAGCTGAACCTGGACTTCAAGGAAGACCTGGATGATCAGGCGATCGACGCATTCCTCGATGCCTTCCTGGAAGAAGCCATGGACGCCAACGGCCTCGACTACGTAGGCGGTGACGATTTCGGTCTGGTGTGCTCGGCCAAACGCGGTTCGGTCACCGAAGAGCAGCGTGCTGCCGTCGAAGCCTGGCTCAAGGGCCGCAGCGAACTGACCAAGATCGAAGTCAGCCCGCTGCTCGACGCATGGTATCCGGGCAACGCGATCAACGCGGCCGAGTGATACCTGCGCTACCCAGCGGCTTGCACGCTGAAAAGGCCACCCTTCGGGGTGGCCTTTTTTGTTGGCGTCGCTTTTGTGTCGAACGTGGCCCATCGTGGCTAAGCTTGGGGCATAATGCGCGTTCTATTTCGTCCTGGGGCCATCATCTCTTACAGCCCCAATGTCCTTCTCCCTCGCCGCAGGGTATTTACTGAATATGATCAAAACGCTCCGTCCCCTCGTTCTCGCCGGCCTGCTCCTGCCCTTCGCCCTGCCCAGCCAGGCCGCCGCCGTCAATACCAGCCTGCCACCCAAGGTGCAGCAGGCGCTTAAAGCCAACAAGCTGCAAGACACTGCGCTGTCTTTGGTGATGCTGCCGCTGGATGGGCCAGGCGCCGCGACCGTGTTCAACGCCGATGTTTCGGTGAACCCGGCCTCGACCATGAAGCTGGTCACCACCTACGCAGCCCTTGAACTGCTCGGCCCTACATTCCAGTGGAAGACCGAATTCTACACCGACGGCACCTTGAGCAACGGTGTGCTCAACGGCAACCTGTACCTCAAAGGTGGCGGCGACCCGAAGCTGAACATGGAAAAACTGTGGCTGCTGATGCGTGACCTGCGGGCCAACGGCGTGCGCACCATCAGCGGTGACCTGGTACTGGACCGCAGCCACTTCGTGCAGCCCAACCTGCCGCAGTTCAACGATGATGGCGGCGACGTCAACAAGCCGTTCCTGGTCAAGCCTGACTCGTTGCTGGTCAACCTCAAGGCACTGCGCTTTGTCGCCCGCAACGATGGTGGCAAGGTGACCATCGCCGTCGAACCGCCGATTGCCAACATCCGCATCGATAACCAGGTCAAGGCCGTGGCGTCCAAGCAGTGCAAGGGTGACGTGCGCTACAACCCTGTGCCCCAGGCCGATGGCGTCAGCGTGGTGGTCAGCGGCCAACTCGGCGATGGCTGCAACTCGCAGACCTACCTGTCGCTGCTCGATCACCCGACCTACGCCGCCGGCGCCGTGCGGGCGATCTGGAACGAGCTTGGTGGCAACATCCAGGGCCGCGATCGCATCGAGAACGTGCCCAAGAGCGCACGCCTGCTGGCACGGGCCTTCTCGCCCGACCTGGTGGAAGTGATCCGCGACATCAACAAGTACAGCAACAACACCATGGCCCAGCAGCTGTTCCTCAGCCTGGGTGCACAGTTCCGTACCGATGCCGATGGCGATGATGCCCGTGCGGCGCAACGCGTCGTTCGCCAGTGGTTGGCGAAAAAAGGCATTACTGCACCTCACCTGGTGATGGAGAACGGCTCCGGCCTGTCGCGTGCCGAACGCGTCAGCACCCGCGAGATGGCCGCCCTGCTGCAGGCTGCCTGGAAGAGCCCCTACTCGGCCGAGTTCATCAGCTCCATGCCGCTGGTGGGCATGGACGGCACCATGCGCAAGCGCCTGAAACGCACGGCCATGACCGGTGAGGGGCACATCAAGACCGGCACCCTGAATACCGTGCGGGCCATCGCGGGCTTCAGCCGCGACAGCAACGGGCATACCTGGGCGGTCGCGGCCATTCTCAACGACCCGAAACCGTGGGGCGCATCGCAGGTGCTTGACCAGGTACTGCTGGACCTCTATCGCCAGCCGAAACTGGGCACCAGTACTGCGGCCAACTGACCAAGTCTCGGCCTAAACACCGGTGGGGGGCCGCAGGAACGGCCCCCCGTGTCTGCCGGCCACCGAGCCCATGCAGGGCTCAGGGCAACTCGCCTTCCACCCGGTCCCGCCCCGCTTGCTTGGCGGCATACACCCCGGCATCCGCGCGCCACAGCAAGGCATCGGCTCCTTCGCCTGGCCGCCACCCCGCCACACCGAAGCTCGCGGTCACCTCGCCTACCCCTTCGATCGGTACGTTGCGCACACCCTGCCACAGCTCCATCGCCAGTAGCCGCGCCTGCTCGGCATCGCTACCCGGGCACAGCACCATGAACTCCTCCCCGCCCAGCCGGCAGAACACGTCGGTTCGTCGCAAGCGCAAGGCGATGCGCTGGCACAGGCTGCGCAGCACCAGGTCACCCACCGCGTGGCCGAACTGGTCATTGATGCGCTTGAAGTGATCGATATCGAGCATGATCACCGCCAACGCCAAGCCATCACGCTGAGCGCGATCCAGCTCGACCTTGAGCCGCTCCTGGAAATAGCGCCGGTTATGAATACCGGTCAGCGCGTCGGTCACCGACAGCGCACGCAACTCCTCCTCCACCCCCTTGAGGTCGGAGATGTCGGTCAGGTAGCCATGCCAAAGGGTACACCCCGCATCGCCGACCTCTGGTGTCGCTTCGCCGCGCACCCAGCGCAAGCCCGCACGCGGCAGGCAGACCCGGTACTCCTCGCGCCACGGCGTGAGGTGGTTGGCCGAGTAGCGCACCGACCGGCGTACGCGGTCCAGGTCATCGGGGTGGATACGCTCGAACACCAGCGTGGCGTCCTCGTGCAGCTGCTGCAGGTCGACCTCGTAGATGTCGTACAGGCCTTTGCTGGCATACGGGAAGCACGAGCTGCCATCGGCATCCAGGCGGTACTGATAGATGCCGCCGGGTACCTCGGCACTGAGTTTTTCCAGCAGCCGGTCACGCGCCGCCAGCGCCTCATGCACCCGGCGTCGTTCCGTGACATCGATGCAGATCGCCAGGTAGCCGACCCATAGGCCTTGTTCATCGAGCATGGCCGTGACCAGCATGTTGGCCAGCAGATGGCTGTTATCGGCGCGCAGCAAGGTCCACTCGCCAGGCTCGGCACCGCTTTCCTGCACCGTTTCGGCAAACATCGCCTGGCCACCGGCAATACGCCGCCCGTAGCGCTGGCTCAAGGCATGAGCGCGCTGGCTGAGCTCTTCAGGCAGCACCAGGTCCTCCAGGCGCAGTTGGCCGATCGCCTCGCTGGCCGAATAGCCGAGCATGCGCTCGGCTCCGGCATTGAAGGTGCTGACCACCCCCTTGAGGTTGGTAGCGATGATCGCCACCTGGGTCGCGGCATCCAGCACGCTGCGCAACTGGTTGTGAGTGCCGCGCAGGGATTGCTCGCTGACTCGAAGCTCTGCAGTGCGCTGCTCGACCAGGGTCAAGGCGCGCTGGCGCTGGCTGAACAGGCTGTAGAGCAAGGCACTGAGCAGTAAGCTCAACAACCCGCCCAATAGCCCGACCGTCAGCGCAGCCGATGAACGGTTGGCCTTCAGAAACGCCAGACTCGGTCGCACAAGCAGCTGGAATGGGTGGTCAGCCAGGTGCAGCAACTGGCTGCTCGCCAACGCCAGGGGTGCTGCCTCGTTCTGGGAGTCGAACACCACTTCAGGCCCTTGCTGCCCGGAAGGGTCTTCGATGCGCACGACCAGATTGTCATCGGCCAGGGCCGGTAACCCATCGCTGATGAGCTCGCGCAGGTTGAGCAACGCCATCACATACCCCGCCGCCGCGCCATGCGGCGCTGCGTCGGAGAACACCGGCGCCACCATCAGCAGGCCACGCGCCTGCGCTGCCGGCCGCCCAGCCCCGGCATCCATGATGTTCAGGGGCTCGGACACCGCCATGCTGCCAGGCTCCAGCGCACGCGCCAGGGTTGCATGGCGCGCCCCCTGGCCAGCAAGGTCGAGCCCGTAAGGGAGTGCCGGCTGATCAGCTGACTGGGTGTAGAGCACCGGAAAGTAGTGGTCACGCAGTGGCGCCGGCTGCCAGTTGCCCTGCGCATCCTGATCGCGGATCACATAACCCTGGCCCAGCCAGGCCGAGGTGCGCTGTTCGAAATCGGCACGCTGCGCCGCCTCTACGCGCGGCGCCCAGGCGTAAGCCAAAGTGCGCTGCAGCAAGGGCCGTGCGTAACCATCGAATTCGCGGGGGGTGATTTCATTGGAGAAGCTGAAAAACCGCCGCAGCCCGTCCAGGCGCTGCTGCTGATCATCAAAACGCTCGGCGATGCGGCTGTAGCGCTCGCTGGCCAGCAACTCGAAGCGCTGGCGCAGTTGCTGCTTGTAAAAGGTGTGCGCGGCAAGCGCCAGGGTGGCCGACAGCAGGCCGCCAGCCACCAAGGCCACCAGCGCCACGGCCCAGGCGGACACCCCTTCGCTGCACAGGCCAAGAAACCTCGCACGTACGCCAAACTTGGACATAAACCCATCTCGTCACGTCAGCGTCCTGCGGATTATCTTGCCCTGCCGTCAGTTATAGCTATTGGCCATTAGCGGCGCAATGCACCTCGTCGCTTCAGCGCAATTGCAGGCGCCACGCGCGGTGGATACGGTTGTTGCGGGCGAAGTCCGGGTCCAGCGTCTGGGCGGTGATCTCCTCTACCGCGTAACGCGCCATCAGGTGCTCATCAAGCTGGAACTTGCGGAAGTTGTTGGAGAAGTACAGCACGCCACCTGGCTCCAGCCGCGCCATCGCCAGGTCCAGCAGTTGCACATGGTCACGCTGTACGTCGAACACACCTTCCATGCGCTTGGAGTTGGAGAAGGTCGGCGGGTCGATGAAGATCAGGTCATAGGTGTCGCGGTTGGCTTCCAGCCAGGCCATCACATCGCCCTGCTCCAGGCGGTTGCGCTCGGAGAAACCATTGAGCGACAGGTTGCGCCGCGCCCAGTCCAGGTAGGTTTTCGACAAGTCGACGCTGGTGGTGCTGCGCGCGCCGCCCTTGGCCGCATGCACGGTTGCCGTGGCGGTGTAGCAGAACAGGTTGAGGAAGCGCTTGCCAGCAGCCTCGCGCTGGATGCGCATGCGCATCGGGCGATGGTCGAGGAACAGGCCGGTATCCAAGTAGTCGGTGAGGTTGACCAGCAGCTTGACGCCGCCTTCGTTGACTTCCTGGAAGCGCCCTTCGGTGGCCTGGCGCTCGTACTGGCGGGTGCCGCTCTGGCGCTCGCGGCGCTTGAGCACCACACGCTGGGGCGAGATACCCAGTGCCTGCGGAATCGCGGCCAGGGCATCGAGCAGACGCGCCTGGGCCTTCTCTGGGTCGATCGTGCGGGGTGCCGCGTATTCCTGCACGTGCACCCAGTCGTGGTAGAGGTCTACTGCCAGGGCGTACTCGGGCATGTCGGCATCGTACAGGCGGTAGCAGTCGACCTGCTCGCGACGGGCCCACTTGCCCAATTGCTTGAGGTTTTTTTGCAGACGATTGGCGAACATCTGCGCACCTTCCGACAGGCGCGCAGGCTCGCTTGCCTGTGGCTCCTGGCGCCGGGCCTCGTCGTTTTCAGCCTGGGGGTCGCGACGCTCGCCGGTGACGAACTGGTCAGGCTGCACCTTGAACAACAGCAGCTTGCACGGCAGCGCACCGTTCCAGAATGCGTATTGCTTGTGGCTACGGATGCCCATGCGCTTGCCCAGCTCCGGCGCCCCGGTGAACACCGCCGCTTCCCAGCCCATGCAGGCCTGGCGCAAACGTTCGCCCAGGTTCTGATAGAGATACAGCAGGCTGGCTTCGTCGCCCAAGCGCTCGCCGTAAGGCGGGTTGCTGATGACCAGGCCTTTCTGGTTCTGGTCTGGCCGCGGCTCGAAGGTGCTGACCTCGCCCTGGTAGATCTTTACCCAGTCGCTCAGGCCGGCACGTTCGACGTTGTTGCGCCCAGGCTGGATCAGCCGCGGGTCGGCCTCGTAGCCACGGATCCACAGCGGTGGCTTGGCCAGGCCGGCCTGCGCGCGCGCTTGCGCCTCGTCATGGACCTTGCGCCACAGTGCCGGCACATGGCCAAGCCAGGCGCTGAAGCCCCAACGCTCGCGCTTGAGGTTAGGTGCCATATCGGCGGCAATCATTGCGGCTTCGACCAGGAAGGTACCCACACCGCACATCGGGTCAGCCAGGGCGCCGCCTTCGGCAGCGATGCGCGGCCAACCGGCGCGGATCAGCACTGCCGCCGCCAGGTTTTCCTTGAGCGGCGCGGCGCCTTGCTGCAAGCGGTATCCGCGCTGGTGCAGGCTGTGGCCGGACAGGTCGAGCGAGAGAATCGCCTCGCCGCGGTCCAGGCGCAGGTGCACACGCACATCGGGGTCGATCTTTTCCACCGACGGGCGCAGGCCTTCACGGTTGCGCAGCTTGTCGACGATGGCGTCCTTGACCTTGAGCGCACCGAAATGGGTGTTGTCGATGCCCGAGCCATGGCCGCTGAATTCCACCGCAAGCGTACCGTCGGCGGCCAGGTGGTCTGCCCAGTCAACCGCGTTGACGCCATCGTAGAGGTCGTCGGCATTCTTCATGTTGAAGCGCTTGAGCACCAGCAACACCCGGTTGGCCAGGCGCGACCAGACGCACAGGCGGTAGGCGGTTTCCATGTCGGCGGCGCCGCGAATGGCCGAGGTGTGCTCGCGCACCTCATCGAGGCCGAGGCCCTTGGCCTCTTCGGCGAGCAGGCCTTCCAGGCCTTTGGGGCAGGTGAGATAGAGTTCGAAACGGTCCGACATGAGGATTCCAGAGCCTTTGGCTATTTGACTGACGAGGCGACGCATCGCCCCGCGATGTTTGCCCGAACACCCTTCCAGCAGGCATCCGAGTGGCCCTCCCCTGCACAACTGCGCAGCAGAACGACCGGGCCGCCTGACCGATCAGCACTTCGCCAGGGGCAAAGACAGCTTAGATCATCAGGCAGTTTGAAAAATTCGAGCGATTCAGGGACCGATGTGACCCTTCGTCGCATTTCAAAATAATTCTGTCATGGCCCAGCAACGCTGGCGAAATGACGTCAATGATCGGCAAACCCCGATCATTGCGGGCTCAACGCCAAATAAGGTTGAGTCGCATTTATTTACTTATCACTTCACCCTTGGAAAGGTTACGTGCTTATGACAAATCGATCATTCACACCGTGACTCGCATTCGTTAGAACTGGTCTTAGGCCGCTTCGCAACGAGGCGGCACCTTCAGCTCGCCACGCCGGCAGCGAGCGCAAACCGGCAGAAAGACTCTGCCCGGCCTCGGAGAGGCCGACGGGACATTACAGTCAACAAGTGAGGGCAACACCCTATGAGAAGACTTAAGCGTGATCCGTTGGAAAGAGCATATTCACGTGGCTACCAATACGGGGTCACCGGCAAATCCCGCGAACTTTGCCCGTTCAATCTTCCTTCTGTTCGCCAAGCCTGGATCAACGGCTGGCGTGAAGGTCGCGGTGATAACTGGGACGGCATGACTGGCACCGCTGGCATCCATAGACTCAACGAAAATCACGCCGTTGGCTGATCGAGGACACTGAATTCGATTTACCATGCACGCCCCATCCGGGCGGCGGGCGAAGGCCCAGGGGCCCCTTGATGGGGCCCTTTTTATGGCCGGTTACAAACCTGAAGGTTGTCTTGGCATCGCGGCGATAGCATCCACTGCCTCGCGGATCAGCGCAGGGCCTTTATAGATGAAGCCCGAGTAGATCTGCACCAGGCTGGCCCCGGCGGCGATTTTCTCGGCGGCGTGACGCCCCTCGGTGATGCCACCCGCAGCAATGATCGGCAGCTTGCCGCCCAGCTCACCTGCCAGTACCTTCACCGTGTGAGTACTCTTCTCCAGTACCGGAGCACCCGACAAACCACCGGCTTCGCCCCCATAGGGCAAGCTTTCGACGCCTTCACGGCTCAGCGTGGTGTTGGTGGCGATCACCGCGTCCATGCCCGATTCCATCAACGCCGCAGCCACCAGTGCGGTTTCTTCATCACTCATGTCCGGGGCGATCTTGATCGCCAACGGCACGCGCTTGCCCTGCGTAACCGCCAACTGCTCGCGGCGCTCGGCCAAGGCATCGAGCAACTGCTTCAGCGAGTCGCCAAACTGCAGGCTGCGCAGCCCCGGCGTGTTCGGCGAACTGACGTTGACGGTGATGTAGGTGGCGTCGGCATAGACCTTGTCCAGGCAGATCAGGTAGTCATCGACCGCACGCTCGACCGGGGTGTCGAAGTTCTTGCCGATGTTGATGCCCAGCACGCCGTTGTAACGCGAAGCTCGCACGCGCTTGAGCAGGTGATCGACGCCCAGGTTGTTGAAACCCATGCGGTTGATGATCGCCGTGGCTTCCGGCAGGCGGAAAATCCGCGGCTTCGGATTGCCCGGCTGCGGACGCGGTGTGACGGTACCGATCTCGACGAAGCCGAAGCCCAGCTGAGCAAAGCCATCGATGGCCGCGCCGTTCTTGTCCAGGCCAGCGGCAAGGCCCACCGGGTTGGCGAAGTTCAAGCCCATGACCGACACCGGCAAGGCCGCCGGCTGCTTGCACAGCATGCCATTGAGGCCAAGACGGCCACCGGCACCGATCAGGTCCAGGGACAGGTCGTGGGAGGTTTCCGGGGAAAGCTTGAACAGCAGCTGGCGGGCCAGGGTATACATGGGCGGGCAAGGCTCGGGGTGAATGAGGGGGCGATTATAGCCAGCGCACGGCTGGCATGACAGTAAATCCTCGGCCGCTTGGCACATGCGTTGCTTCGCACACCGCACTGCCTTTTCAGTACGGGCGAGGAACCTTGTGAACACAGCACCCCGAGCAACGCCCCTGGCCTGGGTCAACGGCAGCGACGCGCCGGAAAAACCCAGCCTGAACATTGGCTTCATGGCCCTGACCGATTGCGCCTCGGTGGTGGTCGCCGCCACCCAGGGTTTTGCCCAGCAGCACGGCCTGGCCCTCAACCTCAAGCGCCAGGGTTCCTGGGCGGGGCTGCGCGACAAACTGGTCAGCGGCGAACTGGATGCCGCGCACTGCCTGTACGGCCTGGCCTATGCCGTGCACCTGGGCATTGGTGGTGTGCCGGCCAGTGACATGGCCGTGCTCATGGGGCTGAACCAGAATGCCCAGGCCATCAACCTGTCCCCTGCCCTGCAACGCAAGGGTGTGACCAGCCCTGAGGCATTGGCGCGCCTGGTGCACCAGCATGGCGCACGCCTGACCTTTGCCCAGACCTTCCCCACGGGCACCCACGCCATGTGGTTGTACTACTGGCTGGCGAGCCAAGGCATCCACCCGCTGCGCGACGTCGACAGCGTGGTAGTACCGCCGGCACAGATGGCCGCGCATATCCAGGCAGGCCGCATCGACGGTTTCTGTGTCGGCGAGCCCTGGTCAGCCGATGCCGTCGGCAAGGGCCAGGGTTTTACCTTGGCAACCAGCCAGTCGATCTGGCCGGACCACCCGGAGAAAGTCCTCGCGTGCGCCCGCACCTTCGCCGAGCAGTACCCCAACAGTGCCCGCGCCTTGATCAAGGCGATCCTCGCGGCCAGCCGCTTCATCGAGCAAAGCCCTGAGAACCGCCGCAGCACCGCACAGCTACTCAGCGCCAATGCCTACCTGGACACCCCGGTGGGCAACATCGAGCCACGCCTGCTTGGCGACTACCAGGACGGGTTGGGCAACCAGTGGCAAGACCCCCACGCCCTGCGCCTGTTCGACCAGGGCCAAGCCAACCTGCCGTACCTGTCCGACGGCATGTGGTTCATGACCCAGTTCCGCCGCTGGGGCCTGCTGCGCGACGACCCCGACTACCTCGGCGTGGCCAGCCAGGTCCAGCAACTGGGGCTCTATCGCGAAGCCGCAGACACCCTGGGCATCCCTTGCCACGGCCTGCCGATGCGCAGCAGCCTGCTGATCGACGGTACACGTTGGGACGGCAGCGACCCCTACGGCTATGCCCGCAGCTTCCGCTTGCATGCCCTGGGCGACACACCCGAAGCCTGCGCTGGCCTGTGAGGGGGATGAACATGCTGCGTATTTTGTTGATCGACGACACTCAAAACAAGCTGGGCAGGCTCAAGGCGGCCCTGAGCGAGGCCGGCTTCGACGTCATCGAAGCCCCGGGCCTGACCATCGACCTGCCCGCCTGCGTCGAAACGGTGCACCCGGACGTCGTGTTGATCGATACCGACTCACCGGATCGCGACGTGATGGAACAAGTGGTACTGGTCAGCCGCGACCGCCCAAGGCCCATCGTGCTGTTCACCGACGAGCATGACCCGGGCGTGATGCGCCAGGCTATCCAGGCGGGGGTCAGCGCCTACATCGTCGAGGGCATCCACGCCGCGCGGCTGCAGCCAATCCTGGATGTGGCCATGGCCCGCTTCGAGAGCGACCAGGCGCTCAAGGCGCAGTTGGTGGCGCGCGACCAGCAGTTGGCCGAGCGCAAGCGCATCGAACAGGCCAAAGGCTTGCTGATGAAGATGAAGGACTGCAACGAAGAGCAGGCCTACACCCTGATGCGCCGCCAGGCCATGAGCCGGCAACAAAAGCTGATCCAGGTGGCCGAGCAGATCATCGCCATGCACGAAATGTTGGGCTGAAACCCGAAGGAGCGAGTTGGCCCAGCTCTTGCTGAAGAAACCACACCGGTAGCCAACGGCGGTTGCCCCACTTGATCCCGACAAAGACGTCGCTCACCCCTCCACAGCCGTGGACCGGGTAGCGGCGTCTTTTTCGTTCCGTTGCTTTGCCGAGTGAGGTGTTCAATGAGTACCAGCTTCTGGAAATCCGGGCATGTGCCCACGCTGTTCGCTGCGTTCCTGTATTTCGACCTGAGCTTCATGGTCTGGTACCTGCTCGGCCCGCTGGCGGTGCAAATTGCCGCCGACTTGCAACTGAGTGCACAGCAACGGGGCCTGATGGTGGCCACACCCATTCTGGCCGGTGCGATATTGCGCTTCGCCATGGGCCTGCTGGTCGATCGCCTGTCGCCCAAGACCGCCGGCCTGATCGGCCAGGTCGTGGTCATCATTGCCCTGGCCGGCGCCTGGTACCTGGGCGTGCACAGCTACGAGCAAGCCCTGCTGCTGGGCGTCTTCCTGGGTTTTGCCGGAGCCTCGTTCGCCGTTTCGCTGCCGCTGGCCTCGCAGTGGTACCCGCCTCAGCACCAGGGCAAGGCCATGGGGATCGCCGGTGCCGGCAACTCGGGCACGGTGTTCGCGGCGTTGCTGGCGCCCGCCCTGGCCGCGGGCTTTGGCTGGAACAACGTGTTCGGCTTCGCCCTGATCCCGCTGTCGCTGACCCTGGTGGTATTTGCCCTGCTGGCGCGCAACGCACCTGAGCGGCCCAAGCGCAAGGCCATGGCCGACTACCTCAAGGCCCTCGGTGACCGCGACAGCTGGTGGTTCATGTTCTTCTACAGCGTCACCTTCGGCGGCTTCATCGGCCTGGCTAGCGCCCTGCCCGGCTACTTCAGTGACCAATATGGCCTGAGCCCGGTCACCGCCGGCTACTACACGGCCGCCTGCGTCTTTGCCGGCAGCCTGATGCGCCCACTCGGCGGCGCCCTGGCCGATCGCTTCGGTGGCATCCGCACCTTGCTGGGCATGTACAGCGTGGCCGCCATCTGCATCGCCGCAGTCGGCTTCAACCTGCCCAGCGCAACCGCTGCCCTGGCGCTGTTCGTCAGCGCCATGCTCGGCCTGGGCGCAGGCAATGGCGCGGTATTCCAGCTGGTGCCGCAACGCTTTCGCCAGGAGATCGGCGTGATGACCGGGCTGATCGGCATGGCCGGTGGTATTGGCGGCTTCCTGCTGGCTGCGGGGCTTGGCACCATCAAGCAGCACACCGGTGACTACCAGTTGGGGCTGTGGCTGTTCGCCAGCCTCGGCCTGCTGGCCTGGTTCGGCCTGCATGGCGTCAAACAGCGCTGGCGCACCACCTGGGGCTCGGCCGCCGTGACTGCGGCGCGGGTCTGAGGCACGCCGATGAGCCTGCAACTGAGCTTTGCCCACGCCAGTGCCACCGGGCCGCGCGCGGAAAACCAGGATGCCCTGCGCCTGGTCACGCCGGCGCCGGAACTGGCCGCCAGCAAAGGCTACCTGTTCGCCCTCGCCGACGGTGTCAGCCAATGCGCCGATGGCGGCCTGGCAGCACGCGCCAGCTTGCAGGCCCTGGCCCTGGACTACTACGCCACCCCCGCCACCTGGAGCGTGGCGCAGGCGCTGGACCGCCTGCTGCTGGCGCAGAACCGTTGGCTGCGTGCCCAGGGTAGCGGCCAACCGCTGCTGACCACGCTCAGCGCCCTGGTGCTACGCGGGCGGCGTTTTACCTTGGCGCATGTTGGCGACTGCCGGGTCTACCGCTGGCACCAAGGGCACCTGCGGTGCCTGAGCGAAGACCACGTCTGGGACCAACCGGGCATGCAGCATGTGCTCAAGCGCGCGCTGGGCCTGGACCAACAACTGCTGGTCGATTACCTGGAAGGTGAACTGCAGGCGGGCGAGTGCTACGTGTTGGTGAGCGACGGCGTCTGGGCCAGCCTGGGGGACCAGCACATCCAGGCGGTATTGCGCGAGCAACCCGACCTGCAGTTGGCCGCTGACACGCTGGTCGCCAGCGCTCACCTCAATGGCAGCCAGGACAACGCCAGCGCCCTGCTGGTGCAGGTGCAACAGCTGGGTACGGCCAACCTGGGCGATACCCTGGCGCAGTTGCAACAGTGGCCTGTACCCGGCCCCCTGCGTGAAGGCCAGGCGCTCGATGGTTGGCAGGTCGACACCCTGCTCTCGCACAGCCGTCAATCGCTGCTGTACCGGGTACGCGACGGCCACGGCCAGCCCTGGCTGCTCAAGACCCTGCCCAGCGCGCGCGAACAGGAGCCAGGGGCAGCCCAAGGGTTGCTGATGGAAGAGTGGTTTCTGCGCCGGGTCGCAGGGCGACACTTCCCCGAACTCCACGTCGCCAGCCAGCGCCAGCACCTGTATTACGTGATGCGCGAACACCCAGGCCAGAGCCTTTCGGCACTGCTCGCCGAGCACGGGCCGCTGCCCTTGGCGCAGTGGCTGGAGATCGCCCGTCAACTGCTGCAAGCGGTCGGCGTGCTGCATCGGCGCAACTTGCTGCACCGCGACATCAAGCCAGACAACCTGCACCTGGGCGCCGATGGACAGCTGCGGTTGCTGGACTTCGGCCTGGCGTATTGCCCCGGCTTGTCTGAAGACCCGCAGCACGAGCTGCCTGGCACGCCATCCTATATCGCCCCGGAAGCCTTCGACGGCCAACCACCCAGCCCGCGGCAAGACCTTTATGCCGTCGGCGTGACGCTTTACCAGCTGCTGACGGGGCACTACCCCTATGGCGAAGTGGAGCCGTTCCAGCGGCCACGCTTCAGCCAGCCGGTCAACGCTTCGCGCTATCGCCCCGACCTGCCGGAATGGTTGCAGCACAACCTGCTGCAAGCGGTAGCGGCCGACCCGGCGCAACGCTTTGAAACCGCCGAGCACTGGTTGTTGCTACTCGAACGCGGCGACCGCCAGGAGCTGGCCCACCACCCCCGGCCCTTGCTGGAGCGCGAACCGCTGAAAGTCTGGCGCACCCTGGCCCTGCTGTCCCTGCTGTGCAACCTGATAGTGCTGCTCGTCCTGCTCAAGGGCTGAGTACACCTTGCCGAAGAGGAAACAACGATGAATGCGAAAGTCTGGTTGGTCGGCGCCGGCCCTGGTGATCCCGAACTGCTTACCCTCAAGGCCGTGCGCGCATTGCAGCAAGCCCAGGTGGTGATGATCGACGACCTGGTCAACCCCGCAGTGCTGGAGCATTGTCCCCAGGCACGGGTGATGGCCGTGGGCAAGCGCGGCGGCTGCCGGTCCACGCCTCAAGCCTTTATCCAGCGCCTGATGTTGCGCCATGCGCGCCAGGGGCGCTGCGTGGTCAGGCTCAAAGGGGGCGATCCGTGCATCTTCGGCCGTGGCGGCGAAGAGGCTGCCTGGCTACAAGGGCATGGCATCGAAGTGGAGCTGGTCAACGGCATCACGGCGGGCCTGGCAGGCGCGACGCAATGCGGTATATCGCTGACTTCGCGCGGGGTGAGCCGCGGCGTGACGCTGGTAACGGCACACACCCAGGATGACAGCGAGCTGAACTGGGCGGCGCTGGCCCAGGGCGGTACGACGCTGGTGGTGTACATGGGCGTTGCGCGGCTGGAGCAGATTCGCCAAGGCCTGCTGGCCGGCGGGATGGCTGCGCATATGCCGGTGGCGATGATCGAGAATGCGTCATTGGCGCAGCAGCGCGAATGCCGCAGTGATGTACAGGGGATGGTTGAGGATGCGCGGGCGTTCGGGCTAAGCAGCCCGGCAATTCTGGTGATCGGCGAGGTCGTCACCGGCGCTGTAAGCGCAGCCTTGCGTTGCGAAAGGGTTGCGTAGCAGCCCCAGAATCTCAGTGTCACCCCCTAAATCACAGACAAAGAAAAACCCGGCCGAGGCCGGGTTTTTCATGAAGCATCAAACCAATTACTTGGCCTGGGCTTCTACTTGCGCTTCAACGCGACGGTTAACAGCGCGACCTTGTTCGGTGGCGTTGTCGGCAACCGGACGGGTCTCGCCGTAGCCAACCGATTCAACACGGTTGGATTCTACGCCGTACTGATTGGTCAGTACTTGCTTGACAGCGTCGGCACGACGCTCGGACAGCTTCTGGTTGTAAGCGTCTGGACCCACGGAGTCAGTGTGACCTTCCACGGTGGTGGTGGTCGATGGGTACTGCTTCATGAAGTCAGCCAGGTTCTTGATGTCGCCGTAGCTGTTAGGCTTGACGACCGACTTGTCGAAGTCGAACTTGACGTCCAGCTCAACGCGAACGACTTCGGCAACAGCCGGGCAGCCGTCGGCGTCAACGGTGACGTTGGCCGGGGTGTCTGGGCACTTGTCGACGTTGTCGCAGACGCCATCGTTGTCGCTGTCGGAGCAGACTTCGGCAACTGGGGCCGGAGCAACTTCAGCTTGCTTCGGGCTACCGCCGAAGTTCAGACCAACGCCAACGCTCGGGGCCCACTCGGTGTCGCCCTGGTCGATGTTGTACTGAGCTTCAACGCCGGCACGGGCGTAGAACATGTCGGTGATGTACCACTTGGCGCCAGCGCCAACGTTGGCGAAGGTGGAGTGGTCACGACCGCCACGGCCGGTCTGGCCCAGCGACTGGTGCGAGAAACCAGCGGAAACGTACGGACGGATGGCGTCGTACGGGTTGTTGAAGTGGTAAACGGCGTCCAGGGCGGTGTTCGAGCCCTTGATGTTCTTGCCGTCTTCGCCACGAGCGTTGTGAACTTCGTCGTAGCCCAGACGCAGTTCAACGTCGTCGGTCAGGAAGTAACCGATCGAGCCGCCGAACAGGTTGCCGTCGTTCTTGAAGTCGCGCTGGCTGTCGAAGAATTCTTTTTTGTAAAAGATTTCAGTTTCGACGGCGCCTTGACCTTGTGCCATAGCGCCAATCGAAGTGGCGGCTACAAGCGAACCAATGGCCAAGCCCAAGGTGTTTTTCAATTTCATCCGTTAAATCCCCATCTGGTGATAGTTAAGCAGTCCCACCAACAACAAGGGGGACAACTCGACGGCAAGTCTAGCAGAACTCGCCGATTCGTTAGAGATATTTGCACACGCTTAAGTTTCATCGAGCCCGTGAAATTTCTCCCGAAGCTTATCTAGCGCGCGCTTGTAACGCATTTTCGTCGCGCTCAGGCCCATGTGCATGATGTCGGCGATCTCCTGAAATTCCAGCTCTGCGACAAATCGCAGCACCAGGATTTCCCGGTCGATCGGGTTCACATGCACCAGCCACTTGTCCAGCCCGCCCTTTTCTTCGGGTTTCGGAGCCTTGTCCTCGGACGCCTCTTCAACAGGGTCCAGGCTCAAGGCATCCATCAGCCGACGTTTGCGGCGCTCCTTGCGGTACTGGGTAATGCACTCGTTGTAGGTGATGCTGTAGAGCCAGGTCTTGAACTTCGATTTGCCCTCGAAGTTCTTCAGCCCGTACAGCACTTTGAGCATCACCTCCTGACAGACATCGTCGGCATCCCGGTCGTTCCCCAAATAACGCGCACAGACGTTGAACAGGGTCCGCTGGTAGCGCCGCATGAGCTCCTCATAGGCGCGGGTAACGTGGTACAGCTCCTCATGCGAACGCGCCACCAACTCTTCGTCGGTGAGCTCGCGGGGGTCATAACGCATGGGCGGCGAATGAACTTTATTCAAAACGAATCTGGCCGACAGTCAGGTCAATGTCGCCGCGCGACCCCGGGGGTCGATTTCGCGGCGGCATACATTAACAGCTTTTGTGCGGTTAGCGGCTATTGACGCGCTGCTCAAGCAGCACACGGTTCGACAGCGACACCAGTTCGCCATCATCGGTCAACAGCGTCGTCTTGACCGTGCCGATTTCCTCGATATGCCCTTCGACCTCTCCAATCCGCACCTGCTGGCCGACCTGATACAGCTCACGCACGTAAATACCGGCCAGTATCTGCCCGGCGATTTCGCGGCTACCGAGGCCCATGGCCAAGGCAACGGCCAGACCAACGGTAATCAGCCCGATGACGATCACGTGGTTGAGCAGGTCGGTCTTGACCTCGAGCTGGCTGATGGCCACCGAGATGCTGATGATGATCACCAGGCCTTGGGTGATACGCCCAAGGCCTGCGGAGTACTCAAGGCCAATGCCTTCGGCAGCGCCGCGCACCAGGCCATTGGCCACCTGCGCCAGCAGCACACCGGCCAGCAGCACCAGCGCCGCGCCGAATACTTTCGGCAGGTACAGGGCGAGCATGTCGAGGGTCGCCGAAACCCGCTCAAGGCCCAGCGATTCCGCGGCCGAGACGAGGAAGATCAGCAGTACGAACCAGTAGACGATCTTGCCGATGAGGGTCGAAATCGGCACCTGGATGCCACCGCGGCTCAGCATCTTGGTCAGCCCGGTACCTGCCATCAGGCGGTCCAGGCCGAGCTTGGCCAGCAGCTTGGACAGCAGCGTATCGAGCAGCTTGGCCACCACGAAACCGAGCAGCACCACGACCAGGGCGCCGAACAGGTTAGGGATGAAGTTCGCCACCTTGGTCCAAAGGGCAGTCATGGCGGTGACCAGGCTTTGGGTCCAGAGATCCAGTTCCATATTCAATCGGCCTTATCTGCTTTGCTGCCGGTGGCAGCGTTGCGGGTAGAGTTTCTGCGCACCGGCGCTACATGCGCCGAGCCATTGTTGACGGCGATCAGCAGCGCCTGGCTCCAACGGCCAAGCAGGCTGAACAGATCACCCGCACCGACCTGGCGGTTGGCGGTTTTCAGCACACGACCCAGGCAGGCGGCGTCGTCTCGGTCCTGGCCGGACGGCGACGCCTTGAGCAGGTCGCGCAGGGATTCTTCAAACGGATCGTGCATGGGCACCTCGCGCAGTATCTGTCAGAGACGAGGGCGCCGGGGCATGGGTCACACATCGCCTGGGTGCGTGTGGTGCAAAATGAACCGCTGTCGCCTGCTTCGCGGGCAAGGGATTCAACATCTAGACCCACCGCAGCCGACGGAACAGCCACCACTGCCCTACCGCCAGCCCCAGCACGATGATGCAGGCAAACAAGAAGCCGTAGGGGTTTTCCGCCCCCGGAATGCCGCCGACATTGATGCCCAGCAAGCCGGTGATGAAGCTCATGGGCAGGAAGATGCAGGTGATGATGCCGAAGCGGTACAGGGTGCGGTTCATGCGCTCGCTGCGCCGCCGGTCCTCGCTTTCAAGCACCAATGCGGCCCGCTCGCGGGTCAGCTCCAGCTCTTCGAGGTAACGGATCAGGCTGTTGTTCAACTCGTTCCAGTAGTCGGCATCGGCATCAGCGAACCAGCTCCACTTGCTGCGTGACAGCTGTGCGTAGATTTCCCGCTGCGGCGCCAGAAAACGTCGCAAGCCGGCCGCACGGCGGCGGATCTGCTGCAGGCTACCCTGCTCGGGAGTGTACCGTTCGTCGGATTCGACCTTTTCTTCCTCGAAGTCGACCAGCTCGGACAGGTCGCTGACCAGGCCCTGGACCTTCTCGGTCAGCAGTTCACCCATCAGCAGCAATAACGCCGAAGCTGACTTCGGCCCCCTGCCCTCGCCGAGCAACTGGAGCATCTCGTCACTGGCCCGAAGCGGCCGCAAGCGCAGCGAGATGACCCGCTGCGCCTCGGCGAAGATGCGCACCGAGACCATGTCTTCAGGTTCGGCGCCCGGGTTGAGGTTGACCCCGCGCAAGAACAGCAACAACTGTTCGTCCACCAGCGGCAGCAAGCGCGGCCGGGTGTTTTCTTCCAGCAGCAGTTCGCAGGCGAACTCGCTCAGGCCGCTGTCGCGCAGCAGCCAGGTGCGGGTTTGTGGATGGCTGCGGTCCCAGTGCAACCAGAGGCTTTCCTGGGGGTGCAGTTGCAGGTCGTCCAGCTCGGTACGGGCAATCGAGCGCGCGCCGCCTTTGCCATCGAGCACCAGGGCATGCACCAGCCCCCACTGCGCGTTGTCTTCCTCGAACATCAAAGCTCCATCAGCGCGTGCGGCGCATCACTCCGGCATTTTCAGCGGGCTTGGCGAAACCAGCACGCCATTGTTGTCGGCATACACATATTCGCCCGAGCGGAAGGTCACCCCGGCGAAAGTCACCGGCACGTCGAGCTCGCCGACGCCACGCTTGTTGCTTTTTTTCGGGTGGCTGGCCAAGGCCTGCACGCCGACGTCGGTCTGGATCAAGATGTCCACGTCACGCACGCAGCCGTAGATCACCAGGCCTTCCCAGCCGTTCTTGGCCGCTTTCTCGGCCAGCATGTCGCCCAGCAGCGCACAGCGCAGCGAACCGCCACCGTCGACCACCAGAACCTTGCCCTTGCCGTCGAGCTCGACCTGCTCCTTGACCAGCGAGTTGTCTTCGAAGCATTTGAGGGTGACGATCTGGCCACCGAACGAATCGCGGCCGCCGAAGTTGCTGAACATAGGTTCGAGCACCTGGACCAGGTCAGGGTAGGTGTCACACAGGTCGGGCGTTACGTAATGCTGCATGGGAAGCTCCTGTCAGTCACAACGAAAGCGGGTATGGGCCAAGGCTACACCGAGGAAGCTGTTGACGTCATCCGGGACCGAGCAGTCAGTTGCCTTCCTTCGGCACTGGCCTCTTCGCGGGGCCAGCGCAGGCAGCATGGAATCAGCTGGCTGGCACAGCCTGCGCCACAACAGTCGACGCATGCACCGGCATAGACGGGTTCCTCAACCAGCGTTCCACCAACGGCCAGACCTGTGCCTGCGCGGCCTTGCTGACCAGCATGTCGACATGCCCGAACGCATCGAAGCCTTCCTCGCGGCCCAAGCGCAGAAACTGCTTGCGCTCCCCGCCCAACTGGTCGAACAACTTGCGGCAAGCCCAGACCGGGTCCTGGTAATCGCCCGCACCGGCCACGGCCAGCACCGGCACATCCACCTGCGCCAGGCCCGCCCACCAGTCGTTGTCCTTGTCGCCAAAGCGCCCGAACAGGCCATGCCAGCGCATGCTTTCAAGTGCCAAGCCAATCGGTTCGTCCTCGGGGCCACGCTTAAGCCGCTGCCCGGGAATCTGCCGCCAGCGCTTGAGCAGCAACTTCGCCCCCCACACCACTGGCGGCACTTTCAACGGCCAGTACACGCGGCTGACCTGGGTACCGAAGAACGCGGCGCTGGCCACCTGCTCGGTTGGCAGGTAGCCGCCACCCAGTGCAGCGGCCAAGGTTGTCCCGCCCAGGGAATGGCCAAGCCAGTGCGGCGCTTGGCCGGTTTGTTCCAGCACGAAAGCGCCAATCAACGGCAAGTCATCGCGGGCATAGTCGGCGACACGGTTGTGCTGCCACTGGCGATTGCGCGGCGACAGGCCATGGCCGCGCATCTCCGGGATCCACACATCGAAACCCGCGCGGGCCAGAAACGCGCCCAGGCCGACCCCTTTGGGCGAATACCAGAAGCGCCGATTGGAAAAACTGCCGTGCAGAAGAATGACCGGCACGCCTTGAGCCTGACCCTGATCGGCCAGGCCAAGGCGGGTCACGGCCAGCTCGACGCTCGGGTCAGGGCTGTTGCCGGCCTTGATCCGGTACACGTCTTCGCTCAAGTCGCCTCGCCGCTCAGCGCTGAGCAAGGCCACGGGAAATAAAGTGCTGCTGCTTTGCATAAGGTTGCTTGGTGCACAAAAAAGGGCGGGAACCATTACTGGAACTCGCCCTGGATCAAACCAGGCGGGGGCGCGCCAGACGCGCCCCCGCAATCCACTGTATCAGGCTGCGCCCTGGCCCTCGGCCAGGAAGAACCAGGTCTCGAGCACCGAGTCCGGGTTCAGCGACACGCTTTCGATGCCCTGCTCCATCAGCCATTTGGCCAGGTCCGGGTGGTCCGATGGGCCCTGGCCGCAGATGCCGATGTACTTGCCGGCCTTGTTGCACGCCTGGATGGCGTTGGCCAGCAGCTTCTTCACGGCCGGGTTACGCTCGTCGAACAGGTGCGCGATGATACCCGAATCACGGTCCAGGCCCAGGGTCAGCTGGGTCAGGTCGTTGGAGCCGATCGAGAAGCCGTCGAAGTACTCGAGGAACTCTTCGGCCAGAATCGCGTTGGACGGCAACTCGCACATCATGATCACGCGCAGGCCATTGTCGCCACGGGCCAGGCCGTTTTCGGCCAACAGGTCGATGACCTGGCTGGCTTCGCCCAGGGTGCGCACGAACGGCACCATGATCTCGACGTTGGTCAGGCCCATCTCGTTGCGCACGCGCTTCAGGGCACGGCACTCGAGCTCGAAGCAGTCACGGAACGATTCGCTGATGTAACGCGAAGCGCCGCGGAAGCCCAGCATCGGGTTTTCTTCTTCCGGCTCGTACAGCTTGCCGCCGATCAGGTTGGCGTACTCGTTGGACTTGAAGTCCGACAGGCGCACGATGACCTTTTTCGGGTAGAAGGCTGCCGCCAGGGTGCTGATGCCTTCGACCAGCTTCTCGACATAGAAGCCGACCGGGTCGTCGTAGCCGGCGATGCGCTTGTCGACGCTGTCCTTCAACTCTGCCGGCAGGCCGGCGTAGTTGAGCAGCGCCTTGGGGTGCACGCCGATCATGCGGTTGATGATGAACTCCAGGCGCGCCAGGCCGACACCGGCGTTGGGCAGCTGGGCGAAGTCAAAGGCACGGTCCGGGTTGCCGACGTTCATCATGATCTTGAACGGCAGGTCCGGCATGGCGTCGACCGAGTTCTGCTTGATGTCGAAGCCCAGCTCACCTTCGAAGATGAAGCCGGTGTCGCCCTCGGCGCAGGACACTGTCACGCCCTGGCCGTCCTTGAGCAACTGGGTGGCGTTACCGCAACCGACGACTGCAGGGATACCCAGCTCACGGGCAATGATCGCCGCGTGGCAGGTACGCCCGCCGCGGTTGGTGACAATGGCGCTGGCGCGCTTCATGACCGGTTCCCAGTCCGGGTCGGTCATGTCGGAGACCAGTACGTCACCGGGCTGCACCTTGTCCATCTCGGACACATCGTTGATCACGCGGACCTTGCCGGCGCCGATGCGCTGGCCGATCGCACGGCCTTCGACCAGTACGGTGCCCTTTTCTTTCAGCAGGTAGCGTTCCATGACATTGGCGCTGGAGCGGCTTTTCACCGTTTCAGGGCGGGCCTGAACGATGTACAGCTTGCCGTCGTCACCGTCCTTGGCCCACTCGATGTCCATCGGGCGCTGGTAGTGCTGCTCGATGATCATGGCCTGTTTGGCCAGCTCGTTGACTTCGGCATCGCTCAGGCAGAAGCGGGCGCGCTCGGCACGGTCGACCTCGACGGTCTTGACCGAACGACCGGCCTTGGCTTCGTCGCCGTAGACCATCTTGATCGCCTTGCTGCCCAGGTTGCGGCGCAGGATCGCCGGGCGGCCAGCCTGCAAGGTGTTCTTGTGTACGTAGAATTCGTCTGGGTTGACCGCACCCTGCACCACGGTTTCACCCAGGCCATAGGCGCCGGTGATGAACACCACGTCGCGGAAACCCGACTCGGTGTCGAGGGTAAACATCACACCGGCGGTGCCGGTTTCCGAACGGACCATGCGCTGCACACCGGCAGACAGGGCCACCAGCTTGTGGTCGAAGCCCTGGTGCACGCGGTAGGCGATGGCGCGGTCGTTGAACAGCGAGGCGAACACTTCCTTGGCCGCGCGGATCACGTTGTCGACGCCACGGATGTTGAGGAAGGTTTCCTGCTGGCCGGCGAACGAGGCGTCCGGCAAGTCTTCGGCGGTGGCAGACGAGCGCACGGCTACGGCCATGTTGTCGTTGCCTGCGGCCATTTCAGCGAAGGCCGTACGGATTTCCGAATCCAGACGCGCCGGGAATTCGGCTTCCATGACCCACTGGCGAATCTGCGCGCCGGTTTTGGTCAGGGCATTGATGTCATCGACATCCAGCGCATCGAGCGCGGCATGGATACGCTCGTTGAGACCACTCTGTTCGAGAAAATCGCGGTACGCCTGCGCCGTAGTGGCAAAGCCGCCCGGCACCGATACACCAGCACCCGCAAGGTTGCTGATCATCTCGCCCAGGGATGCGTTCTTGCCCCCCACATGCTCCACATCATGGACGCCGAGCTTTTCGAGGGAAACTACGTACTCTACCAAGGTGATCTCTCCACTAACTGTGTTGGAAAAGCTCAAAGGCGCCCGCCTGTCTTCTTTGACTTGGCCGGGCGTTTGTGGCCTGTACCTGGAAAATAAGTGAGAATGCCGACAGCCGCATTCGGCAAACCGAACTTATCATATCCAAGAAACGTCATCAGCTTAAGGCCCAGGGTGCAAATGAAAAGAACCGCGTTCTTCATCTCCGACGGCACCGGCATCACTGCCGAGACCCTGGGGCAAAGCCTGCTCGCTCAATTCGAAAGCATTCCGTTCAGCAAATTCACCCGTCCCTACATCGATTCGCCGGACAAAGCGCGAACCATGGTGCAGCAAATCAACGCTGCTGCCGAGCGTGATGGCGTGCGGCCGATCATCTTCGACACCATCGTCAATCAGGACATCCGTGAGATCCTGGCCACCTCGAACGGCTTCATGATCGACATCTTTTCGTCGTTTTTATCCCCGCTTGAGCAGGAATTGACCGCCCATTCGTCGTATTCCGTCGGCAAATCGCACTCGATCGGCGGTAATTCCAACTACATGGAGCGCATCGAAGCGGTCAACTTCGCCCTGGACAATGATGATGGCGCGCGCACGCACTACTACGACAAGGCCGACCTGATTCTGGTCGGGGTCTCGCGTTGCGGCAAGACGCCAACCTGCCTGTACATGGCCATGCAGTTCGGTATCCGTGCGGCCAACTACCCGCTGACCGAAGACGACATGGAGCGCCTGCAATTGCCAGCGGTGCTGAAAAAGCACCACAACAAGCTGTTCGGCCTGACCATCGACCCCGACCGCCTGACCGCCATTCGCCACGAGCGCAAGCCCAACAGCCGCTACTCAAGCTTTGCCCAGTGCGAGTTCGAAGTCCGCGAGGTAGAGAGCCTGTTCCGCCGGGAGAACATTCCCAATATCAATTCCACGCATTTTTCGGTGGAGGAGATTTCGGCGAAGATTCTGGTGGAAAAAGGCGTGGAGCGTCGGTTCAAGTAAGAAAGCTTCACGTTGTAAGCTTCAAGCTACAAGAAAAAAGCGGGACTGCGCCAAGACAGCCAATGGTGACGGAGACAAAAGCTGCAAGCGAGACCTGCGAAGGTCTGCTTGCAGCTTGTAGCTTACAGCTTGCGACTTATGAAGGCACCACCGCCGCCTGCCCGCTCATTGCCAGGTCGACCAGCTCGCGGTTGGCCACCGCATACATCGCATAGTCCGTGCCGGTGGCATTGCGCAGGTCGTCCAGCATCGCGCGCCAGCGCTCGACCATCACCCGGTGCTGCTCGGCCCACAGCGCCACGCGGGCATCCATGTCTTGCGGCGCATCGGCCATCTGCAACACAGAGATGGTGATCGCCCGCTGCTGCAGGTCGATGTCGTCGCGGAATGCCTCGCGGGCCAGGGCCTGCCAGTTGTTTTCCACCGGCAGGTTGCTGATTTCCTGCAAGTACCAGGTCAGGTCCAGCGAACTGCCCACCGCGAAGAACGCCTTGGCCACCTGCGCCGGGTCATGGCCGGTAACATCAGCCGCCTCGATGATCGGCAACAGCGTGTACAGGTGGCTGGTACCGGCCACCATGCGCGCGAGCAGTTCAGGCACACCGGCTTCGACAAAGCCCTGGTAACGCACCATCCAGCGCTCGCGGGTCGGCCCTTCCAGCAACTCGTCCAGCTTGAGCCCCAGTTGCGCGATCTTCGGCCCGAAGTGCGCGGTGTCGCGCCCGGCGTCCTGCTCGTTGCGACGGCTGCGCAGGAACCAGCGGGTGGCGCGGCGGCCCAGGCGCATCAGTTCGTCCATCAAGGTCAGCTGGACCTCGGCCGGCACCTGGTAGTCCAGGGCTTCGATCTGACGGAACCAGTGCGGCAGGTGGAAGATGTCGCGCACGATCACATACGCACCCGCCACGTTGGCCGGGCTCATGCCCGTCGACTCCTTCAGGCGCTGGACGAAGGTGATGCCCATGTTGTTGACCAGGTCGTTGGCGATCTGGGTGCTGACGATCTCGCGCTTCAGGCGGTGGCGACGCATGGAATCGGCGAACTTGCTGACCAGCGAGGGCGGGAACGCAGTTTCCATGTCACGGGTCAGGTAGTCGTCGTCCGGCACTCGCGACTTGAGCAGTTGCTCTTTGAGGTCGATCTTGCTGTACGAGATCAGCACCGACAGCTCGGCGCGAGTCAGGCCTTGGCCTGCGGCCAGGCGCTCGGCCAGTTGCTCTTCGGACGGCAGAAATTCGATGGCACGGTCCAGCTTGCCACGCCCTTCCAGGTCCGCCATCAGGCGCTTGTATTCGGCGATCCGCTCGCGGGCGCGACGGGCTGCCAGGGACAGCGCCTGGGTCTGCTTGTAGTTGTTGCCCAGCACCAGCGCGCCGACCTCTTCGGTCATGCTGCCGAGCAGCTGGTTACGCTGCTTCTCGGTCATGTCGCCACCCTGCACCACTTCGTTGAGCAGGATCTTGATATTGACCTCGTGGTCCGAGCAGTCGACGCCACCAGCGTTGTCGATGAAGTCGGTGTTGGTCGCGCCGCCATTGAGGCCGAACTCGACCCGGCCGAGCTGGGTCATGCCGAGGTTGCCGCCCTCGCCCACCACCTTGCAGCGCAGCTCGTTGCCGTTGACGCGCAGGGCGTCGTTGGCCTTGTCGCCGACATCGGCGTGGCTTTCTGTACTGGCCTTGACGTAAGTGCCGATGCCGCCGTTCCACAGCAGGTCGACTGGCGCCTTGAGCAGTGCATTGAGCAGCTCGGTCGGGGTCAGGCGGTCGGCTTCGATGGCGAAGCGTTCTTTCATCTGTGGGCTGATGGCGATGCTCTTGGCACTGCGCGGGAAGATCCCGCCGCCTTCGGACATGATGCTGGTGTCGTAGTCGCTCCAGGCCGAACGCGGCAAGTCGAACAGGCGCTTGCGCTCGGCGAAGCTGTTGGCCGGTTCCGGGTTCGGGTCGATGAAGATGTGCAGGTGGTTGAACGCCGCCACCAGCTTGAGCTTGTCGGACATCAGCAAGCCATTGCCGAACACGTCGCCGGCCATGTCGCCGACGCCGATCACGGTGATTGGGTCTTCCTGCACATTGATGCCGCGCTCGCGGAAGTGGCGTTGTACGCCAACCCACGCGCCCCGGGCGGTGATGCCCATTTTCTTGTGGTCATAGCCGGCCGAGCCACCCGAGGCGAAGGCATCGCCCAGCCAGAAGCCGTAGTCGATGGCAATGCCGTTGGCGATGTCGGAGAACGTCGCGGTGCCTTTGTCGGCGGCCACCACCAGGTACGGGTCGTCATCGTCGTGGCGCACCACATTGGCCGGCGGCACCACGCCACCGTCCTTGAGGTTGTCGGTGATGTCGAGCAGGCCGGAAATGAAGATGCGGTAGCAGGCAATGCCTTCAGCGGCGATTTCGTCACGGCTGCCACCCAGTGGCAGGCGGCGCGGCAGGAAGCCGCCCTTGGCACCGACCGGCACGATCACCGAGTTCTTCACCTGCTGGGCCTTGACCAGGCCGAGCACCTCGGTGCGGAAGTCTTCCTCGCGGTCCGACCAGCGCAGGCCGCCGCGGGCGACGTTGCCAAAGCGCAGGTGCACACCCTCGACCCGTGGCGAATAGACGAAGATCTCGAACTTGGGTACCGGCTTTGGCAGCTCGGGGATCAGTTTGGGGTTGAACTTGAAACTGAAGTACGACTTGTTCTGGCCGTTGCCGTCCGGCTGGTAGAAGTTGGTCCGCAGGGTGGCCTTGATCAGGTCCAGGTAGCGACGCAGGATGCGGTCTTCGTTGAGCACCTGAACATCGTCCAGGGCGCTCAGGATCGCCTGTTCCAGGCGTTGCTGCTTGTCGTCCAGGTCGTCCTGGGTAAGCTTGCGCGCCAAATAGAAGCGGGTCTTGAACAGCCGGGTCAGCTCGCGGGCGATGTCGGTGTGGTTGTTCAGGGTGCTGGCGATGTAACCCAGGTCGAAGCCCAGGCGGATCTGCTTGAGGTAGCGGGCATAAGCACGCAGCAGTGCCACATCGCGCCAAGGCAGGCCGGCGGTCAGCACCAGGCGGTTGAAGGCGTCGTTCTCGGCGTCGCCGCCGACAATGTGAATGAACGCGTCCTGCAAGGTGTCGTTGAGCTGCTGGATGTCCAGGCTCAGGCCTTCGCTGTAGGTGAAGGCGAAGTCGTGAATCCAGTATTCACGGCCATTGGCGTGACGCAGACGGTACGGGAACTCGCCCAGCACGCGCAAGCCGAGGTTCTCCAGGATCGGCAGCACATCGGACAGCGCCAGCGGGGTGTCGGCGTGGTACAGCTTGCAATGCAGGGTACGCTCGCCGACCTGGGTCAATGGCTGATAGAAGCTCATGGCCAGCGGCTTGCTTTCGGACAGCCCCAGCACGTGCTGCAGGTCGACCACTGCCGAATGCGCAGCGAAGCGCTCGCGGTAGCCCGCCGGGAAGCCTTTGGGGAAGTCGGCCAGGATGTTGGTGCCCTGGGCTTCGCCGAAGTTCTCCACCACCAGGGTCGAGTAGTCGTCGTGCCACGAGCGGCACGCCTGGATCACTTCGTTTTCCAGCTGTTGCGGGTCGATGTCGATGCGGTTTTTCGGATCGACCCGCAGAATCAGTTGCACCCGCGCCAGTACCGACTCGGAGAAGAAGGTCCAGAACTCGCAGTCACTGGCTTTCAGGCGCTCCATCAGCACCTGCTGGATCTTCTGCCGCACTTCCGTGGAGTAGATTTCACGCGGTACGTAGGCCAGGCAGTAGCAGAAGCGGCCGTACGGGTCCTTGCGCAGGAACACGCGGATCTTGTTGCGCTCCTGGATCTGCACGATGGCCATGACGGTGCTGAACAGCTCGTCGATCGGCGTCTGGAACAGGTCGTCGCGCGGCAGCACCTCGAGCACCTGGGCCAGCTCCTTGCCCAGGTGAGCCTTGGGGTCGAAGCCCGAACGGCGCTCGACTTCGGCAACCTTGACCCGAATGTAAGGGATGGCATGCACGCTCTCGCCGTACACCGAAGAGGTGTACAGGCCCATGAAGCGGCATTCCTTGACCACCTTGCCCTCGGCGTCCAGTTGGCGAATCGACACGTAGTCCGGGTAGGCCGGGCGGTGCACACGGCTGGGCAGCGCGGCCTTGGCGAAGGACAACAGCAGTGGCTCGTTGAGGTAGGCCACGGCGTAGTCTTCGATGCGCAGCTCTTCAGACGTCAGCCCCACGCGCAAGCGCCGCGGCAGGCCGAGGAAGGACTGCTCGTCGTAGACCATCTGGCCGCCATCGCTGCCGCCCTGGACGGTGAACTCCTCGTAGCCCAGGAAGGTGAAATGGTTGTCCAGCAACCACTCGAGAAACGCCTTCACCTCGCCCTTCTCGTGCTGCGCCGGGCCAAACGCAGTCTGCTCGACCTGCGCCACCACTTCGCGCAGCTTGACCTTCATCGGTTCGAAGTCGGCGACCGCCACACGCACTTCAGCCAGCACCTGTTCGATCTCGCGGGTCAGCACCGTCAGTTCGGCGGCGTTGGCGCAACGGTCGATCTCCAGGTACATCAGCGACTCATGGCGCACACCCTCGCCGTGGGTGCCCTTGGGCAGCAGCTCGAGCAGCTCGCCTTTGGCACCGCGGCGCACGCTCAGTACGGTGGTCTGCAGGGTGTGGATGCTGTAGCCGCGGCGGTTGAGCTCGGTGCGCACCGAGTCCACCAGAAACGGCAGGTCGTGGTGCAACACCTCGACCACAGTGTGGGTCGACTGCCAGCCATTGCGTTCGTAATCAGGGTTGTACACCCGCACTTGGGGTTGTTCGGCGTCGAAGCGCTCGATGATGCGCCAGGCAGAAAGGGTACAGCCAGCCAGGTCGGAAAGCCTGCGCTGGGTGAGTTCGTCCATTGAGATGATGCCGAAGAACTGTTCGGCGAACAGGGCCACTTGTGGCAGTGCCTGTTCGCTGATGTGCTGCGCCAGAGCCGCTTGCAGTTGATGCTGGAAGTCGGCCTTGCTGGCTGCGGTGAAAAACGCCATCTGTGGTACTCCGCTTGGGCTTTGTAATAATTGAAGCGTCGCTCGCGTGCGCCGTGTACGAATCAACGATAGCCAACCCGTGGCAAGGCGGACGGTTAAACCAGGCGTTGAACGTGCGTGGCACGCTCAGGGCTCGCCGAAGCTTAACGACTGAGTAGTCACCAACGCTTGCAGCGCTGCGACAATTTCGGTCAAGGGGCGGTAACTTTACGTTTATGGATGTACACAAGACTGTCAGAATTCCCTTCCGTTTCCTTTGACCCGAGCCTGTTCATGCAAATCAAGACCGCCCTGCTCTTCGCCAACCCTTGCGATGACGAGGAAGACAACATGGCGACCCTCTGCTGCCACGGCGACAAGGGTCAGATGGTCCTGCTCACCCGCTACCCGGATGAAGACACGGTCGACCTGACGCTCGATGACGAGCCCTCGACGCTGGATGGCTTGAAGGTGACCTTGACTGCCCAGCGCCTGCTGATCGAAGTGGCGGCCGGGGATCGCGATGCCTTGAAGGGGGATGAAACGCTGGAGATCATCCTGACCAGCGAACTGAGCGATATGGACGAGGTGAAGGAAACGCTGCAGAACATTCTGCAGGGGACCGGGACGTTCGTCTGCGAGGTCTGATACAAGCCCGAAGAGCCGCGAAGCGGCCCGATACAGGCAAAGTGGGGCTTAAGGTTTACACACGCCTGTTGGCAGCTTCGTAGACTTCATCGGCCGGCTCGTTGTCCTTGAAAATGACAAGATGGGTCGCATTCCCGCTGGTCACTTCCTTCAAGCGCGCACCAAACGTTCTAGCCATCGCCGTGGCAGACACAGCCTGCTCAGCTCTGGTCATTAGTCCACCCATCGCATGTTTGCTCCCGTCAGTTGCTGCATTGCCTCCGAAGACTACAGGGAGTAAGGAAGGGATGCAGCTGCTCTTGCCGACTCGATAGCACACAATTTTGCGCAAAATAATACGCAAATGAATACGTACAAATGCCTTCCTGATAGGTGGTAATGCCTCTGCGGAAGGCAGATTAGTGATCCAACAGAGGGTGTGCAACGAGATGCTGTCGGCAGAAGTTTTTTTGGGAAATGGACTACATCAGGGCGCTGACCTAGTCACGATTGAAGATCATGCCATTCGCTATTGGCCTGGCGCGTGTGGTTGCAGGAACGATCGGGCGGGACTATAAGAGCTCAAGCTAACTTGAGGTCAACCGGCGTGACAGTTAAATCATCCACCGACAGCTCGCGGCTACTCACCGTCGGCGAGGTCGCCAAACGCAGTGGCGTGGCGGTCTCCGCCCTGCACTTCTACGAATCCAAAGGGCTGATCGCCGGCACCCGTACCGCCGGCAACCAGCGGCGTTACCCCGCATTGGTGCTGCGCACCATCGCCATCATCAAGGTGGCCCAGCGCACCGGCATCCCCCTCGAAGAAATCAAACGCGCCCTGGGCCGCTACCCGCCGAACAGCAAACTCACGGCCGCCCAGTGGGGCGAGATGTCATCGGCCTGGCGAGAAGACCTGAACGCCCGCATTCGCACGCTGGAGGCCCTGAGAGACAGCCTGGACAACTGCATCGGCTGCGGTTGCCTGTCGTTGCAAGACTGCCCGCTGCGCAACCCCGAGGACGTGCTGGGCAAGGAGGGATCGGGGGCCAGGATCCTGGAAAATGGCGGTGCTGCCGGGGGACGGTAAGCGCGGGCCTTTCATGGCGACCTGCATCTGATCATCGAGAAGCGATGACACATTGCTTGCTTATGACACAAAGTGTCATTAGTATCGATGTGTGTCCTGGCTTGCACGCTGTGCCAGCCAGGTAGTCATTACCGCCTTCTCATGCAGGTACTCTCCGTGACCACGACCATGCAGACCCCCAAGGACCAGCTCGTCAAACATGCCCAGCAGCAGATGCTGACTGCGCTGGCCGACAACACTTACACCCCGCGGCAGAAACTCGCCCTGACCTGCCGAATCCTGTTCGACGGCGGCCACGACTCCGGCCTGGCCGGGCAGATCACCGCACGGGCGCCGGAGCCTGGCACCTACTACACCCAACAGCTTGGCCTGGGCTTCGACGAGATTTCGGCCTCCAACCTGCTGGTCGTCGACGAAGACCTGAACGTGCTGCACGGCCACGGCATGGCCAACCCAGCGAATCGCTTTCACAGCTGGCTGTATCGCGCACGCCCCGACGTGAACTGCATCATCCATACCCACCCGTTGCACAGCGCCGCCCTGTCGATGCTCGAAGTGCCGCTGGCCATCTCGCACATGGACCTTTGCCCGCTGTTCGACGATTGCGCCTTCCTCAAGGAATGGCCGGGTGTGCCGGTGGGCAATGAAGAAGGCGAGATCATCGCCGGGGCCATCGGCGACAAGCGGGCGATCCTGCTTTCACACCATGGCCTGCTGATCGCCGGCCGCTCGATCGAGGAAGCCTGTGTGCTTGCTCTACTGTTCGAACGCGCCGCCAGGATGCAGCTGCTGGCCATGGGCGCCGGTGAGATCCGCCCGATCCCCGAAGCACTTGGCAAAGAAGCCCATGACTGGATTTCCACGCCAAAACGCCATGGCGCCGCGTTCAGCTATTACGCGCGTCGTGCCTTGCGTGCCCATGGCGACTGCCTGGGCTGATCGAAGTTGTCCCCCTTCCTGAACAACGGCAAAGGTACCTGGTCATGTCTACACCTGTAATTCGCGGCGTCATCGGCTACACCATCACCCCCTTCGCGGCAGACGGCTCGGTCGATCTGAACGCATTGGGTAGATCCATCGACAGCCTGATCCAGGCCGGCGTGCACGCTATCGCCCCGCTGGGCAGTACCGGCGAAGGCGCCTACCTGTCCGATAGCGAGTGGGAATCTGTGGTTCGCTTCAGCCTGGAGAAGGTCGCCGGCCGTGTACCCAGCGTGGTCAGCGTCTCGGACCTGACCACCGCGCGTACCGTGCAGCGTGCCCGCCTGGCCCAGGCGTGCGGGGCCACGGCGGTGATGGTGTTGCCCGTCTCCTATTGGAAGTTGACCGAGGCCGAGGTGGTCGACCACTACAGAGCGGTCGGCGCGGCGATCGACATCCCGATCATGCTCTACAACAACCCGGGCACCAGCGGCACCGACCTGTCGGTAGAGCTGATCCTGCGTATTCTGGGCGAAGTCGCCAATGTCACCATGGTCAAGGAGAGCACCGGTGATATTCAGCGCATGCACCGCCTGTACACCGCGACCGAAGGCAAGGTGGCGTTCTACAACGGTTGCAACCCGCTCACCCTGGAAGCCCTGGTTGCCGGTGCCACGGGCTGGTGCACCGCAGCGCCAAACCTGATCCCCGCGTTGAACCTGGCCTTGTGGGACGCCGTGCAGAACGGCGAGCTGGCAGAGGCGCGTGCGCTGTTCTACCGCCAATACGAATTGCTGGCGTACATCACCCGCCGTGGCCTGCCCACCACCATCAAGGCTGGGCTGAAAATGCGGGGCCAGGATGTGGGCGCACCGCGACTGCCCCTGCAGCCGCTGGACCCGCAAGGCAGTGCCTACCTCAAAGGGCTGCTGGACGCGCTCGCACCCCAGTAACGCACGCCCCTGTAGGAGCGGCCTTGCGTCGCGAAAGGGGTGCGAAGCAGCCCCAGCAATCTATACGGCGAAGCTGAGATCCTGGGGCTGCTTCGCACCCCTTTCGCGACGCAAGGCCGCTCCTACCCTCAGCCACGGACACTGCCACCCGAGTGCACCACCCGCCCCGCCTCACCGGGCCGGTTGACGAACAGCAGGTCAAGCGTGCTATTGCGCAGCCCTTTAACAGGGTTCCAGTTCGCCGATGTATGAGTGTAGCGCTCGCGCAACAGCCGTTGCTCCTGCTCGGTCAAATGCGCGTGGTCACTACGCCCCAAGGCAAAATCATGCAGCTTGCGGCTGATTTCGCCCAACTCATCCGGCACTGCATAGGCCTCATCGTTGCCCAACTCGGCAAACGGCACGCCCGCGCGCAGCGCCAACTCACGCATGATGCTCAGACGGCCTGGATAAATTTGCCAGCCGCCATTAGTCGCCACCCCCCCGGATAGATTAAAGTATCACCCCTTGCCGAGGCAGCTGCCCCCAGCGCGCCTGCGGCCCAATACCAGGAACCGTCGCCGATGGAACACCGTGAAGCGCTGATCGCGCTGCGCACCTTTCTTTCCTCCCAGATCCTAGGCCAGGAGAAGCTGGTCGAGCGGCTGCTGATCGTGCTCCTGGCCGACGGCCACATGCTGGTCGAGGGCGCCCCCGGCCTGGCCAAGACCAAGGCCATCAAGGAGCTCGCCGAGGGTATCGAAGCGCAGTTCCACCGCATCCAGTTCACCCCCGACCTGCTCCCTGCCGACATTACCGGCACCGAAATCTACCGCCCGGAAACCGGCAGTTTCGTGTTCCAGCAGGGGCCGATCTTCCACAACCTGGTGCTGGCCGACGAAATCAACCGCGCCCCGGCCAAGGTCCAGTCGGCGCTGCTCGAAGCCATGGCCGAGCGTCAGGTCAGCGTGGGCCGCAGTACCTACGACCTGTCACCGCTGTTTCTGGTCATGGCCACCCAGAACCCCATCGAGCAAGAGGGCACCTACCCGCTGCCCGAGGCTCAGCTCGACCGCTTCCTGATGCACGTGAAAATCGGCTTCCCGGACGCTGCGGTGGAGCGGCGCATCCTGCTGCAGGCCCGCGGCGAAGCACTGGGCGGCGAGACCAAGCCCGAGCGCCGGGTCAGCCAGCAGGCGATCTTCGCCGCGCGCAAGGAAATCCTCGGCCTGTACATGGCCGACGCCGTCGAGGAATACCTGGTGCAACTGGTGATGGCCACACGCACCCCGGCCAAATTCGACACCGAACTGGCCGACTGGATCGCCTACGGCGCCAGCCCCCGCGGCTCGATTTCGCTGGACCGCTGCTCACGTGCCCATGCCTGGCTGGCCGGGCGCGACTTCGTCAGCCCCGAGGATATCCAGGCGGTGCTGTTCGACGTGCTGCGCCACCGCATCATCCTGTCGTTCGAGGCCGAGGCTGCGGGGATCGACCAGGACCGGGTGGTCCAGCGTATCCTCGACGTCGTCGCCGTTGCCTGAGCCCATGCCCACCGCGCAGCTGGCCGAGCCCGGCATCCGTATCGGCCTTGCCGAGCTGATCGATATGCGCCACCGCGTGCGCGAAATCCAGCTGTTTTCCCGGCCCGGCCAGCGCAGCCCGCTGGTGGGCCTGCACCACTCCAAGCTGCGCGGACGCGGCGTGGACTTCGACCAGGTGCGCGTCTACCAGGCCGGCGACGATGTGCGCAACATCGACTGGCGCGTCACCGCGCGCACGCAGGAGCCACACACTAAGCTGTTCCATGAAGAGCGCGAGCGGCCGATCTTCATTCTGGTCGAGCAGAGCCAGCGGCTGTTCTTCGGCTCGGGGCTGATGTTCAAGTCGGTACTGGCAGCCCAGGCCGCAGCACTGTTCGGCTGGGCAGCGCTGGGGCACAACGACCGCATTGGCGGGCTGGTGTTCGGCGACAACGAACACCACGAAATCAAGCCGCGGCGCAGCAAGCAGAGCCTGCTGCAGTTGCTCAACCGCCTGGCCAAGGTCAACCAGTCGCTGCACACCGAAGCCACGCCCCAGGCCGACAGCCTTGGCCTGGCCTTGCGCCGGGCGCGCGAAGTGCTGCGCCCTGGCAGCCTGGCGATCATCATCTGCGACGAACGCGCGCTGACCGACCAGGTCGAGCAACACCTGGCCATGCTCTCGCGCCACTGCGACCTGTTGCTGCTGCCCGTCTCCGACCCGCTCGACCACGCCTTGCCCGCTGCCGGCCTGTTGCGCTTCGCCCAGCGCAGCGCGCAACTGGAGCTCGACACCCTGGACGCCAGCCTGCGCCAGGCTTACCGCCAGCAAGCCGAGTCGCGTATCGAGCGCTGGGAACTGATGGCACAGAAGCTGCGCGTGGTGCTGATGCCGCTGAGCACCCAAAGCGAGATGATCGAGCAGTTGCGCGAGTACCTCAACGCCCAGCGCGCGGGGAGCAGTAAATGAACCCGCTGGACCAGTTGCACCCGCTGATCACCCCAGAGGCAATCGGCCTGTGGCCACCGGCACCGGGTTGGTGGGTGTTGCTGGCCTTGCTGCCGCTGCTTGCCTGGGGCCTGTGGCGTATGCGCCGTTGGCGCCCCGGCAAACGCCGCATCGTGCGTGCCGAGCAACCGCTCGATCCAGTGCGCGTGGCCGCCCTGGCCGAACTTGCTCGCCTGCCGCGCCCCTATGACGGAGCCCCGGCCGGCGCCTGGCTGCAGCAGATCAACGGCTTGCTCAAGCGCCTGTGCCGCAGCCACTACCCCGGTGCCAACAGCCACACGCTCAACGGTCGCCAGTGGCTGGCATTTCTCGACAACCGCTGCCCGGCCGCCGGCCTGACCCGCTGGATGGTGCTGGTCGAAGGCGCCTACAAGCCTGAGTGCAAACTCGACGACAAAGCCATCGTCGGCCTCAGCCAGGCTGTCGAAACCTGGATCCGCAAGCATGTTTGAACTGGCCTGGCCGTGGATGTTCGCCCTGCTGCCGCTGCCGTGGCTGGCACGCATGATGCTGCCCGCCGCCGACAGTGGCGAGCCGGTGCTCAAGGTGGGCTTCCTGAACGAGCTGGAAGGCCTTGCCGGGCGCCGGGCGCGGCTCAACCTGCCGACCTGGCGCCAACAGGCGCCCATCGTCATCATCTGGCTGTTGCTGCTGTTGGCCGCAGCCCGCCCGCAATGGCTCGGCGACCCAGTACCGGTGGCGGCCAGCGGTCGCGACCTGCTGGTGGCGGTGGATGTGTCGGGCTCGATGGACTTCCCCGACATGCAGTGGAAGGACGACGAGATCAGCCGCCTCGACCTGGTCAAGGCGCTGCTGGGCGACTTTCTTCAGGACCGCGAAGGCGACCGGGTCGGCCTGATCCTGTTTGGCAGCCAGGCCTACCTGCAGGCCCCGCTGACCTTCGACCGGCGTACCGTGCGTACCTTCCTCGACGAAGCGCAGATCGGCATCGCCGGCAAGAACACCGCCATCGGTGACGCCATCGGCCTGGCGGTCAAGCGCCTGCGCCAGCGCCCGGCACAGAGCCGGGTGCTGGTGCTGATCACCGACGGCGCCAACAACGGCGGGCAGATCCACCCGCTGACCGCCGCCCGCCTGGCCGCCCAGGAAGGCGTGCGCATCTATACCATCGGCATCGGTGCCAACCCCGAGGCCAGCGGCACTCCTGGCCTGCTGGGCCTCAACCCGAGCCTTGACCTGGACGAAGCCTCGCTCAAGGAAATCGCCGACATGACCCACGGCGCCTACTTCCGCGCCCACGACGGCGCCGAACTGGACGCCATCGGCGACGCCCTCGACGAACTGGAGCCGGTGGCCCAGCAACCGACCCAGGCGCGCACCGCCAAGGCCCTGTATGCCTGGCCCCTGGCCCTGGCGCTGTTGCTCAGCGTGCTGCTGGTAGTGGCCGTGCAATGGCCCGACAACCGTCTGCAGCGCCTGCTGCGCAAACCGCGCTTTCTGCAGCCGCATCCGGAATGGCGCCAGCGCCTCAAACGCCTGCGGCTGAGGAGGCGGCGATGATCGAGCTCTGGCCACAATGGTTGCGCCCCCTCTGGCTGCTGGTCGTGCCGCTGCTCGGCTGGCTGCTGTTCAAGCTTTGGCACCGGCGCAAACGCGCCGGGCGCTGGCAGATGATCTTGCCGCCGGCCTTCCATGCCGTGCTGCTTGGGGGCGGCAGCGGCAGCACCAGCAAACTGCCCTGGGTCGTGCTGGGCCTGGCCTGGGCACTGGTGGTCATGGCGCTGCTCGGGCCGAGCTGGCAACGCGTGGAAGAAAACCGCCAACGCCCGGCCGACCCGCTGGTGATCCTGCTTGAACTCACCCCACAGATGCTCGCCGAGGACAGCCCACCCAACCGCCTGGAGCAGGCCCGGCGCAAGGTCCTCGACCTGCTCGAACACCGCCACGACAGCCAGACCGCACTGATCGTCTACGCAGGGTCCGCCCACACCCTGGTGCCGCTGTCCGACGACCTGGGTACCACCCGCAACCTGCTGGAGGCGATCGACCCGTCGATCATGCCCAAACCCGGCCAGCGCGCAGACCTGGCGGTGCAAAAAGGCCTGGCCTTGCTGGCCCAGAGCGGCCTGGGGCAAGGCCGCCTGCTGTTGATTGGCTCCTCGCTCAGCGCAGCGGAACGCCAAGGCATCGTCCAGGCCCTCGGCCGCCAGGGCCCAAGCCTGCTGATGCTGGGCATCGGCAGCCGCGACGGCGCCCCGGTGCGGCAGGCCAACGGCGAATTCCTCAAGGATGACCAGGGCGGCATCCTGCTGCCACGCCTGGACAGCGCCAGCCTCAAGGCATTTGTCAGCAGCACCGGCGGGCGCTACCGCAATGCCCGGGTCGACGACCTCGACCTGCGCGGCCTGGGCCTGTTCGACAACCCGCGCGCCTTGCGGAACGACGGCCAGACCTTGCAACTGGATAGCTGGGCAGACCAGGGCTACTGGTTGCTGATTCCACTGCTGCTGCTGGCAGCCTGCGCCGGCCGTCGCGGCTGGCTGTTCTGCCTGCCGCTATTGCTGGCCCTGCCGCAGCCCAGCCAGGCGTTCGAGTTCAATGACCTGTGGCTGCGCCCCGACCAGCAAGGCCAGCGCCTGCTCGAACAGAACCGCCCGGCCAGCGCCGCGCGCCATTTCCAGGACGCGCAATGGCGCGGCATGGCGCTGTATCAGGCCGGCGATTACGCCGGTGCCGCCCAGGCCTTCTCCGAAGGCAATACGGCGGCAGCGCACTACAATCGAGGCAATGCCCTGGCCCGCAGTGGTGAGCTGGAAGCCGCGCTGGACGCCTATGACCAGGCCCTGGAGCGCCAACCCGACCTGCAACCGGCACTGGACAACCAGGCGCTGGTCCAGCAAATGCTGCAACAGCGTGAGGCCAAGGCCGAACAACAAGCCGCCAGCAGCGAAGCCCAAGGCACACCCGGCAGCGAAACCGAAGGCAACAGCAGCTCGGCCAGCAACCCCGCACAGGGCACGCCCGGCAGTGACGAACACGCCAACGCCGAACAACCCGGCGAAGGCAGCAACAACAGCCAGGCCACACCGGGCAACCAGGGCGGCGCCGCCGACGACATCATCCAGCCACCCCAGCGCCCAGTGTCCACCAGCCTCGACGCCGAACAGCGTCAAGCCCTTGAACAGTGGCTGCGGGAGATCCCCGATAACCCGGCGGAACTGCTGCGGCGCAAATTCTGGTATGAACAGCAATTGCATCAGGACAACCCACAATGAGTCGCTTCGGCGTCTTTCTCCTCGGTTTCTTATGGGCCTTGCTGGCCCAGGCCGAACCGATGCTGCAAGCCAGCGTCGACCGTACCCGCCTGGGCGCCGGCGAAAGCCTGGAACTGACCCTCGAAAGCCAGGACGTGACCCAGTTTGGCAAGCCCGACCTGCGTGCCCTGGAGGGCGACTTCGAGGTGCGTGGCACTCGTCAGTTGAACAGCCTGCACACCCTCGACGGCGAAACCCGCGCCAGCACCCGCTGGATCATCACCCTGCTGCCACGGCGCAGCGGCAGCCTGCGCATCCCGGAACTGCAACTGGGCCAGTCACGCAGCCAGGCCATCGACCTGCAAGTGCTGCAGGCCGATGCCAGCCGCCAGGACAGCGCCTCCCAAGTGTTCATCGAAGCGACCCTGGACAGCACCGATGTGTATGTCCAGGCCCAGGCGGTGCTGACCCTGCGCATCTACCATTCGGTGGCGCTGTATGACGACAGCAGCCTCAGCCCGCTGCAGTTGGACAACGCCAAGGTCGAGCCTTTGGGCGAGTCGCGCACTTACGAAAAGGAAATCAACGGCGTGCGCCACGGGGTGATTGAAACCCGCTATGCCGTCTATCCGCAGCAGAGCGGCGGCCTGGAAATCCCCCCCCTGACCTTTACCGCCACCGCCGCCGCCAGCGTCGACGACGAACAGTCGCCCGCCGCAGCGCCGCGTGCCGGCCGCCAGGTGCAGGTCAGCTCGCTGCCGCTGCGCCTCGCCGTGCGCCCGATTCCGGCGGCCTGGCCGGCCGGTGCGCCGTGGCTGCCCGCACGCAGCCTGACCCTTGAAGAGCACTGGAACCCCGACCCAGGCAGCCAGCAGACGCAGATTGGCGATTCCCTCACCCGCAACATCACCCTGCGCGCTGACGGTTTGTCCAGCACTCAGCTGCCGCCGCTGCCGGCCACCGAGATCACCGGCCTGCGCCGCTACCCCGACCAGCCGCTGCTGCGCAACGAAATCAACGACCGCGGCATGACCGCCAACCGCGAGGAGCGTGAGGCTCTGGTGCCTACCCACAGTGGCGAGTTGGCCCTGCCAGCGCTGGAAGTATCGTGGTGGAACACCCGTGAAGATCACCTCGAGCACACCAGCCTGCCGGCGCGAACCCTGGACGTTCAGGACAACCCGGCGCTGAGCGCCGACACCCCGGTCGGCGACAGCCGTTCTGGCAGCGGCTTGCTGTGGCCTTGGCAGCTTGCCACGCTGGTGTTGGCCCTGACTACGCTGCTAGGCTTCACCCTGTGGTGGCGGGCGCGCTCGCAACCGGCGGTGCTGCGCGCCGCGCAACAAGGCCCCAGCCCACGCACCCTGCTGGACGACCTCAAGCGCGCCTGCCAGGCCAACGACCCGCAGGCCACGCGCCAGGCGCTCGACGCCTGGGCACGCCAGCAACCGCAGACGCTGGCGGAGATGGCGGCGCGTTTCGTGCCGTTGTCCGATGCGCTGGATGGGCTGAATGGGGCTTTGTATAGCGAGAGTGGCCAGTATTGGCAGGGTGAGGATTTGTGGCGGGCGATCGGTACCATTCCGCCGGCCGAGCAGGTGCTGCTGCCTTCCGGGGATACGGGGGGGTTGCCGCCGTTGTATCCGAAGTGACATGTGGGCTGCAGCGGGTGCAGGGCTTGGCATTTTCAGCGCCTATGAGATCGAGCGCCGGGGCTGGCAGGTGCTTGCCACAACGTACTCAGGGCCTATGAGATCGAGCGCCGCGCGGGCGGCGCTCGATCTGATAGGCGCTGAAAGACTCATGACATGCACCTGTACCCCCACATCCATTCCCCCACAGGCAATCCCCCTCAGGCATGCCCCTCTCCCCCACCATTGAGTTACCATACCCCTCTGCGCAACGCCCATCATCCAAGCCAAGCCCCCCGCTTGCTCGACTCGACACCAACAGGTCATCCATGCGTCTGTTTCATACCTCCGACTGGCACCTGGGCCAAAGCCTGCACGGCCAGGAACGCGATTTCGAACACGCTTGCTTCCTCCACTGGCTGCTCGGCCAACTGCACCTGCGCCAGCCGGATGCGCTGCTGATCGCCGGCGACATCTTCGACACGGTCAACCCACCGGTCAAAGCCCAGGAGCGCCTCTACGACTTCATCGTCCAGGCCCACGAGCAACAGCCCAAGCTGGACATCGTGATGATCGCCGGTAACCACGACTCCGGCTCGCGCATCGAACTGCCCGCAGCATTGATGCGCCGCCTGCGCACCCACGCCCTGGGCCGTGTGCACTGGCTCGACGAAGGCCAGCTGGATGCCGAGCGCCTGCTGATCCCACTGACCAACGCCCGCGGCAAAATCAGCGCCTGGTGCCTGGCGCTGCCCTTCCTGCGCCCCGCGGAAGTGACCGGCCCGCAGCTGGGTGACGACTACCTGCAAGGCATCACCCAGGTGCACCAGCAACTGATTGCCGCCGCCCTGCAAAAACGCAAGAAGGACCAGGCGCTGGTCGCCATCAGCCATGCCCACATGGCCGGCGGCGCCGTGTCGGAAGACTCCGAGCGCAGCCTGATCATCGGCAACGCCGAGGCCTTGCCGGCCAAGCTGTTCGACAAGGCCATCAGCTATGTCGCCCTGGGCCACCTGCACAAGCCGCAGAAGGTCAACCGCGAAGACCGCATTCGCTACAGCGGCTCGCCGATCCCACTGTCGTTCGCCGAGATCAACTACCCGCACCAGGTGCTGGAGGTAGAGCTGGACGGCGCCGAGCTGGTCAGCGTCGAAGCGCGCCCGGTGCCTCGCGCCGTGGCCCTGCAACGCATCGGCCCGGCACCGCTCGGCGAGCTGCTGGCACAGCTGGCCGAACTGCCGGTGATCGACCTGCTCGAAGACCCTAACCGCCAGCCCTGGCTCGAAGTGCGCGTCGTGCTGGACGAACCGCAGCCCGACCTGCGCCAGCAAATCGAAGGCGCCCTGCAAGGCAAAGCCGTGCGGCTGATCCGCATTGGCGCCGAATATGCCGGGCGCGCCAGCGCCGAGGACGACGACCTGGCCTTCGTCGAACTGTCCCAGATGACCCCGCAAGACCTGTTCAGCCGCGCCTGGGAGCAAGCCTACGGCAACCCCGCCGATGAACAGGCCTTGGCCGACTTCGCCCTGCTGTTGCAGGACGCACAGCTGGAAGAGGAACAGCCATGAAGATTCTCGCCATCCGCCTGAAGAACCTGGCATCCCTGGCCGGCCCGATCGACATCGATTTCACCGCCGAGCCGCTGGCCAGCGCCGGCCTGTTCGCCATCACCGGCCCGACTGGCGCCGGCAAGAGCACGCTGCTCGATGCCCTGTGCCTGGCCCTGTTCGGCACTGTCCCCCGGCTCAACGACATTGGCCGCGAAGCCAAGGTGCCGGACGCCGACGGCGAGATCCCGACCTCCGACCCACGCAACCTGGTGCGCCGAGGCACCGGCAGCGGTTTCGCCGAAGTCGACTTCGTCGGCATCGACGGCCGTCGCTACCGTGCCCGCTGGGAAGCCAACCGCGCCCGCGACAAGGCCAACGGTAAACTGCAGCACAGCCGCCAGAGCTTTTATGACCTGGACAGCGAGCAGGTACTGGCCAGTGGCAAGCAGGAATACAAGCAACTGGTCGAAGCGCGCCTGGGCCTGAACTTCGAGCAGTTCACCCGCGCGGTGATGCTGGCCCAGAGCGAGTTCGGCGCCTTCCTCAAGGCCGACGACAAGGAACGCAGCGAACTGCTGGAAAAGCTCACCAACACGGCGATCTATACCCGCCTTGGCCAGCGTGCCTTCAGCAAGGCCCGCGAGGCCGGCGAGGCGCACAGTACCCTGAAGGACCGCGCCAGCCACCTGCTGCCCATGCCGAGCGATGCCCGCGCCGAACTCGACCAGCGCCTGGAGCAGGCACAGCAGCAGTTCAAGGCCGACCAGGCGCAAGAGCGCCAGCTCGAGCAACAACGTACCTGGCTCGATGAACAGCGCCAGCTGCAGGTACAGCAGGGCGAAGCCAGCTCAGCATTGCAGGCCGCCGAGCAGGCTTGGCAGCACCTCACCGATCAGCGCCTGGACCTGGAGCGCCTGGAGCGCCTGGCGCCCCAGCGCCACCAGTTCCACCGTCAGCAGGCCCTGGCGGCGCAGCTCGCGCCGTTGGCCAGCGAGCTCAGCGAACAACACCGCCAGCATAGCGACCTGCAAGGCCGCATCGGCGAACTTGAACGGGCCCTCGAATCAGCCCGTCAGGCGCTGAGCCAGGCCCAGGCCAGCCAGGGCGACAACGCCCCGCGCCTGCGCCAGGCCTTCGCCGAGCAAGACACCCTCACCCGCCTGGAGCAAGAACTGACCAAGGCCCGCCAGGCCGGCCAGCAGGCCGACCTGGCCGCCGCCGAGCTCGAGCAACAACTGCAGCTGTTGGCCGAGCACCAGCAGCGCAGCCAGCAGCAACTGGCGCAGATCGACACTGCCCTGGCCGAGAGTGCCCCCCTGGCTGCCCTCACCAGCGCCTGGCAGGCTTATCGCCCACAGCTGCAACAGTTGCTGCAGATCGGCAACCGCCTGAACCAGGGCGGCGAAGAGCTGCCGGGCCTGCAGGCCCAGGCCAGCCAGGCCAATGCGCAGTTGCAAACCCAGCGCGACGCACTCGAAGTGCTGTTCCGCGAAGCCGCAGCAGAGCCCCAGGCCTTGGCCGAACAGCTCGACCTGCTGGGCGGCATGCTGCAGGAAAACCGCAAACAGCAACGTGCCGTGGAACAACTGTCGCGCCTGCATGCCCGCGAGCAGGAGCTGCAGCAGGGTATCCAGTCACTGCGCGAACGCCAGCAACTGGCCCTGCAGCAACGCCAGCAACTGATTGGCGAAGGCACCGCCGCCAAGGCCGAGCTTGAAGCTGCCGAGCAGGCGCTGGCGCTCACCCGGCAACTGCTGGAACGTCAGCGCTTGGCGCGCAGCACCAGCGTCGAAGAACTGCGTGCGCAATTGCACGAGGGCGAACCCTGCCCGGTCTGTGGCAGCGCCGAGCATCCCTTCCATCAGCCCGAAGCGCTGCTGCAAAGCCTGGGCCGGCATGACCAGGCCGAAGAAGCCACGGCCCTGGCACAGGTCGAGCGCTTCAATAGCCGCCTGATCGAGTTGCGCACCCAGGTGGGTGTGGTCAATGGCCAGATCAAGGAGTATCAGCATCAACAGGCGCAACTGAGTGAGCAGTTGCAGCCGCTGGCCGAGCAACTGGCGGCCCATGCCCTGTGGCCCGCACTCAGTGCCCATGAAGACAAGGCCCGCAGTGCCTGGCTGGACAGCCAACTGCGCCGCCTCGACCAGGAAATCGGCCGTGACGAACAGCGCCAAGCCACGCTGCTGACCCTGCAAAGGGATGCCACCCGCCTCAATCAGCAGTTGCAAGCCGCGAGCGAAGCCCAACAGCAGGCACAACGCCGCCTGGACCAGCAGCACCAAGCCCTGGCCGCCGACCAGGAACGCCTTGAGCAGGCCTTGGCCGATTTCGCCAACCTGCTGCCGCCCCCTGTGCTGCAGGCCCTGCGCGATGAGCCGGCGCAGGCCTTCCTCAGCCTCGACCAGCAGATCGCCCAGCGCCAGCAACAGCTGGACCAGCAAAAGGACGAACTGCAAGAACATCAGCAGCGCCTGCAACAGCTGGAGCGCCTGCACGACCAGCAGCAAACCCGCGTGCAGCGCCAGCAAGAACTGCAACTGCAGGTCAGCGGGCTGGCCGAACAGATGGACAAGGCCCGCGCCGCCCTGGCCGAGCTGCTGGGTGAACACCCGCGTGCCGAGGACTGGCAACGCCATCTGGAGCAACAGGTAGAGCACGCCCGCACAGGCGAAGCCGAGACTGCCGAGCAGTTGCAACAGGCCCGCACCCATGCCCTGCAGCTGGCCGGCGAACTCAAGGCCAATAGCACCCGCCAGCAGGCTTTGGACCACGAACACCAGCAGTTGCAGGGTGAAATCGCTCAGTGGCGCGCCGCACACCCCGAGCTCGACGATAGCGGCCTCGACCGCCTGCTGGCCATGGACGACGCACAAGTGGGCGAACTGCGCCAGCGTCTGCAAGTTGCACAAAAGGCCATCGAACAAGGCCGCGTGCTGTTGCAGGAGCGTGAACAGCGCCTGCAGCAACATACCGCGCAAGCCAGCGTCGAGGCCACGGCCGAAGACCTTGAGCAGTCCCTCGCAGCTCTGCGCACGTTGCTGGCCAACCATGAACAGCAGTGCGCCGAGCTGCGCGCCGCCCAGGCCGAAGACCAGCGTCGCCAACTGGCGTATCAGGCGCTGGCAGAGGACATCGAACAGGCCCATCAGCAATGGCAGCGCTGGGCGCGCCTGAATGCGTTGATCGGTTCGGCCTCTGGCGATGTGTTCCGCAAGATCGCCCAGGGTTACAACCTCGACCTGCTGCTGCACCATGCCAACAGCCAGTTGCGCCAACTGGCGCGTCGCTACCGCCTCAAGCGCGGCGGCAGTGCCCTGGGCCTGCTGGTGCTGGACACCGAGATGGGCGACGAGCTGCGCTCGGTGCATTCGCTGTCGGGCGGTGAAACCTTCCTGGTATCGCTGGCCCTGGCACTGGGCCTGGCATCGATGGCCTCGAGCACCCTGCGCATCGAATCGTTGTTCATCGACGAAGGCTTCGGCAGCCTCGACCCAGAATCACTGCAACTGGCCATGGATGCCCTCGACGGCTTGCAGGCTCAGGGCCGCAAGGTCGCGGTGATCTCCCACGTGCAGGAGATGCATGAACGCATCCCGGTGCAGATCCAGGTGCGCCGCCAGGGCAACGGCCTGAGTGACGTCGAGGTGTGCGGGTGATCCTCTACTCGTTCCGCCGCTGCCCCTGGGCCATGCGCGCGCGCCTGGCCCTGCGCTATGCCGGGTGCGAAGTACGGGTCGAGGAAGTGGCGATGAAGAACAAACCGGCCGCGCTGCTGGCGTTGTCGCCCAAGGGTACGGTGCCGGTGCTGGACACCGGTACCGGCGTGCTGGAGGAAAGCCTGGATATCATGCGCTGGGCGCTGGAACGCAACGACCCGCAGGACTGGCGGCTACGGGCGGACCCGGCGGCGGCGCAACAGGCCGAGGCGCTAATCGCCCGTAACGACTCCACGTTCAAGGCGCAGGTGAACCTGTACAAGTACGCCGAGCGATACCCTGAGCATTCCCGCGAGCACTACCGACAGCAGGCCGAAACCTGGCTGGCAGCGCTCGAAGCATTGCTTGAAGGCCGGGCTTACCTGCTGGCCGATCACCCGAGCCTGGCCGACGCCGCGTTGCTGCCCCTGATGCGCCAGTTTGCCGGGGTCGAACCGCAGTGGTTCGCCAAGGCGGCTTATCCGCGGGTGCGGAGCTGGCTGGAGGGGTGGCTGGCGTCGGACCTGTTCAAGGCTGTCATGGCCAAGTGACCTGACATGGCCCTTGTGTAGGAGCGGCCTTGCGTCGCGAAAGGGGCGCGTAGCGGCCCCAAGTTCTGTGTCGCTACACAGATTGCTGGGGCCGCTGCGCAGCCCTGTTCGCGACGCAAGGCCGCTCCTACACAAAAGCCGGGTAGTGCTCAGTGGCCGTGCTTGCCACTCAAGGCTGCATGAAAATGCGCGCTCTGGCGCAGGTACTGCTCGGTATAGCTGTGGGTACTGGACGCCTTGCTGCTGGTGTCGGCATGGGCCTGTGCCGGCAGCACGACCGAAGCGGAGATGGCGGATGCGGCGATGACCGGGAAGAGATTGAAGTTCATCTGGGCTTACCTCGACGGCGGTGGTTTGACGTTGGCCCGTTTGGGCCTTGGGTCAAACTTACGCCGCCAAGGTCGCCGCTAGAAATTCATTGCGGCAGTAACCATTATCACGCTGATCGATAGTCACTCGATGAATTTCAGGTCCGACGGCGCATCCTGTGGCAGCGTCTGCACCGTGTCCCCCAGTTTGCCGCTACGCGGATCGCGGCGCATGACCACAATCTGGTTACTCTTCTGGTTGGCCACGAGCAGGAAGTTGTCGCTGGGGTCCAGGGCAAATTCCCGAGGGTGATCACCTTCGACCGAACGGCGCTGCAAGAACGCCAGTTGGCCATCATCCTTACCTACGCTGAACGCCACGATCTCGTTGGCCGTGCCCCGATTGCTGACATACAGGAAGCGCCCGTCCGCCGACAGGTGCAAGCCACCACTTGCTTTCGCCGCGGCATCCTGGCGCTCGGTCAGGGGCAGGCGCTGGCGTTCGACAAGGTTGCCTTCCTGAACATCGAACATCACCACCTCGGCGCTCATTTCCAGGGTCAGGTAAGCGTGTCGCCCCTTGCCGTCGAACAGCAGGTGGCGCGGGCCGCTGCCCGGCGGCAAGGCCACTGAAGCAGGAATCGCCGGGGTCAGTGGGTGGTCCGCGCTGGCGCCATCGTAGCGATAGATGAACACCTTGTCGGCGCCCAGGTCGCTGGCATACAGGTGCTGCCCATCCGGCGACAGCACCAGCGAATGCACATGGGCGCCGGCCTGGCGTTCGGGGTTGGCGCCACTTGGCTTGTGCCGGGCCTGCTGCACCACCGCCTTGAGCTTGCCGTCCTTGGCCACCGGGATCACCACCAGGCTGCCACCGGGGTCTGGCTTGACCGCGTAATTGGCAACGAACAGGTAACGCTGGTCGCGGCTGAGGCTGGCGTGGGTTGGCTCGTCGCCCCGGCTGGCCACCTGGTTGAGGGGTTTGATCTCGCCTTTGCTGCTCACGCTGAAACTGCTGACGTGGCCCTGAACGGTTTCGTTGACGGCGAACAGTTGCCGCTGGTCGGCCGAGAGCACCAGCCAGGAGGGGCTCACGCTCTTGACCACCTGTTGCGGGGTGGGGTCGATATGGCCTGTCGTGCTGTCAAACCGGTAGCGGTAGATACCTTGGCTGGCGCCATCGGTGTAGCTGCCCACCAGCAGTGTGGCAGCCTGGGCATTGAGGGTCAGGGTCATCAGGCTAGCGGTCAGCAGGCTCGTCCAGATTCGCTTCATCGTCGTCTTCATCCGGGGCACGAAAGGCACTCATACAGACTAGACGATGCTCGCCCTGGGCATCGCTGAGCTGCCACTCGTCACCCGTGGCGATGGCGGCGGCGACCTGTTCGGCGGTGAAGGCCCAGCGGCGCAGCTGGCGGCCGTCCATGCATTCGACGGTGAGGCCGGTTTCGTTGGCGGTGAAGTCGAAGGCGTGCAGGCCGTCGATCAGCAGCATGTCGCAGGCTGCGAGGGCGGTGGCAAGGGGGGACATGGGGATACCAGTTAGAGAAGTGCCGGCATTATAACCCTGGGGCCGCAATGCGGCCCCCAGATACAGCAATCAGTGGGCGAAAATCGACCCACCCTCCTTGCCCACCATCTTCTTGGGCTTGATCAGGAACCGCGCCAGCGCCGGCAGCAGCCACAGCGCACCGAACATGTTCCACAGCAGCATGAAGGTCAGCATCAGGCCCATGTCGGCCTGGAACTTGATCGCCGAGAAGATCCAGGTGCACACGCCAATGGCCAGGCACAACCCCGTGAACAACACGGCCTTGCCAGTCGAACGCAGGGTTTCGTAGTAGGCCTCCTGCAGCGGCAGGCCTGCGCGCAAGAAGCTTTCCAGGCGGCTGTAGATGTAGATGCCGTAGTCCACGCCAATGCCCACGCCCAAGGCCACTACCGGCAAGGTGGCGACCTTCACGCCAATGCCCATGTAGGCCATCAGTGCATTACCCAGCACCGATGTCAGCACCAGCGGCAGGACGATGCACAAGGTCGCGGCGAACGAGCGGAAGGTGATCAGGCACATCACCGCCACGCAGATGTACACCAGCACCAGAATGGTCAGCTCGGCCGACTTGATGACCTCGTTGGTGGCCGCCTCGATCCCGGCGTTGCCGGCTGCCAGCAAAAACTGCAGGCCTTCCTTGTTGTGGCTGTCGGCAAAGGCCTTGGCGGCGGCGGTAACCCGTTCCAGGGTCTCGGCCTTGTGGTCGTTGAGGAACACCAGCACCGGCGCCAGCGAGCAGTCGGCGTTGTACAGGCCGTCGGCGCGGGCGATGGAGTTGTTGAGAACGTCCGGGTTGCGCGACAGGGTTTCCCATCTCAGGCTGCCCTCGTTCATGCCCTTGATCACCTGCTTGGACACGGTCACCAGCGAGATCGCCGACTGCACGCCCGGGGTGTTCTCCATGGTCCACATCAGCTCGTCGATCGGCGCCATTGTCGAGTGGATCGAGCAGCTTTCCGACGGCGTCTTGACCATGATCACCAGCACGTCCGAGCTGGTCGAATAGTTGCTGATGATGAAGTTGTTGTCCTGGTTGTAGCGTGAGTCCGGGCGCAGTTCCGGGGCGCCCTGGTCGAGGTCGCCGATCTTCAGGTTCTGGCTGTACCACAGGCCACCGGCGAACATCACCAAGGCCAGGCCAATCGACACCGGCGCCACCTTGGCACTGGCGAAGTTGGCCAGCAGGCGCCAGAACGGGTGTTCACGGGTCGCATCCTTCTTGCTGCGCTCGACGGCCTTGTTGCTGATGCCGACATAGGAGATCGCCACCGGCAGCAGGATCAGGTTGGTAAAGACGATAACCGCGACACCGATCGAAGCGCCGATGGCCAGCTCGCGGATGACCCCGATGTCGATGATCAGCAAGGTGATGAAGCCCACGGCATCGGCGAGGATGGCGATCATCCCGGGCAGGAACAGCTGGCGGAAGGTGCGCCGGGCCGCAGTCAGGGCGTTGTCGGCGTCGCTGGACTGCAGGGCGATGCCGTTGATCTTCTGCACCCCATGGGAAATGCCGATGGCGAAGATCAGGAAGGGCACCAGCATCGAATACGGATCCAGGCCGAAGCCCACCGCATGCATCAACCCCAGTTGCCAGACCACCGCCACCAGGGTGGTGATGAGCACGGCGATGGTGCTGCGGATGCACCAGGTAAACCAGTACAGCAGCACACAGGTGATGGCCAGGGCCACGCCGAAGAACATCACCACCATCACCAGGCCGTCGATCAGGTCGCCGACCTTCTTGGCGAAGCCGACGATATGGATCTTCACGTTGGGGTTCTGTGCCTGGAACTTGTCGCGGATCTTTTCTTCCAGCTGATGCGAGAACTGCTGGTAGTCGAGCTTGACCTGCTTGCCCTGGTCCTGCGGGTCGGGGTAGCTCTCCAGCAGCGGCACGTCAACGATAGTGGACTTGAAGTTGTTACCCACCAGGCGCCCGACCTGGCCGGACTTGAGCACGTTGTCGCGCAACGCGTCGAGGCTTTCGGCCGAGCCATTGTAGGTATTGGGGATCACCTCGCCACCGGAGAAGCCTTCTTCGGTCACTTCGGTCCAGCGCACGCTGGGGCTCCACAGCGACTTCAGCCCGGCGCGGTCGACACCCGGGATGTAGAACACCTCGTCATGGATCTGGCGCAGGGTCTCCATGTAGTCCTTGTCGAAGATGTCGCCGTTGACCGCCTCCACGGAAATACGCACGGTATTGCCGAGGTTGGCCAGGTCGTTGCGGTGCTCCATCATCTGCTCGATGAACGGGTGTTCGAGCGGGATCATTTTTTCGAAGCTGGTCGAGGGGCGAATCTGCGTGGCCTGCCAGAACAGGAAAATGCTGACCAGCACACACAGGGCGATGACCACGGGGCGATTGTTGAAGATCAGGCGTTCGAGCAGCGTGGCCTTGTCCTGATGATGCGGGTGCATGGTGATGCTCTCCCTGCTGGTCATGGGCGCGGCTCCTCGGCAGCCTGGTCGGCACCTTCGGCGGTGGCCAGGTGCACACCACCCTGCCCCACCAGCAGCAAGCCGCCCGTGGACAGGCCAGTGACGCCGGCCAGGGCGATGCGGTCGGCGCGGTTGTAGACGCTGAAAGTTTGCCCGTCGTCATGGCTGCGCAACACACTGCCGCCGTTACCGACCAGCACCACGCTGCCATCCTCGACAAGCGTAGCGCTTGCCAGGCCGAATTCGAGTGCGCCGCGCGCGGCCTTGAGCGCGATCGGCTGCCAGCTGTCACCGAAGTCCGTTGAACGGAACAGGTTGCCGCGCAGGCCGTAGGCCAGCAGGGTCTGCGGCTGGGCGGTGCCGATCACGCCGAACAACGAACCATCGTAAGGGCCGTCGACCTTGGCCCAGGCCTGGCCGTTGTCGCTGGAGCGGAACATACTGCCCTGCTCGCCGACAATGAACAGGCCGGCTTCCTTGATCACGGCGATGCCGTTGAGGTGAAACTGGTCGGGGTTGTCCAGCCGCTCGGCGACGTCCTGCCAGTGCTGGCCGCCGTTGCGGGTTTCCAGCAAGGCGCCATAGGCACCTACGGCAAACCCGTGCTGGGCGTCGAGGAAGGTGACATCGAGCAGCGGGGCTTCACGGGTAAGGTCTTCGAACTGCTTGCTCCAGGTCGCGTCGCCGTCGGTGCTGGCGAGGATCTGCGCATCATGGCCGACTGCCCAGCCACGCTTGTCGTCGAGAAAAAACACGGCGGTGAGCAGTTGCCGGGTGGGCACCCGCGCCTGGGTCCAGGTCTTGCCCTGGTCGTCGGAGAACAGGATATGACCGCGATCGCCCACCACTACCAGGCGCTTGCCGGCGTGGACGGCGTCGATCAGCAGGCTCTGGCTGGCCTTGGCCGATTCGGTCGAGTATTCGTCGGCGGCAGCGGCTTCGACGCTGCCCGTCCACATTCCCAATGCCAGCGCCAGCATCGCACCGGCGGCCAGCGGCCAGGCACCACGCCTGGGCTGCGCCATCAGCTGCTCCCTCATGACTGTCCCCTGTTGTGTTCTTCTTAGTGGGTCAATGCCTTGCAGGTACTGCGAAAAGCCTGTGGTAGAGGCCTGCAATAGCTTGAGTGGATCGTAGCGGGGAACGTTGCGCGGATACAACGAGCGGGACGTTATGTTTTGTTAAGCACATGAAAGGCTGGGGCCGCTTTGCGGCCCCACTGGCAATCAAGCCAGGCTCTTGCTCACCACTTCATACACATCACTGGACAGCGCCCCAGAAGCGAGGATCCGCTCCAGTTCGCCCTTCATCAACGCCTGACGCGCAGCGTCATACTTGCGCCAGCGGGTCAGCGGTGCCAGTTGACGCGAAGCAATCTGCGGGTTCAGCGCATTCAGCTCGATCACCAGGTCTGCCAGGAAGCGATAGCCCGAACCATCCGCCGCATGGAAGTTGACCAGGTTCTGCCCGGCAAAGGCACCAACCACCGCGCGCACCTTGTTCGGGTTTTTCAGGGTGAACGCCGGGTGCTGCATCAGCGCCTTGACCCGCGCCAGCCCGCCCGGCAGTGAGCTGGCGGCCTGCACGCTGAACCACTGGTCCATGACCAGCGGGTTGTCCTTGAAGTGCTCGGCAAAGGTTGCCAGCGCCTTGGCCCGCTCAGCCTCGAACGGCGAGTTGACCAGTACCGCCAGGGCCGTCAGGCGTTCGGTCATGTTGTCGCACTGGTCGAACTGCTCCAGGGTCGCTTCCAGCACCTGCGGCTTGCCGCTCAGCATCAGGTACGACAGGGCGATGTTCTGCAGGCTGCGGCGGGCGAAGTGCTCGGCCGAAGCGACGTAGGCCGTGCTGCGCGAGGCCTCGCGGTGCGCCTGATAGCGCGCCCACAGGCCATCGAACAACTGCTCGGCGATCTGCTGGCGAGCGAACTCGCGGGCGGCGTGGATGGCATCGACGTCGGCCACCTGGCTGATCTCGGTGAGGTAGGCCTCGCCCGGCAGCGACAGCATCTCGGCGACCATGGCAGCGTCCAGCGACGTGTTGCCCAGCACGGTGCCCAGCGCAGTGATCAGACGCTGGTCGAGCTTCAGCGCTTCGCCGCGCTGATGCTGGCCAATCAGCTCCTGCAGCACCTGCACCGACAGTTGCTGGCCCGCTTCCCAGCGGTTGAAGCCGTCGCTGTCATGCTGCATGAGGAACATCAGCTGGTCGCGGTCATACGGGAAGCTCAGCTTCACCGGCGCGCTGAAACCACGCAGCAGCGAGGGCAGCGGCTTGGCCGTGATGCCTTCGAAGGTGAAGGTCTGCTCGGCCTCGGTCACCGACAGCACGCGGCTGCTGCCGGCAGCGGCGGCTTCGCCGGCCAGGCGCAGTGACAGGTCGTTGCCTTCGGCATCCAGCAGGCCCAGTTCGACCGGGATCACGAACGGCAATTTGTCGGCCTTGTCCGGCGTCTGCGGGCAGCTCTGGCGGAACGTCAGGCTGTAGGTCTGGGCACCCGCGTCATAGGCTTCGCTCACCTCAAGGCGCGGCGTGCCGGCCTGGCTGTACCAGCGCTTGAACTGCGTCAGGTCGACGCCGTTGGCATCTTCCATGGCCTTGATGAAGTCGTCGGTGGTCACCGCCTGGCCATCGTGGCGTTCGAAGTACAGGTCGCTGCCCTTGCGGAAGCCCTCGGCGCCCAGCAGGGTGCGGACCATGCGCACCACTTCGGCACCCTTCTCGTACACGGTCAGGGTGTAGAAGTTGGAGATTTCGATGAAGCTGTCCGGGCGTACCGGGTGGGCCATGGGGCCGGCATCTTCCGCGAACTGGTGGGTACGCAGGTAGGCGACGTCCTCGATGCGCTTGACCGTGCGCGAGTTCATGTCGGCGCTGAACTCGGCGTCGCGGAACACCGTGAAGCCTTCCTTGAGCGACAGTTGGAACCAGTCGCGGCAAGTTACGCGGTTGCCCGACCAGTTGTGGAAGTACTCGTGGGCGACCACGCCTTCGACCCGCTGGTGGGCGGCGTCGGTGGCGGTTTCGGCGCGGGCCAGCACGCAGCTCGAGTTGAAGATGTTCAGGCCCTTGTTTTCCATGGCGCCCATGTTGAAGTCATTGACCGCGACGATCATGAAGATGTCCAGGTCATACTCACGGCCGTAGACTTCCTCGTCCCAGCGCATGGACTTCTTCAGGCTGACCATGGCGTGGTCGCACTTGTCGATGTTCTCGGGTTCGACGTAGATACGCAGGGTCACGTCGCGGCCCGACTGGCGCGTGAAGCTGTCCTCGACGCACCACAGGTCGCCGGCCACCAGGGCGAACAGGTAGGCCGGTTTCATGAACGGGTCTTCCCAGGTCGCCCAGTGCCGGCCCTCTTCAGCCGGCCCGCTGCCGATCGGGTTGCCGTTGGACAGCAGCACCGGGTAGCGATGCTGCTCGGCGATCACCGTGGTGGTGAAGGTGCTCATCACATCCGGGCGGTCGAGGTAATAGGTGATCTTGCGAAAGCCCTCGGCCTCGCACTGGGTGCAGAACATCTTGCCGGACTTGTACAGGCCTTCCAGCGCGGTGTTGCTCTCGGGGTGGATCTTCACGCTGGTGTCGAGGGTGAAGCGCTCGGCCCTGGGGTGGACCGTCAGGCTGTCGGCTTCAAGCTGGTAGTCGCTTGGCTGCAGCTCCTGATCGTCCAGCGAGGCGCGCAGCAGTTCGAGCTGCTGGCCGTCGAGCACCAGTGGCGGCAGGCCGGCACCGCGTGCCGGGTTGCGGCGCATGACCAGTTGCGCATGGACCAGGGTGTGGTCCTCGAACAGCTCGAAGGTCAGGTGCGTCTCGTCGATCAGGTACTCGGGCGCCTGGTAGTCCTTGAGGTAGATCACTTGCGGTTGTTCGGTACGCATGTGCAGGTCCTTTTTACTGGAGCACGGCCAACTGGTAGGCCGTGTACTTGCGAATGTTGATCACGCCGGTGTCGAAAATCAGGTACTGGCCCTTGATGCCCAGCAGCGTGCCTTCCACCACCGGGTTCTTGTCCAGGTTGAAGCTGACGATCTTCGTCGGGTAGGCCTCGACCGGGTAACGCATCTGCACCACTTCGGCATCCGGCAGCAGCTGCAGCGCCTGCAGGCCAAAGCGTGCCTGCAGCTCGCGCAGGCCGTCGGCGCAGGCATCGAAGATCTGTTCGCGGATGGCGACCAGGTCCAGCACTTCGGCGTCGCCCTTGAGCAGTGCACGCCAGTTGGTGCGGTCGGGTACCTGGCTGCGCAGCACGTCTTCGACCAGACCTGATTGCTGGCGGGTGGCCACGCGCATGATCGGCAGGGCCTGGCTGGCACCCTGGTCGAGCCAGCGGGTGGGCAGTTGGGTGGCGCGGGTGATGCCGACCTTGACCCCCGACGAGTTGGCCAGGTAGACCACGTGGTCGGTCATGCAGAACTGCTCGCCCCAGGACGGCTCGCGGCAGGTGCCGGCGTCGTAGTGGCAGCGTTCCGGGGCCATGATGCAAATGTCGCACTGGGCCAGCTTGGTCATGCACGGGTAGCAGTAACCCTGGCTGAAGCTGGTCTTGGTGCGCTTGCCGCAATGGCTGCAATGAATGGCGCCGAGGTACTCCAGGCGCAGGCGCTGGCCGATCAACGGGTTGACCGGTACCTGCTCCTCACCCAGGCGAAAGCTGTATTGCACGACCGGTGCTTCCAGGCGCACTGCCATCTTGCTCAAAGAGCCACGAGCGAGTTCGATCAATGTACCGAGTCCGACTTGAACAGAATGTTAGCGATCGGCGCCGACTTCGACGCGCATTCCTGCGGGCCCATGTAACCGGTGCGCTGATCTTCGGGGAGGTTTTGCATCTCCCAGGCGATCACGGCCTGCAACGACAGCTCTTTCTGTTCGACAGTGAGCTTGCGGCCATCGGACCATTTACCGATCTCCACGGCCGTTTTCAGGCTCTCGTAGATTTCGGGGGTAATGTTTTCGATCATTTGCGCGAAAGTGGACATAGCGTCTCCTAATTCAAGCCGACAGTTTACGCCGGGCCATCCCGCCACCCAAGAGCCCTGTCAGGCATCCGATGAGCAACCCGCCAACGTGGGCGGCATTGGCGATCTGGCCAAAGCCGAGCTGGCCGACCACCCCGGTCAGGCACACCACCAGCCAGATAAGCATCATCACCAGCACGCCCTTGGGCAGGTTGAAGTGCGGGTTGGGCGCCAGCCACTGGTACAGCCAGATATGCCCAAGCAAGCCGTAGAGCACGCCAGACAGGCCGCCGAACAGGCTCGGGCCGCTGGTGTAGTGCTGGGCCAGGTTGGACACCAGGCTGAACAACAGGGTCAGGCCCAGCAACAGCCACGGGCCCTGGCGCAGTTCGATGCGCTTGCCCAGCTCCCAGTACCACAGGCTGTTCATGGCCAGGTGCAGCACGCCGAAGTGCAGCAGCATCGGTGACACCAGGCGCCACCATTGGCCCTCGGCGAGGCCTTGGGCCAGTGGGGTGAAGTACAGGTAGTCGCCTTGTACGCGGAAATCGAGGAAGGTGAACCAGCCGATGGTCGAGAAGTTTTCGCCAAGGCTGGTGAGGCCCGCGACGATGAAGCACAGCAGCAGGATCACGGTGGTGACCTTGCAGGCTTTTGCCTGGTCCTTCAGGGAGGGCTGGGTGGCGGCAGTCGCGGTTGAAGCCGCTGCCATTGGCGCCTGGGCAAGCTCAAGGTCGGCGTTGCCGTCCGGGAAGCGCTGGTAGAGTTGCAGCACGTCTTCGGCCAGGGTATCGGGCGCCCAGAGCACCTGGGCATCGCCTTCTTCGCTGACCCGGTGCGGCACCTGCAAGCGCTGCAGCAGATGGACGAAGCCGCTGAGGTCGACCGACAGCGGCAGGCGCATCACTTCGATTATGTTCATTGATTGGCCTGTGGGCGATCGACGTCGACCCAGACGAACTTGTGCGGGTCGATCCGGGTTTCATCATCCAGCCGATAGGCTGCCAGCTTGCCATAGAGCACGGCGCTGTAGTCCAGGCAGGCCAGGTTGTCGCGTATCGGCGCCGGGCGGCCGCTGCGCCAGTAATGGCCGACGAACAGCAAGGGTTGGTCCTCGGCGTAGCGCAGCAGGGCGTTCTTCTGGGTATGGCTGAGCGGCGTGCTGGCGACTGCCTCGGGCAGGGCATCGGGCTGGAACACGATGTCGCCATAGGTTTGCGGGTCTTCTTCCCAGAATTTGGTGCGGAAGAAGGCGCGGGTCAGGCCATCGCCACCGGTCAGGGTCAGCCCGTCCGGCAGGCGCATGTCGGTGCCCCGCAGCAGGCGATTGCACACCGTGGCGGCGAAACTGCCGGGCACGGCCGAGGCCTGGATGAAGTGTTGGTCGATGCGCCCATTCGGATATTGCTGGCGTAGCGGCTCGATCAACCGGGGGTCCCAGCAGGCGTGCACCAGGCGGAAGCGCCCGGCGTCGACGAACAGCGGCAATTCATAGAACCAGTTGACGAAGTCATGCCAGTCGCCGGGGTGGTGGGCGAACTGGGTCAGGGTCTCGTCGATCAGCCGGGCGTGACGTGGCGTGTGCTCGCGCACATGGGCCTTGCCGCTGCCGGGCAGGGCCGGGGTAACCCAGCCCAGGGCGTTGTACTCATGGTTGCCCATGATGCAGAACGCCTGACCGGCCTCGACCATGTCGTGCACGATGTGCAAGGCCTCACGGATACGCGGCCCACGGTCAACGATGTCGCCGAGGAACAGTGCCTGGCGCCGTGGGTGGCGCCAGACGCCCGCCACACGCTTGTAACCCAGGGCGTCGAGCAGGCGTTCAAGGGTCAGCGCACAACCATGCACGTCACCGATGATGTCGAAACTTCGCGCCGGATCGAGCATCAGTCGTCCCTGCTGCCAAGGCGGCTGCCCCAGCCGAGTTTGGTACGGCAGACTTCGTAGTAATTGTGGTCCAGCGGATGGATCAGGCGCAGTTTCTGCGGCTTCTTGCTCACCGTGATGGTGTCGCCGGGGGCGCAGGTGAAGTGGTTCTGGCCGTCACAGGAGACCTGCGGATAGATCTGCAGGTCCTTGGCCACGACGATCTTCAGTTCGCTGTTGCCGTCCACCACGATAGGCCGGCCCGACAGGGTATGCGGGTACATCGGCACGATGACGATGGCGTCGAGCTTGGGGTGCATGATCGGGCCGCCCGCCGACAACGCATAGGCGGTCGAGCCGGTCGGGGTGGCGACGATCAGGCCGTCGGCCTTCTGGCTGCAGACGAACTGGCCATCGATGTAGATCTCGAACTCGATCATCCGCGTCGATTTGCCGGGGTGCAGGACCACATCGTTGAGCGCATCGCCCTGGCCGATGGCCTCGTGGTGCCGGCGCACTTCGGCCTGCAACAGGAAGCGGTTTTCTACCAGGTAGTGGCCGTCGAGCACTTCGGCGACCTTTTCTTCCAGCTCGTCGGGGCGGATATCGGTAAGAAAGCCCAGGTTGCCGCGGTTGATGCCCAGCACCGGAATGTTGTGCCGGGCCAAGGCGCGGGCGGCGCCGAGCAGGCTGCCATCACCACCAACGACGATGACCAGGTCGCAGACCTCGCCCAGCAGCTTGCGCGTGGACGTCTGCAGGCCGTGGCCGGGCAGCACTTCGGCGATGGTGTCCTCGAGGATCACATGCAGGTGGCGCTCGATGAGGAATTTTTTCAGTCGGCGAATGGTGTCGAGCACCTGTGAGCTGCCAAGGCGTCCGATGATACCGATATTGCGAAATTGCTCCATGGGGCTCCTGCGAGGCTCTGCGGCGGGTGACTATGCGCCGATTATGGGCGAAACGACCGGGCAGCGGCAAACCGGCTATGCTCGCTGGATGATGCCCTTCGCCGAACTCCACGACTTGCCCCGCCAGTTGCGCCGCCCTGCCGTGCGCGACCTGGCCTGGACACTGCTGTCCCCACCGCTGCTCAGCGCCCCGCCCTGCCCCCAGCGCCACCCGCTGGCAGGCAGTGGCTGGGCCGATGAGCCGCAGCGCCTGAAAGCCTGGTTGTTGGCCTTGGATGCCGATGACCAGCCGCTGCGTGACGGGCTGGCGAGGCTGACCAGCCGGCGCCTGGGGCTTTACTACGAAAGCCTGTGGCAGTTCGCCCTGGGCCAGGCGCCGGGTATCGAGCTGCTGGCGGCCAACCTGGCGATCCGCGAAGGTGGGCGCACGCTGGGCGAGCTGGATATCTTGCTGCGCGACGCTGAAGGCACCCACCACCTGGAGCTGGCGATCAAGCTTTACCTGGGGCCGGACCACAGCGGTGGTCGCGACCCCGCACAGTGGCTCGGGCCGGGGTGTTACGACCGATTGGGCAGCAAGCTGGCGCACCTGGCCGGGCATCAGTTGCCCATGTCTAGTGGTGCGCACAGCCGTGTGGCGCTGGCCGGGCTTGGCGTGCAGCAGGTGCAGGCGCATCTGTGGCTTGCGGGTTATCTGTTCTACCCATGGCCTGGGCATGCAGAACCGCCTGAGGGGGCCAACCCGCTGCATCTGCGCGGGCGTTGGTTACGCCGGCGGGATTGGCCAAGGGCCACAGCTGAACGTTGGCAGCCCCTGCCGCGCAATGCCTGGCTGGCGCCAGCGCGGGTCACGGCTGAGGCGTGCTGGACAGTGCAGCAGTTCGAGGCTTGGCTGGCGGGGTTGGATGAGCAGGCGCCGGCGCAGATGCTGGTCAGGTTGCACATGCAGGCCGATGGGGCCTGGCATGAAGTAGAGCGGGTATTTTTGGTGGCCGATGGCTGGCCGGCGCTGAGCGAGTAGGTGGGTTTGTGCGCAGGGCTTGAGGTTTGTGGCGCCCCCCCCCAGAAGATCGAGCGCCGCCCGCGCGGCGCTCGATCTCGTAGGCGCTGAAAACCTCAAGCGATTCCCCACCGGCCAAACACCTTTCACCGACCCAGCGCAAAGCATCCCCTCAAATCAGCAGTTACAGTTACCCGTGAGCGCCAGCAAGAGCGCCACCTTAAACCTGATGACGAGGATCAAGCATGGTTTCACTCACCCCGACGCCTCATTACGCGCGCCTGTCCATCGCCCTGCACTGGCTGATGCTGGTGCTGCTGGCCGCCGTCTATGCCTGCATCGAGTTTCGCGGCCTGTTCCCCAAGGACAGCGCTGAGCGCAACCTGATGAAGGACCTGCACTTCATGCTGGGCCTGACGGTGTTCGTGCTGGTCTGGCTGCGCCTGGCGGTACGCCTGAGCCGCCCCACCCCGCCCATTCTGCCCAAGCCCCCTGCATGGCAGACCGGCCTTGCCCACCTGATGCACCTGGCACTGTACCTGTTGATGATCGGCCTGCCCCTGGCCGGCTGGCTGATTCTCAGCGCCGCCGACAAGCCGGTACCCTTCTATGGCCTCGAGCTGCCCCACCTGATCGGCGCAGACCCGGACCAAGCCAAGTTCATCAAAGGCTGGCATGAGCGCGTCGGCAGTTGGGGTTACTGGCTGATCGGCCTGCATGCGCTGGCCGGGCTGTATCACCACTACGTGCAACGCGACAACACGCTGCTGCGCATGCTGCCCTACAAGTAACCGCGTCGGCCTTGCAGGCCACCGGTGTGCAGCACGAGCAGGCGGGTGCCGGGCGGGAATACGCCGGCCTCGACCTGCTCACGCAGCGCCAGCAAGGCCTTGCCGGTGTAGAGCGCTTCGAGCGGCACGCCGGTGCTGCGCTCGCAGGCGTCGATGAACCCCAACAGTTCGTCGTCGACCCGGGCAAAGCCGCCCCGGCTGGCATCGTGCAGCCTATAACCACTGTCGCCGACCAGTTGGCTCACATTCTCCGCCACGCCATGATCGCCTGGCACCGCCAGCGCGCCGTGCACGTCATGCGCGCCGGCCTCTGCCAGCACCAGGCCAGCCAGCGTGGTACCGGTACCCACGGCCAGCCACCAGGCGCTGTAATCGTCCCAACCGATGCCGGCGAGCTGTGCACGCGCTTGCTCGACGATCAAACCGCAGCCTTGCGCGCCCGCCATGCCGCCACCGCCTTCGGGGATGCAGTGCCAGCCGGGGTAACGTGCCTGCCAGGGTTGCCAGAACCCCGCTTCATGGCGAGCACGGTAGCCACCATAGCCCAGCCAGTGCACGTGCATGCCCAGCGTCTGCAGATCACGCACCGTCGGGGTGTCCTGGGCATGGCCACGCAGCAAGCCGGCGGTGGCGAAGCCAAACCGTTTGCCGGCGGCGGCCAGGGCGTGCAAGTGGTTGGAGTGGCTACCGCCCAGGCTGATCAGGCCGGGGGCGCCTGCTTCATGGGCTTGTGCAAGGTGGTGGCGCAGCTTGAACCACTTGTTGCCGCTGATCAGGGGGTCGATCAGGTCCAGGCGCAAGATGGCAGCTTCGACATTGGCGTTTTGTAGCCAAGGCAGGGTCAGGGGGTGCAGAGGGGCCTGGGGGAGGTTCAAGAAATCGATGGACATGGATCGGGGCCTGAGGCTGATTCATCAGTCTATCAGTGAAACAGCGGGGGGCCGCAAAGCAGCCCCCGGCCCTATCAAAGCTCGGCAGCCAGGCGCGAGCCTTGGTTGATCGCCCGCTTGGCATCCAGCTCCGCTGCCACGTCCGCGCCGCCGATCAAATGCACCGACTGCCCTGCGGTCACCAGCCCGTCGTACAACTCACGCAGCGGCTCTTGCCCGGCGCAGATCACCACGTTGTCCACCGCCAGCAGTTGCGGCTCACCGCCGCCGACACGAATGTGCAAACCGGCGTCGTCGATATTCAGGTATTCAACGCCATTGAGCATCTGCACCTGTTTGTTCTTCAGCCCCGCGCGGTGGATCCAGCCGGTGGTCTTGCCCAGACCGTCACCTACCTTGGACGCCTTGCGCTGCAGCAGGTACACCTGGCGTGCCGGCGCGTGCGGCGCGGCCTTGATTCCGGCCACGCCACCGCGGGCCTCAAGCTGGGTGTCGATGCCCCACTCTTGCCAGAACGCGTCACGGTCCTGGCTGCTGGCCACACCCTGATGCACCAAGTATTCGGACACATCGAAACCGATACCGCCGGCCCCAATCACCGCGACGGCCGCCCCGACCGGCTTGCGTTCGAGCAGCACATCCAGGTAGCTGAGCACCTTGGCGTGCTCCACCCCCGGGATCGCTGGGGTGCGTGGCGCGATACCCGTGGCCAGGATGACCTCGTCGAAGCCGCCGTCCACCAGCGCCTGTACATCGACGCGGGTGTTCAGGCGCACGTCCACGCCTGTGCTGCTGAGCTTGTTGGCAAAGTAGCGCAGGGTCTCGAAGAACTCTTCCTTGCCCGGCACCCGCTTGGCCACGTTGAACTGCCCACCGATCTCGCCAGCGGCATCGAACAGCGTCACCTGGTGGCCACGCTCAGCGGCCACAGTGGCGGCCGCCAGGCCGGCTGGGCCTGCACCGACCACGGCAATACGCTTCACCGCGCGCACAGGCAGGTAGTTGAGCTCAGTCTCGTGGCAGGCGCGCGGGTTGACCAGACAACTGGTCAGCTTGCCGCCAAAGGTGTGGTCCAGGCAGGCCTGGTTGCAGCCGATGCAGGTGTTGATTTGATCAGCGTGCCCGGCGGCGGCCTTGTTGACGAAGTCCGGGTCGGCCAGGAACGGCCTCGCCATGGAGACCATATCGGCGTCGCCTTCGGCGAGCACCGCCTCGGCCACTTCCGGGGTGTTGATACGGTTGGTGGTGATCAGCGGAATGTTCACCGCCCCCCGCAGCTTGGCGGTGACCTTGCTGAACGCCGCACGCGGCACCTTGGTGGCGATGGTCGGGATGCGCGCCTCGTGCCAACCGATGCCGGTGTTGATCAGGGTCGCACCGGCCTGCTCGATGGCTTTGGCCAACAGCTCGATTTCATCCCAGGTGCTGCCACCCTCGACCAGATCGAGCATCGACAGGCGGAAGATGATGATGAAGTTCGGGCCCACGGCCTCACGTACGCGGCTGACGATTTCCACGGCCAAGCGCATGCGGTTGGCGTAGCTACCACCCCAGCGGTCGGTGCGGTGGTTGGTGTGGGCAGCGAGGAACTGGTTGATGAAATAGCCTTCCGAACCCATTACCTCGACGCCATCGTAGCCCGCACGCTGGGCCAGTACGGCGCAATTGACGAAGTCGGCGATCTGCTTCTCGATGCCCGCTTCGTCCAGCTCCTTGGGCTTGAACGGGTTGATCGGTGCCTGGATGGCACTCGGCGCGACCTGGCGCGGGCTGTAGGCGTAGCGCCCGGCATGCAGGATCTGCAGGCAGATCTTGCCGCCCGCGGCGTGTACCGCGTCAGTCACGATGCGGTGCTTGTCGGCTTCTTCTTCGGTGCTGAGCTTGGCGGCGCCAGAATAGACCCCACCTTCATCATTGGGCGCGATGCCGCCGGTGACCATCAGGCCGACGCCACCCCGGGCGCGCTCGGCAAAATAGGCCGCCATGCGCTCGAAACCACCGGGCCGCTCTTCAAGGCCGGTGTGCATCGAGCCCATCAGGGTGCGATTGCGCAAGGTGGTGAAGCCGAGGTCGAGCGGTGCGAGCAGGTGCGGATAAAGGTCGGCAGCCATGGAAGGTCCCCATGTGGCGTGATCACGGAATGCGGGTACCTCGCCAGCCGGCGGGCCCGTCGTTTATCTGCCGATGACATTAAACAGGCGTTTGAACAGGCTCAATGATCGAAACTGACAACTTATTGATCCTGCCTCACAGCACGGCTACCCTAGACAACTCTGACTTCCAAGGCGCAGTACCGCTTCATGCGAAAACTCCTGGCAAGCGCCTTGGCGCTGGTGATGATCGCCGCCGTGTGCGGCTACGGCTTCTGGACCCAGCAGCGCCCGGAAGGCCATTACCTGTCCGACCTGCGCATCGAGCTCGCGCTCAACCATGGCGTGCCGGGCGAACACGGCAACCTGCTGGGCGTCGAGCCGCTGCTTTACCCAAGTGACTACCAGAACCTGCAGCGCCTGCACCGCAAGCTCTCGGCCTATCTGCAGCAGGCCCGAATGCAGGGGCTGGTTGGCCCACGCACGGTGGTGGTGTTGCCAGAGCACATCGGCACCTGGCTGTGGGCGCGCGGCGAAAAGAACGAGCTGTACCAGGTCACGCAGAGCCGCGAGGCCTTGCAATGGCTGGAGCTGAGCAACCCGCTGCGCTATGGCCTGGCGATGCTGCGCGCCAACGCCGACGACTGGCGCACCGACGCGCACCTGCGCATGAAGGCCGAGCAGATGGCCGCCGACTATCAGCAGCTGTTCGGTGGCCTGGCCAAGGAGTTTGGGGTAACCCTGGTGGCTGGCTCTATCGTGCTCCCTGCCCCTTATGTCAAACAGGGCGTGCTGCACGCCGGCAGTGGCCCGCTGTACAACAGCAGCGTGGTGTTTGCCGGCGACGGCTCGCTGCTGGGCCAGCCCCAGCGCCAGCAGTACCCAGACAGCGAAATGCGCCGCTACATCCATGATGGCCGCCAGCACCCGCTGCAGGTCCTGCAAACCCCCGCCGGGCGCCTCGGTGTACTGATCGGCAGTGACAGCTGGTACCCGGAAAACCACCAGCAACTGGAGCAACAGTCGGTCCAACTGATCGCCAACCCGGTGTTCCTCAGCGGCAAAGGTAGCTGGCAGGCGCCCTGGCGCGGCAACCGCCACCAGCAAGCGGCGGCCGGGCTTGCCTTGCAGCGTGGCGAGGTAAGCGAGCAAACCGCCTGGCAGCGCCTGACCCAGGCGGCTGGCGCAGGTGTCAGCAGCATGAGCGTGTTCATGCGCGGGCAGTTCTGGGAGCAGGCCGGCGACGGCCAGGGCTTTGCCCATCAATCGGGCGAACTGCTGGCGGGCAACCCTAGCCAGGGCGCCCGCCTGCTGAACCTGTGGTTGTGACCCCGTGGCCCGCCCCCGCGTGCGCCTGGGTGACTTGTCGGTAGGCTTCGTCCAGCCATTGGCCGAGGCTGTGCGCGCGCTGGGCCACGACCCAGCGCCCCTGCTGCAGCGCTATGGCCTCGATGCTGCGCGCCTGGCCGAAGCGGGCGCACGCTTGTCGATCCCCCGCTACATGCACCTTGGGCATGCCGCCATCGCGCTCTGCGCAGACCCAGCCCTGGGCCTGCACATGGGGCGCCTCAGCCGCCTGGCCCATGCCGGCCTGGCGGGCATCACGGCGGCCCAGGCGCCCACCCTGGGCGAAGCGGCGCGCACCTTGCTGCGCTTCGAGCCGTTGTACGCTGCCAACTACCGAGGCCACTCAAGCTTTCAGGAAGATGCCCAGGGCGCCTGGCTGCGCTTCTACTCCATCAGCCCGTACAACACGTACAACCGTTTCGTGGTCGATTCGTTGCTCGCCGGCTGGCTGGCACAACTGGGCGACCTGACAGGCACCATGCTGCAGGCCGAACGGCTGGATATTGAATTTGCAGCGCCCGACTATGCCACTCAGTATCAGCCGCTGTGCTGTACCCCGGTGCAGTTCGCAGCCGCTGGCAATCAACTGCGCCTGAGCCGCGCCACGCTACAGATAGCCAACCCGCAGCATTGCCCGAGCACCTGGCAGCACCTGCTGCAACTCTGCGAAGCCGAGTTGCTCCAGCGCACACGGGTACGCAGCCTGGGTGAACGCATCACGCACCTGCTTGGCCCGTTACTCAATGGCGGCCGCGAACCGGACCTGGACGAAGTGGCCCAGAGCCTGCAACTGCCCACCTGGACATTGCGGCGCAAGCTGGCTGAGGAGGGCACGCGCTTTCGCGACGTGCTGAACGAGACACGGCGCGACCTGGCCGAAACCTACATCCGTGACACGGCGCTGGCTTTCGGCGAAATCGCTTATCTGCTGGGGTTTGCTTCGGCAGAGGCTTTCCAGCGCGCATTCAAGCGCTGGACCGGCCTCACGCCGGGGGAGTTTCGCCGCAGTCAGCGGCAGGCCGGCTAAAGCTCGGTGGCGTCCTCGGCAGGTTCCGGGGTATCCAGTTCGTATGCCTGGAACTCGAGCAGCTCTTCCTGATATTCGTCCATTGCCCTGCGTCCTCTTTTCTCATCTGTCTTCGTAGGTGTCGCCTTCAACCTAAGCAGGTTGGGTGAAGGAATGATGACAAGCTCATGAGAAGTAAACGTAGCAGGTATCGAGCGCGCTATCGCCGCCCGTCTGTAACAGGGAATGTGTGCTGTGCCCGCGCGTAGCCGCAGGCGCAAAGAGGCTCAGAGGGTGGCCGGCGGGGCTTCAGCAGGTTGCGCCTGGATCGGTGCCGGTTCTGCCGGCGGTGCTACAGGTTGCGAGCCCTGGCTGTCATTGACCACAGGCGCCGTTGGCACCTCGGCGGCCGGGGCAACGGCGGCAGGCGCTGGGGCGGCCGCGGGAACCGCTGCTGGGGCGGCAGCCGCCTGCTCTGGCAGCCCCAGGTCAACGGCGGGCTTTTCTACCTTCGGCGCAGGCGCGTCAGGCTCGACCTTGGCCTTGCTGACCTTCTTGGGCTTGGGCAGATAGCTCTCCACCAGTGCGAAATACCGGTCGTAGAACTGCGCCGCAGTCACCGTCTCGCTGGCCACCTTGACCATCGAGTCGTCACTCGAACCGATCGGCATCGACACCGAACCCAGCACGCCCACACCCAGGCTGGCGGAGGTATTGGACTTCTTCAGGCTGTAGCGATCCTGCAGGGCGTTGGCGAACATGGTCGAACGCTGTTCGTCGCTCACGTCTGGCGCGCAGGTGACGTTGAAACTGATCTGCAGGTGGTTTTCGCTGTTCTGCTGGAAGCTCTTGTTGCCGGTAACCTGGTTGGCACCGCTGCTGGTGATGATATAGCCCTGGCTGAGCAAGGCACGGCGAGCGGCCTCGCAGGAGCCGGCATCGGTCACCGGAAAGCTGCGCGAGAACGTCCCCGAGTCGTCGAAGTTCTCGTGCTCGTAGATGGCCGTTTTTTTCGAGGAACAACCGGTCACGCCCGCCAGCACCAGGGCCAGCCCGAGCGCACCAAAGACGGATGATCTGGTCATTGCGAATTCCGGGTAAGTCGAGAAGGTGCCTATTGTGCATCAGCGCGCACAGACACTGAAACCGTTCATCCGTGAAGAGTCTGTCAGCTTCGTGTAAAGGTGGCCAAGCAGGCCGTGAAAACGAAAAAAGCGACCCTAAGGTCGCTTTTTTCGTTGCTTCGAGGTGTTCAGGGCCTCGAGGCGAAGATGGCGCAGCGGACGGGACTCGAACCCGCGACCCCCGGCGTGACAGGCCGGTATTCTAACCGACTGAACTACCGCTGCGTATCGCTTGGGCTTGCGCCCGGTGAAACCTGTTTTGCCTGCTTACTGGCCAGAGGCACAGTTTTATCAGGCACAAAAAAAGCGACACGTTGATCGCTCTTTTTGTTGCTTCGAGGCGTTCAAGGGGCCTCGAAGCGAAGATGGCGCAGCGGACGGGACTCGAACCCGCGACCCCCGGCGTGACAGGCCGGTATTCTAACCGACTGAACTACCGCTGCGTATCATTCAGGCTTGCGCCCGATTGAAACTGGGATCGACCTCAGGCATATTTGCCTTTCGGTCTCAGACCGGTGCAAGGCACCCATCTGTTACTAAAAAGTGGCGCAGCGGACGGGACTCGAACCCGCGACCCCCGGCGTGACAGGCCGGTATTCTAACCGACTGAACTACCGCTGCGCATAGTGGCTTATCAGGCCTTGTTCCTCTCTGGCGGTCGGCTTCTTTCGAAGCGTCTTGCGTCAGGAACGCTCAGGAAGTGGTGGGTGATGACGGGATCGAACCGCCGACCCTCTGCTTGTAAGGCAGATGCTCTCCCGGCTGAGCTAATCACCCCCGCGATGTTGCTTGTTGCGTTTGCTTCGCTGAGGCCGCGAAATTTACGCAGGTACCGATGCTAAGTCAATACCCCCATTGAATTTTTTTCAAAAAAGGCAAAAAAGCGGTTTCCACACCCTGTGCCATTTGGGTTGTTCCTGTTGGCGTGTTCAAGGGTAAGCCTGCTGCCATCGCTACACCACTGGCATAGGCGCCACCGAAAAAACAAAAAAGGGGCCTTCTCGGCCCCTTTCCTTTACAACTCATAGTGTTACAGCTCAGGTGTAGATCATCTTGCGGCTCATGCCGCCATCGACCACAAACTCCTGGCCGGTGACGAACGCCGCTTGCCGCGACAGCAGCCAGGCCACCATCGCCGCAACGTCTTCCACCGTCCCTACCCTGCCCGTCGGGTGCTGGGCATGGTCGGCTTCGGTCAACGGCTCGGCACGGCGCTGGGAAGGGTCACGCGCATCGATCCAGCCCGGGCTCACCGCATTCACGCGAATCTCCGGGCCCAGGCTCATGGCCAAGGCATGGGTCAAAGCCACCAGGCCGCCCTTGCTCGCCGCGTAGGCCTCGGTGTCAGGCTCGGATTGCCGCGCACGGGTCGAGGTCAGGTTGACGATCGCCCCATTGTGCGCACGCAGGTACGGCGCACAATGCTTGGCCAGCAGCATCGGGCCATTGAGGTTGACCGCCAGCACCCGGTTCCATTGCGCCAGGCTCAGGCTTTCCAGCGTCTGGTTATGCGGGTTGGCGATCGCTGCATTGCACACCAGCGCGTCCAGCCGCCCGAACTGCCCCAGTACCTCGGACACCCCGGCACTGACCTGCGCCTCGTCGGCAACGTCCATGGTGATGAACCAGGCGTTGTCACCCAACGCCTTGGCTACCTTGGCCCCACGCGGGCGGTCCAGGTCGCTTAGCACCACCTGCCAGCCTTCACAGATCAACCAGGCGGCAATCCCCAAGCCGATACCGCGAGCGGCACCGGTCACCAGGGCTACCCGACCGTTATGGCCCGGTGCACCGCCTCTGATTTCAATCACAGTGCCGCCAACCCGCGTGCAAGGTCAGCCTGCAGGTCAGCGACATCTTCCAGGCCCACGGCAACGCGGATCAGGCTGTCGCGGATACCCGCCGCTTCACGCTCCTGCGGCGACAGACGGCCGTGGGAGGTGGTGGCCGGGTGGGCGATGGTGGTCTTGCTGTCGCCCAGGTTGGTGGTGATCGAGATCATCCGCGTGGCGTCGATAAAGCGCCAGGCGCCCTCTTTGCCACCCTTCACCTCAAAGCTCACCACGGCGCCAAAGCCGCTCATCTGGCGCTTGGCCAGCGCGTGCTGCGGGTGGCTTGGCAGGCCGGCGTAATGCACTTTCTCGATGCCGTCCTGCTGCTCCAGCCATTCGGCCAGTACCTGGGCGCTCTCGCAGTGCGCACGCATGCGCAAACGAAGGGTTTCCAGGCCTTTGGTGAAGATCCAGGCGTTGAACGGGCTGAGGGTCGGGCCTGCGGTACGCAGGAAGCCCACCACTTCTTTCATCTGCTCGCTACGCCCCGCCACCACGCCGCCCATGCAACGGCCCTGGCCGTCGATGAACTTGGTCGCCGAGTGGAACACGATGTCAGCGCCAAGCTTGAGCGGCTGCTGCAGCGCCGGGGTGCTGAAGCAGTTGTCCACCACCAGCATGGCACCACCGGCGTGGGCGATTTCACTGAGGGCGGCGATATCGACCAGCTCGGCCAACGGGTTGGACGGCGACTCGACGATCAGCAGCTTGGTATTGGCCTTGATGGCCTTTTCCCAACCGCCAAGGTCGACCAGCGGCACGTAGTCCACCTGCACACCAAAGCGTTTGAAGTACTTCTCGAACAGGCTGATGGTCGAGCCGAACACGCTCTGCGATACCAGTACATGGTCGCCCGCGCTGCACAGCGACATCACCACCGCCAGGATTGCCGCCATGCCGGTGGAGGTGCCCACGGCCTGTTCGGCGCCTTCCATGGCCGCCAGGCGCTCCTCGAAGGCGCGCACGGACGGGTTGGTGTAACGCGAATAGACGTTACCCGGCGCTTCGCCAGCAAAGCGTGCCGCCGCATCGGCGGCCGTACGAAACACATAGCTGGAGGTCAGGAACATCGCTTCGCTGTGCTCGCCCTCCGGTGTACGGTGTTGCCCGGCGCGCACCGCCAGGGTGTCGAAACCGACACCCTCGAGGTCACTGTCCAGGCGCCCGGCATCCCATTGATCCGTCATGCCGTCGCTCCCTAATCAGTTGTTGTAGAGGTCGATGATCGCGCTGACCGCCTGGGTCTTCACCTTGGCCAGGTCATTACGGGCCTGCTCGATACGCTCGAGGTAGGCCGCGTCGATGTCGCCGGTGACGTACTCACCGTTGAACACCGCGCAATCAAAGTGCTCGATCTTGATCTTGCCGCCACCGACCGATTCGATCAGGTCAGGCAGGTCCTGATAGATCAGCCAGTCGGCGCCGATCAACTCGGCCACCTGGTCGGTGGTGCGGTTGTGGGCGATCAGTTCGTGAGCACTCGGCATGTCGATGCCGTAGACGTTGGGGTAGCGCACCGCAGGGGCTGCAGAGCAGAAGTAGACGTTTTTGGCGCCCGCTTCGCGGGCCATCTGGATGATCTGCTTGCAGGTGGTGCCGCGCACGATCGAGTCGTCCACCAGCATCACGTTCTTGCCGCGGAATTCCAGCTCGATGGCATTGAGCTTCTGGCGCACCGACTTCTTGCGTGCGGCTTGGCCGGGCATGATGAAGGTACGGCCGATGTAGCGGTTCTTGACGAAGCCTTCGCGGAATTTGACGCCCAGGTGGTTAGCCAGCTCCAGGGCCGCAGTGCGGCTGGTGTCCGGGATCGGGATGACCACGTCGATGTCGTGCTCTGGGCGTTCGCGCTGGATCTTCTCGGCCAGCTTCTCACCCATGCGCAGGCGCGCCTTGTACACCGAGACGCCGTCCATGATCGAGTCCGGGCGGGCCAGGTAGACGTGTTCGAAGATGCACGGCTGCAGTTTCGGGCTCTTCGCGCACTGTTTGGTGTACAGCTGGCCTTCTTCGGTGATGTACACCGCTTCGCCCGGCGCCAGGTCGCGAATCAGGGTAAAGCCGAGCACGTCCAGGGCGACGCTTTCGGAAGCGATCATGTACTCCACGCCTTCGTCGGTGTGGCGCTGGCCGAACACCACTGGGCGAATACCGTTCGGGTCACGGAAACCGACGATACCGTAGCCGGTGACCATCGCCACCACCGCGTAGCCACCGACGCAACGGCTGTGCACGTGGGAAACTGCAGCGAACACGTCTTCTTCGGTTGGCTGCAGCTTGCCGCGCACGGCCAGCTCGTGGGCGAACACGTTCAGCAGCACTTCCGAATCGGAGTTGGTGTTGACGTGGCGCAGGTCGGACTCGTAGATCTCCTTGGCCAACTGCTCGACGTTGGTCAGGTTGCCGTTGTGCGCCAGGGTAATGCCGTACGGCGAGTTGACGTAGAACGGCTGGGCCTCGGCCGAGGTCGAGCTGCCCGCGGTCGGGTAGCGCACGTGGCCGATGCCCATGTGGCCCACCAGGCGCTGCATGTGGCGCTGCTGGAAGACGTCGCGCACCAGGCCATTATCCTTGCGCAGGAATAACCGGCCGTCATGGCTGGTCACGATACCGGCAGCGTCCTGGCCGCGGTGCTGGAGGACCGTAAGCGCGTCATACAGCGCCTGATTGACGTTCGACTTACCGACGATACCGACGATGCCACACATGCGACGCAACCCCTACTTTGACGAAACTTGAGTGAATAGCGCTCAGGGCTTTGCAGGCCCGAGCAACTGTTCCTTGAACGGGAGATCAGCCGGTGTGCTGATCACCCCACTGGACATCCACTGGCTGGTGAAACCGAGAATCAGGTTTTTCGACCAGTCAGCGACCAAGAGAAATTGTGGTATCAGGCGTGATTCCTGCCACCAGGTGTCTTGTTGAACCGGCCCCAGGCTGAGCAGCCCGATGGCCACCACCACCAGCAAAGCCCCCCGCGCGGCGCCGAAGGCCATGCCGAGGAAACGATCGGTGCCGGACAGCCCGGTCACGCGGATCAGCTCGCCGATGAGGAAGTTGATCATGGCCCCCACCAGCAGGGTGGCGACAAATAGAATGGCGCAACCGGCGATGGTACGCATCGACGGTGTCTGGATATAGCTTTCAAGATACACCGAGAGCGAGCCACCGAACATCCAGGCAACCGCACCGGCAATGATCCAGATGAGCAAGGACAAGGCTTCCTTGACGAAGCCGCGCTTGAGACTGATCAGTGTGGAGACGGCGATGATCGCAATGATCGCCCAATCAACCCAGGTAAATGCCACGGTGCCGCCTACAGACGTTTGAGGCGGCGCATTTTATCAGAGCAGCGGGCTGGGAGTAAGCGGAATGTCGGGCCGATCAGCAACTGCGCGATACCTGTGGGAGCGGACCGCGCTGGCACCATCAACCGCGTTCAGGCTGGAAACGCACCACGAAGCCTTTGAGGCTGTGCTTGCGGTTGATTGCATCACGCACACGCTCGGCCTCGGCGCGTTCGATCAGCGGCCCGACATACACCCGGTTCATACCGCCTGCAGAGCGGATGTAGGCGTTGTAGCCCTGGCTGCGCAAGGTCTGCTGAAGGCTTTCTGCCCCCGCGCGGTTGGACAGGCTGGCCAGCTGGATGGACCAACTCACCGGCAACCCATTGACGTCGATTTTGGACGGCGTTGCGGGCTTGGCTACTGCGACGGCAGGCGCCGGCGCAGCGGCGGGCTTGGTTTCCACCTTCTGTGCGGGCACTGACGGCTTGGCGGCCTGGGCCTGGGTCTGTGGCGACGGCGTGATCGGCTGGCTTGGCGTGCTCGCTGGCGCAGTAGCCTCGTCGATCACTACCGGGGGCTGCTGTGGCTCCTCAGGAATGACCTGAGGTTCCGGCACGGCGACCGGCTCCACCTTCACCTCGGGCAGGCTCGGCATGGCCGGTGCCTGCGGGGCTTCAACCCGTACCTGGCGCATCTCGTCCTCGCGGGTGAACAGCATCGGCAGGAAGATCACCGCCAGCGCCACCAGCACCAACGCACCGACCATGCGCTGTTTCATCCCTTTATCCAGCACTGCCATCTACTCAACCCTCCGGGGCCTGCCGCGCCAACCACTCCAGGGCCTGGGCGACACAGAAAAACGAACCGAACAGCAGGATCTGGTCATCCGCCGTCGCCTGCGCGCATTGCCCTTCGAGGGCGGCGTCGACGCTGGCATAAGACTTCACCGAGGCGCCGAGGTTCGTCAAGGCATTCGCCAGTTCTGCGGCCGGACGGCTGCGAGGTGTATCCAGTGGTGCCACCGCCCAGTCATCGACCAGCCCCTGCAAGGGTTCGACAACGCCCTGCAGGTCCTTGTCAGCGAGCAGGCCGAACACCGCCAGGCGGCGCCCCTTAGGCGGTCGAGCGGCCAGGCGCCGCGCCAGGTAGGCGGCGGCATGCGGGTTATGCCCCACATCCAGCAGCAACTCCACCGGCGTGCCCTGCCAGTTCAGTTGGCGGCGATCGAGGCGCCCGGTGATGCGGGTATCGAGCAATGCCTGGCGGATTTGCCCGGCATCCCATGGCAGGCCCATCAACAAATAGGCCTGCAGGGCCAAGGTGGCGTTTTCCATGGGCAGGTCGAGCAATGGCAGATCGCGCAGCTCTACCCGGCCACCTTCGGCCGTGGTCCCGCGCCAGTGCCAGGCAGCGTCGCTGCTTGCCAGGTCGAAATCACGGCCACGCAAGTACAACGGCGCTGCCAGCTCCTGTGCCTTGTCCAGCAAGGGCTGCGGCGGGTCGAGGTCGCCACACAGCGCCGGCTTGCCGGCGCGGAAGATACCGGCCTTCTCGAAGGCGACGCACTCACGGGTATCACCCAGGTAGTCGACATGGTCGACGCCGATACTGGTTACCAGCGCCAGGTCGGCATCGACCACGTTCACGGTGTCCAGACGGCCACCGAGGCCCACTTCGAGCACCACGGCATCCAGCTTCGACTGGTAGAACAACCAGAACGCCGCCAGGGTGCCCATCTCGAAATAGGTCAGGGAAATTTCGCCCCGCGCCGCCTCGACGGCGGCGAAGGCATCGCACAGGCGCTCATCACTGGCCTCCTGGCCATCGATGAGCACCCGCTCGTTGTAACGCAACAGGTGCGGCGAGCTGTACACGCCAACCTTGAGCCCCTGGGCACGCAGCATCGCAGCGACGAAGGCACAGGTGGAGCCTTTGCCATTGGTACCGGTGACGGTTACCACGCGCGGCGCCAGCTTGCCCAGCGCAAGGCGGGCAAGCACGTTCTGCGAACGTTCCAGGCCCATGTCGATGGCCGATGGATGCAACTGTTCGAGGTAGGCGAGCCATTCGCCCAGGGATCTTTGTTTCATCACGCGACCGCAGCCGCCTCACGTGCCTGCTCCGGAGTTTGCTGGCCGGTCATCTGCGCCAGCAGGCGGGCCAGACGCGGGCGCAGCTCGCCACGGGAGATGATCAGGTCGATGGCGCCATGCTCCAACAGGAACTCGCTGCGCTGGAAGCCTTCTGGCAGCTTCTCGCGCACGGTCTGCTCGATCACGCGGGGGCCGGCAAAACCGATCAGTGCCTTTGGCTCGCCGACAATGACGTCGCCGAGCATCGCCAGGCTGGCGGAAACGCCGCCGTAGACCGGGTCGGTCAACACCGAAATGAACGGGATGCCTTCTTCACGCAGGCGCGCCAGCACGGCCGAGGTCTTGGCCATCTGCATCAGCGAGATCAGCGCTTCTTGCATGCGCGCACCGCCAGAGGCCGAGAAACAGACCATCGGGCAGCGGTTTTCCAGGGCGTAATTGGCGGCGCGCACGAAACGCTCACCGACGATGGCACCCATGGAGCCGCCCATGAAGGAGAATTCGAACGCACTGACCACGATTGGCATGCCCATCAGGGTGCCGCTCATGGAGATCAGGGCGTCTTTCTCGCCGGTCTGCTTCTGCGCACCGGTGAGGCGGTCCTTGTACTTCTTGCCATCGCGGAACTTCAGGCGGTCGACCGGCTCCAGCTCGGCGCCCAGTTCGGCACGGCCTTCGGCGTCGAGGAAGATGTCGATACGCGCACGTGCGCCGATGCGCATGTGGTGGTTGCACTTGGGGCAGACATCCAGGGTCTTTTCCAGCTCCGGACGATACAGCACGGCCTCGCAAGCCGGGCACTTGTGCCACAGGCCTTCAGGCACCGAGCTCTTTTTCACCTCGGAACGCATGATCGAAGGGATCAGTTTGTCGACTAACCAGTTGCTCATGCTTTCTTTCTCCAGTATCGGCGGGCGGGGGCCAGCGTGACCGGCCTGCCCTGCCCTTGAGCTCAATATCTTTTATGAAACGATGATGGACCGGCCGCCGGGGCTTCCTGCGCGCCGCTCCACCGTTAATGTATTGTTCGACCGTCGCACCGACGGCCGCCCCGTTGGGGCTGCGATAGCTATGGACGATGGTGCGCCGCCAACCGTCACATCCACTGTCACGCCTGTTTCACCGCGCGCATGAAGGCTTCGATCTTCGCCGCATCCTTGATGCCCTTGGCCTGTTCCACCCCGCCGCTGACATCCACCGCATAAGGCCGCACCTGGGCAATGGCCTGGCCGACATTCTGTGCAGACAACCCACCGGCAAGGATGATCGGCTTGCTCAGGCGTGCCGGCACCAGCGACCAGTCGAAGGCCTCGCCAGTGCCCCCAGGTATGCCGGGCACGTAGGTGTCCAGCAGCACACCCCGGGCGCCAGCGTAAAGCCGACAGGCCGCCTCCAGGTCATCGCCTGGGCGCACCCGCAGGGCCTTGATCCAGGGGCGGTTGTAACCCTCACAGTCTTGCGGGGTTTCGTCGCCGTGGAACTGTAGCAGGTCCAGCGGAACCACTTCGAGGATCTCGTTCAGCTCGCAGCGCGAGGCGTTGACGAACAGCCCGACCGTGGTCACGAATGGCGGCAGCTCGGCAATGATCGCACGCGCCTGGCGCACGTCCACGGCGCGCGGGCTCTTGGCGTAGAACACGAAGCCGATGGCATCAGCCCCCGCCTCGGCGGCAGCCAGCGCGTCTTCGATGCGGGTAATACCGCAGATCTTGCTGCGAACGTTGCTCATGGACTGCGAACCCTGCTATTGCGGTGAAAGGCCGGATGTTAGCAAATGACTTTTCGTCCGTCAGTCAGCCAATGCCTCATAGCCGGTCAAAAAGTGTGGGCCGATGTAACGCTTGGGCAATTGGAAGGCTTCGGGGTATTCCACTTGCACCAGGTACAGGCCGTACGGATGCGCCGTCACCCCGCCTTCACGGCGATTGCGCCCCTCCAGCACCTCACGTGCCCAGGTGGCTGGCCGCTCGCCCGCGCCAATGGTCATCAAGACACCGGCGATGTTACGCACCATGTGGTGCAGGAACGCCGTGGCACGCACGTCCAGCACGATCATCTGGCCATGGCGGGTAACGCGCAGGTGATGGATGTGCTTGATCGGCGACTTGGCCTGGCACTGGCTGGCGCGGAAGGCGCTGAAGTCGTGGGTGCCCAGCAGGAACGCGGCGGCTTCGGCCATGCGTTCGACATCCAGCGGGCGGTGGTTCCAGGTCACCTCCTCGGCCAGGTGTGCCGGGCGGATCGGGTCGTTGTAGATGACGTAGCGGTAACGCCGCGCCGTGGCCTTGAACCGGGCGTGGAAGTCTGACGGCATCGGGCGCGACCAGACCACACTGATGTCGTGGGGCAGGTTGAAATTGGTACCCAGGGTCCAGGCGCGTTCGTCGCGGATGGCGCGCGTATCGAAATGCACGATCTGCCCGCAGCCGTGTACCCCGGCGTCGGTGCGCCCGGCACAGATCACCGAGATAGGCTCGTTCGCCACTTTCGACAAGGCCTGCTCGAGGGCTTGCTGGACGCTGGGCACACCACTGGCCTGGCGCTGCCAGCCGCGATAGCGCGAGCCCTTGTATTCCACGCCCAGGGCGATACGGGAGTAGCCTTCGGCCGCGGATTCGGCGGCGGTGTCGATGATGTCCAAGAGCATGAAACCTGTGGTGAATACGCAATGGCGGGATTATAACGACAACGGCAGCCCTGTTGGGCTGCCGTTGGGGGTAACGCCTGTCATGGCCCTGTCGCCGACACGCCGGCGACAACGCTTCAGCAGTAGAATCAGACCAACCGGGACAACAGCTCCTCGGCTTCCTGACGCTGGGTCCCGTCGCCATCCTTGACCACTTCATCAAGGATGTCACGCGCCCCCTGGTGGTCGCCCATGTCGATGTAGGCACGCGCCAGGTCGAGCTTGGTGGCCACTTCGTCACTGCCAGAGAAGAAGTCGAAGTCCAGGTCATCCAGCGGCTCGGGCTCCGGCTGCGCCACTGCATCCTCAGTGGTGAAGTGCGGCTCCAGCGAAGGCGACTCGAGGTTCTGCGACAGCTTGTCCAGCTCTGCGTTGACGTCGTCCAGCTCCGAAGCAAAGCTTTTCGCGGCCGGCGAATCGTCGTCCAGCGACAGCGACAGGTCGAAATCGGACGGCAGGTCGAGCTCGGAGATCGGCTCGAACTCCGGCACGCTGTCGAAGGCGGCCAGTTCGGCGGCGACATCCACCGGGGTTTCATCGGCGACAGCCGGGGCAACCGGCTCGCTGACATCAAGGTCGAAGTCGTCCAGGTCCGCAACCGGCTGCGGCTCGGCCTGCGCCAGCATCGCTTCGAAATCAGCATCGGCTTCGGCTTCGGCTTGCAGCTCGGCATCCACGACGGCCGGCTGTTGCTCTACCTGCACCTCGTCCAGTACGGGCTCATCCGGCACCGATTCATCCAGTACAGTCTCGTCCAGTACCGGCTCGTCCAACAGCGGCGCTGCCAGTGGATCTTCCTCGGGCAGGTCTTCGTCAAGGCTCAGATCGAAGGCGCTGTCCAGGTCCGATTCCTCAAGCGAAGGCATTTCGCTAAAGGCCTCGGTTTCAGGCTCGACGATGTCATCCAGCGCTGCCTCAGCGACCGAATCGGGCTGCTCCAGTACCGCTGGTTCGTCTTCTGGCTCAGGCTCAAGCGCTTGCTCTGCCATGCCCTCGGAAACAACGTCTTCAACCACCGGTGCCTCAGGCGGGTCCTGCAGCAGGCCCTGCACGTACTGCTCATCCATTTCAGCAGCCAGCGCTGCCGCGCCCAGACCGGCGGCGGCCACACCCAGCATGGCTGGGAAGCGGCCTTTGATTTCCTGAACCTGAGCCACGTTCTGTTCGGTGGCCGGCAGCACACGCTCCTGCTCGACGAACGCACTGTGATCACCCTGGCGGGCATACACTTCCATCAGCTTCAGGCGCAGCTCATCACGGCCGGGCTCTGCGGCGAGGGCGGTTTCGAGCAGCTCGGCGGCATGATTCAGACGGCCGCTTTCAACGCTCTGCTCGACCTCGGCCAGCAGCGCGGCAGTGGCGTCGGGCTCAAGCACAGGCTCGGTGACCGGGGCCGCAGGTTTTTCCGCGGCGGCGGCAGCTGCGGCGGAGGCCGCGACCACGGCTGGCGACAGCGTGACGCTCGGTGCCGTAACATCCAGGCCTTCAAAGCTGTCGGAGGCCATGTCCAGCCCCGCACCCTGCTCTTCCTCAGCCAAGGCCCGCGCCATGCGCAGGTGTTTCTCTGCCTCTTCCTGAGCCTTGCGCTTGCGCATCAAGAGCACCAGCAGAAGCAGCAGCACGAGGAACGCAGACCCTGCAATCAGCCACAGCATCAAGGGGTTGCCGAGCACATCGTCGAAGGCGCCGCGCGGCTGGGCAGCCGGCGCAGCATTGGCGGCAGGCACGTTTTTCGGCGCGGTGTCGACAGCGGCCGGCGCAGGCTTGACCACTGGCTGGGCATTTGCCGCCGGTTTCGTGGGTGCTGGCTCGCCTGGCAGCGCGGCGGCGACCGGGGCCGTGCCGGCTGCGCCCTGGGCTTCAAGGCGGGCCAGTTGGTTGTTCTTCAACTCGATCAGACGCTGCAGCTTGTCCAGCTGGCTCTGCAAGTCTGCCATGCGGCTCTTGAGCTCATCGTTGTCACGGCGGCTGGTGTCGAGGCTTTCCTGGGCCACGGCCAGCTTGTCATTGAGCGCCTTGGCCTGCCCTGCGCCAGCCTGGTTGCCGGGGCTGACCAGGCGCAGGTTGTCACCTTGGGCAATGCGCTCCGGCGCCGCGTCGGCAGCACCACGGCGGGTGGCGTCGAGCTGGCGGGCACGCGGCCCCAGGCGCCGGCCCTCACGCCAGGCCGCATACTGCTCGGCCACGTCGCGAACCGCTTCGCCCTGAGGGATGTTCTGCACCTGTTGCTGATCGGGCAGGCGCAGTACCTGGCCAACCTTCAACTGGTTGATGTTGTTGCCAATGAAGGCGTCCGGGTTCAGCGCCTGGATCGCGATCATGGTCTGCTGTATCGAACCGCCCTGGCTGTTGCGCGCGGCAATCTGCCACAAGGTGTCGCGGCGCTGGGTGGTGTAGTTGCTCGCACCCGTCACCGCCGGCGCCACATTGGCCGCCGCCGGTTGCTTGCCCTGCGCCTTGGCCTGGTCGAGCAGGACGCTGTAGTCGCGCAGCAGTCGCCCTTGCGGCCACATCACCTGGACCAGGAACTTGACCACCGAGCCCGGCAGCGGCTGGCTGGAAGTGACGCGCAGCACGCTCCTGCCGTTGGGGTTGATCACCGGTGTGAACGTCAGGTCTTCGAGGTAAGTCGGAAAGGCCACCCCCGCCTTGCTGAACTCTTCCGGCGGCGCCAGGCTTGGCGCCACCTCGGCGGCAGTGAGGTCGCGCACATCGAGCAATTCGATCTCGGCGTCCAGCGGCTGATTCTGTGCCGACTTGAGAGTCAGCTCCCCCAGGCCCAGGGCATTGGCCATACCCGACGACAGCGCCGAGGCAGCCGCCATGGCCAGAACCAGTTTGCGAATTCGAAGCATGACCTCTTCCCTTGTATGAATCGTCCCGAAACCTGCATGCAGAGCAGGACAAAAGTGCTCGCAGTATCTTTTACAGCCTGTCTTTAATCAACAATTGTGCCACCTGCACAGCATTGAGCGCCGCGCCCTTGCGCAGGTTGTCGGTGGTCAGCCAGAGGTTGAGCTGCTGGTCTTCATCGACACCATGGCGTACACGACCAACATAGACCACGTCTTGGCCTACTGCGTCACCAACCGGGGTCGGATAATCGTCGCGTTCCACCAACTCGACGCTGTCGGCAGACTCCAGGGCCTGGTTGACCGCAGCCAGGTCGACCGGGCGACGGCTCTGCACAGCCACACTGAAGCTATCGCCGAAAAACACCGGGACTTGAACGCAGTTCACCGAAATCTTCAGTTCAGGCTGCCCGAGCAGCACGCGCAATTCGCTGACCAGGCGCCGCTCCAGCGCGGTGTGGCCCTGTTCGTCGGCGGCGCCGACCTGGGCCAGCAGGTTGAACGCCATCTGGCGGTCGAAGAAGCGCGGCTCCAGGGGGCGGGCGTTGAGCAGCTCGGCGGTCTGCCGGGCCAGTTCGCTGACCGCTTCGCGCCCCTGCGCGGACACCGCCAGCGCGGCCATCACCTGAACCCGTTCGATGTCCAGCAAGCCTTTGAGCGGTGCCAGCGCAACGGCCAGGGCAACGGCTGCGCTGCTAGGGCTGGCAATGCGTGCAGGCAGCGTCAAGCCGGCAAGGCGTTCGGCATTGGCTTCAGGCACCACGGCAAGGGCATCGTCCAGGCCGGCGGACAGGTCGATGACCGTGCAGCCTGCCTGCAGGGCCTTGCTGGCGAAGCTGCGGCTGACCGCCGCGCCTGCGGCGAAGAAGGCCAGCTTGACCTGGGCGAAATCGAAGCTGTCCACTTCGCGGACTTTGAGCTTTTTGCCGGCGAACATCACGCTGCTGCCTGCGGACTCCATGCTGGCCAGCAGGTGCAAGGTGGCGACCGGGAACGCCAGTTCTTCGAGAATCTGTACCAGGGTTTCACCGACGCTGCCGGTGGCGCCGACGACGGCGATATCGAGAGAAGGGTTCATGCTACGGGCTGCCTCAGGCGAAACGGGGAGCGGCACTTTACTCGCATTGCCCCGACGAGGCCAACACAGCCATTCGTTTGCCACCAGGCGTAACCCACCATAAAAAAACCCGCGCTGTCGCCAGCGCGGGTTTTCGGTCAAACCAGAGCGATCAACGCTCCAGCAGAATCCGCAGCATGCGGCGCAGCGGTTCGGCGGCGCCCCACAGCAGCTGGTCACCCACGGTGAACGCACCCAGGTACTGCGAGCCCATGTTCAGCTTGCGCAGGCGACCCACCGGAATGTTCAAGGTACCGGTGACCTTGGTCGGGGTCAGCTCTTGCATGCTGATCTCTCGCTGGTTCGGCACCAGCTTCACCCATGGGTTGTGCTGGCTGATCATGCCTTCGATGTCGGCCAGCGGCACGTCCTTGTTCAGCTTGATGGTCAGCGCCTGGCTGTGGCATCGCATGGCGCCGATGCGCACGCAGATACCGTCGACCGGGATCGGGTTCTTGAAACGACCGAGGATCTTGTTGGTTTCGGCCTGGGCCTTCCACTCTTCACGGCTCTGCCCGTTCGGCAGCTCCTTGTCGATCCACGGAATCAGGCTGCCGGCCAGCGGCACACCGAAGTTCTCGGTGGGGAACGCTTCACCGCGCATGGTCTCGGCAACCTTGCGGTCGATGTCCAGAATGGCGCTGGCCGGGTTGGCCAGGTCATCGGCCACGGCCGCGTGGGTGGCGCCCATCTGCTTGATCAGCTCACGCATGTTCTGCGCGCCGGCACCGGAAGCTGCCTGGTAGGTCATGGCGCTCATCCACTCGACCAGGCCGGCCTCGAACAGGCCGCCCAGGCCCATCAGCATCAGGCTGACCGTGCAGTTGCCGCCAATGTAGTTCTTGGTGCCGGCATCGAGCTGCTGGTCGATGACCTTGCGGTTGACCGGGTCGAGGATGATGACCGCGTCATCCTGCATGCGCAGGGACGAGGCGGCATCGATCCAGTAACCCTGCCAGCCAGCTTCACGCAGCTTGGGGAAGACCTCGTTGGTGTAGTCGCCGCCCTGGCAAGTCAGGATCACGTCGAGGGTCTTGAGTTCTTCAATCGAATACGCGTCCTTGAGCGGAGCTGTATCCTTGCCCACGTTCGGGCCTTGGCCACCGACATTGGAGGTGGTGAAGAACACCGGCTCGATAAGGTCGAAATCCTGCTCCTCCAGCATCCGCTGCATGAGCACGGAACCGACCATACCGCGCCAACCGATCAGACCTACACGTTTCATCGCAACTACACCTTTGCTAAAAGTGGGCCGCCACCGACCAAAAACGGTGGCGGGCCAGAGAGATTACAGATTCCGCAGCGCTGCGACTACTGCGTCGCCCATTTCCTGCGTGCCTACTTTGTCGCAGCCGGCCGACCAGATGTCACCGGTGCGCAAACCTTGGTCCAACACCAGGCTGACGGCCTGCTCGATGGCCTCTGCTGCAGCCTGCTGGTTGAAGCTGTAACGCAGCAGCATCGACACCGACAGGATGGTCGCCAGCGGATTGGCGATGCCCTGGCCGGCGATGTCTGGCGCCGAGCCGTGGCACGGCTCGTACATGCCTTTGTTGTCGGCATCCAGCGACGCCGAAGGCAGCATGCCGATGGAACCCGTCAGCATGGAAGCTTCATCCGACAGAATGTCACCGAACATATTGTCGGTCACTACCACGTCGAACTGCTTGGGCGCGCGGACCAACTGCATGGCAGCGTTGTCGACATACATGTGGCTCAGTTCGACATCCGGGTAGTCCTTGGCCACGTCTTCGACCACTTCGCGCCACAGCTGGCTCGAAGCCAGGACGTTGGCCTTGTCCACCGAACACAGCTTCTTGCCGCGCACACGGGCCATGTCGAAACCGACGCGGGCAATACGGCGCACTTCGCTTTCGCTGTAGGGCAGTGTGTCGTAGGCCTGGCGCTCGCCACCTTCGAGTTCACGCTGACCACGTGGCGCACCGAAATAGATGCCACCGGTCAGCTCGCGGACGATGAGGATATCCAGGCCCGAGACGATTTCTGGCTTGAGCGAGGACGCATCGGCCAGTTGCGGGTAGAGGATGGCCGGGCGCAGGTTGGCGAACAGGCCCAGTTGCGAGCGAATTTTCAGCAAGCCACGCTCAGGGCGGATGTCACGCTCGATCTTGTCCCATTTCGGGCCGCCCACGGCGCCCAGCAGCACGGCATCGGCCTGGCGCGCACGCTCCAGGGTCTCGTCAGCCAGCGGCACGCCATGCTTGTCGATGGCCGCGCCACCGATCACGTCGTGCGCCAGGCTCAGGCCCAACTGGAACTTGTCGTTGGCCAGCTCCAGCACCTTGACCGCCTCGGCCATGATTTCCGGGCCGATGCCATCACCTGGGAGAATCAGAATCTGCTTGCTCATGCTTTCCTCTATCCATTCAAGCGCTGCGGCCAGCTCGGCCGCAGCGAAATAAACTCAGCGCTCGGCCCACAACACGATGACATCGGTGCTGAACGAGCCGTCGGCTTCAATCTGATAATACTGCCGCACTTCTTCACCCATGGCTTGCTGCAATTGGCGTATGGCCACACGCAGCGGCTCGGGCGTGCGCATGCGCTCTACCCACGAGCTCCACTCCAGGCGCAGGCGCTGACGCGTGTGGCTACGGGCGTGCAGGCCGGCTTCGCTGACCTGGCGCTGCCACTCGGCGGCAGAATAATCGCGCACGTGGCTGGTGTCGCGCAGCACTTCGACCGTTTGCAGGTAGGTGTCGAGCAACGGGCTGCCGGGTGACAGCACATCGATGAACGCCGCCACCCCACCCGGCTTCAGCACGCGGCGCACTTCGCGCAGGGCCAGGCCCAGGTCGCTCCAGTGGTGCGCCGAGTAGCGGCTGAAGACGAAGTCGAACGAGGCGTCGGCGAACGGCAGGCGCTCGGCGGCACCGCATTCGGTGGTGATATTGCCCAGGCCACGCTCGGCAGCGGCACTGGCGACCACGTCGAGCATCGACTGCGACAGGTCGTAGGCGACCACTTCCGCCACCAGAGGCGCGACGTGGAAACTGACATGACCGGCACCACAGCCCAAGTCCAGTACACGCGCCTCGGCATGGCCTGCCAGCTCGGCTTGCAGCAGGGCGAATTCAGTGCCCTGGGCATGTACCGCGCTGCTGAGGTAGGCGCTGGCCTGTTCGCCGAACTGGCGTTGGACCACATCGGTGTGGGTGGTGCTGGTCATGGGGCAATCCTTTTGGTGTTGTGTTGCCTATGCAGGCTTCGCCGGCGAACCCGCTCCCACATCGGCAGCGTTGCCAATGTGGGAGCCGGTCAATCAGGCATCCCGGAACAGCCAGGGCTGGCTGGCGCGGTGCTTGCCTTCGAAGGCTTTGATCGAATCGCTGTCCTGCAAGGTCAAGCCGATGTCGTCGAGGCCGTTGAGCAGGCAGTGCTTGCGGAAGGCATCGATCTCGAAGTGCAGCACCTTGCCATCAGGACGGGTCACGGCCTGGGCTTGCAGGTCGACGGTCAACTGATAGCCAGGGTTGGCTTCCACCTGCTTGAACAGCTCGTCGACTTCCTCATCGCTCAAGATGATCGGCAACAGACCGTTCTTGAAGCTGTTGTTGAAGAAGATGTCGGCAAAGCTCGGTGCGATGACACTGCGAAAGCCGTATTCATCCAACGCCCAGGGCGCGTGCTCGCGGCTGGAGCCGCAACCGAAGTTCTCCCGCGCCAACAACACGCTGGCACCCTGGTAGCGTGCGTGGTTGAGCACGAACTCCTGGTTCAGCGGGCGCTTGCTGTTGTCCTGGTAGGGCTGGCCCACATCCAGGTAACGCCACTCGTCGAACAGGTTGGGGCCGAAGCCAGTGCGCTTGATCGACTTGAGAAACTGCTTGGGAATGATCTGGTCGGTGTCGACGTTGGCACGGTCCAATGGCGCGACAAGGCCGGTGTGCTGGGTAAAGGCTTTCATGCTGCGCTCCCTTGGATCAACTCGCGTACATCGATGAAGTGGCCCGTCACCGCGGCGGCGGCAGCCATGGCCGGGCTGACCAGGTGGGTACGGCCACCGGCACCCTGACGGCCTTCGAAGTTGCGGTTGGACGTCGAGGCGCAGTGCTCGCCACTTTCCAGGCGGTCCGGGTTCATCGCCAGGCACATCGAGCAACCCGGTTCACGCCACTCGAAACCGGCTTCGAGGAAGATCTTGTCGAGGCCTTCACGCTCGGCCTGCGCCTTAACCAAGCCCGAGCCCGGAACGACAATGGCCTGCTTGACGGTGGCAGCGACCTTGCGGCCCTTGGCAATTTCGGCTGCGGCGCGCAGGTCTTCGATCCGCGAGTTGGTGCAGGAGCCGATGAATACGCGGTCGAGCTGGATATCGGTGATCGCCTGGTTGGCGGTCAGGCCCATGTACTTCAAGGCACGCTCGATCGAGCCACGTTTGACCAGGTCGGCCTCGGCGGCCGGGTCCGGCACGCGCTGGTCAACCGCCAGCACCATCTCGGGCGAAGTGCCCCAACTGACCTGCGGCTTGATCTGCGCGGCGTCCAGCTCGACCACGGTGTCGAACACCGCGTCGTCATCGGAAACCAGGTCTTGCCAAGACGCTACCGCTTGCTCCCACTGCTCGCCCTTCGGCGCGTAGGGGCGACCTTCAACATAGGCAACGGTGGTGGCATCGGTCGCCACCAAGCCGACACGGGCACCAGCCTCGATCGACATGTTGCAGATGGTCATGCGGCCTTCCATGGACAAACCACGGATAGCGCTGCCGGCAAATTCCATGGCGTGGCCGTTGCCACCCGCGGTGCCGATCTTGCCGATAATGGCGAGGACGATGTCCTTGGCGGTGACACCGGCAGGCAATTGGCCTTCGACGCGCACCAGCATGTTCTTCATCTTCTTGGCGACCAGGCACTGGGTAGCGAGCACGTGCTCGACCTCCGAGGTGCCGATGCCGTGGGCCAAGGCGCCAAATGCACCGTGGGTGGAGGTGTGCGAGTCGCCGCAGACCACGGTCATGCCCGGCAAGGTAGCGCCCTGCTCCGGGCTGATGACGTGGACGATGCCCTGGCGCTCGTCGTTCATCTTGAATTCGACGATACCGTACTCGTCACAGTTTTCGTCGAGGGTCTGCACCTGCAGGCGCGACACCTGGTCGACGATGGCCTCGATACCGCCCTTGCGCTCTGGCGTGGTCGGCACGTTGTGGTCGGGCGTGGCGATGTTGGTGTCGATGCGCCATGGCTTGCGGTTCGCCAGGCGCAGGCCTTCGAAGGCCTGGGGCGACGTCACTTCGTGGATGATGTGTCGGTCGATGTAGATCAAGGACGAGCCGTCATCACGGCGCTTGACCTCATGGGCTTCCCAGAGTTTGTCGTAGAGCGTTTTGCCAGCCATCAGACTGTTCCTCATCAGCGTCTTTCTATGCCAAAGACCCCTTGGCTTGTACGGACGATGCTATGGCGATAGATTGAATAACTCAAATTCATAATTTTCATGCTTTGCATAACCATCAGGAATCAGAGAGATGGACCTGGCCAACCTCAGTGCTTTTATCGCCATTGCCGAAACCGGCAGCTTCTCCGGGGCCGGCGAACGCCTGCACCTGACCCAGCCTGCCATCAGCAAACGCATCGCCGGCCTTGAGCAGCAATTGGACGTGCGCCTGTTCGACCGGCTGGGGCGTGAAGTGACCCTGACCGAAGCCGGTCGGGCGTTGCTGCCACGGGCCTATCAAATACTCAATGTGCTCGATGATACTCGACGCGCACTGACCAATTTGACGGGACAGGTGAGCGGTAGACTGACCCTGGCCACCAGCCACCATATCGGCTTGCACCGCTTGCCTCCGCTTCTAAGGGCCTTTACCCGGCAGCACCCCTCGGTGGCACTGGATATTCAGTTCCTGGATTCAGAAGCGGCCTACGACGAGATTCTCCATGGCCGCGCTGAAATTGCCGTCATCACCCTGGCACCCGAGCCCCACCACCTGATCAAGGCGATCCCGGTCTGGAACGACGCCCTGGACTTCGTGGCGGCACCGGAGCACCCACTGGCCAGCAACCACGCGGTCAGCCTGGCCGATGTCGCCCGCCACCCGGCGGTGTTCCCGGGCGGCAACACCTTTACCCACCACATCGTCCAGCGCCTGTTCGAAAGCCAGGGGCTGACGCCGAACATCGCCATGAGCACCAACTACCTGGAAACCATCAAGATGATGGTTTCCATTGGCCTGGCCTGGAGCGTGCTGCCCCGCACCATGCTCGACGATCAGGTTGCACCTATCGCTTTACCCGGCATACAGCTGTCGCGCCAGCTAGGCTACATACTGCACACGGAGCGAACGCTATCGAATGCGGCGAGGGCCTTCATGGCCCTGCTCGACAGTCACGCAGGGTCCGCCTGACCGGTCGTCAGTTCGGCATTTCCAACTCAAGGACGCCTCAAACGCCAAAGGTCTGGTACCAATGCCCAAATCAGCAAACCGCTTTCCGCGCCTGCCGCGTATCTCTGCGGCTGACCCTCAGGAATCCGAGCAGGCCTGGCAAAACGCCCCACAGCTGCTGGCCGCGCTTAACGGTGCCCACCTGGGGGCCTGGCTGTGGGACATCGAAACCGGTCGGGTCAGTTGGTCACGCGGCACCCAGGCGTTGTTCGGCTTCGACCCGCAACGCCCGCTGCCCAACGACATCGATTACCTCGACCTGCTGCCCGAGGAAGACCGCGCGCGCACCCGCCAGTTGTTCCAGGCAGTGGTCAACGGCGAGCCCGTGGAGCAGGCCATGCGCCACCGCATCCGCTGGCCGGATGGCAGCCTGCACTGGCTGGAGATAAACGGCAGCCTGACCCACGACCGCCATGGCCGGCCGCAGATGATCGGGGTGATCCGCGAGATCACTCGCCAGCGCGAGCGGGAAACGGCGCTGATCAACTCGGAAAAGCGCTTCGCCACGCTGTTTCACCTGAGCCCCAATGCCATCCTGCTGACCCGTCGCCACGACGGCATGATCTTCGAGGTCAACCAGCATTTCGAGGACATGTTCGGCTGGCCGGGCAGCCAGGTAATCGGCAAGACCAGCCTGGAGCTGGGCCTGTGGGTGCACCCCGAGCAACGCCAGCAGATGCTCGACGCCACCCGCGCCAGCAGCGGCCCGCTGAACCTGGAGGTGCAGTTCCGGGCCAGCAACGACAAGGTGCATGACGGCATCCTCTGCACCCAGGGCATCGAACTGGAGGGCGTGACCTTTCTGCTCAGCACCTTCGTCGACACCACCGAGCGCAAGCGCGCCGAGCAGGCCCTCAAGGACAGCCAGGAGCGACTCGATCTGGCCCTGGATTCGGCGCAGTTGGGCACCTGGGACTGGCACATCCCCAGCGGCATGCTGTATGGCTCGGCCCGCGCGGCGCAACTGCACGGCCTTGACCCCATCCCCTTCCATGAGTCCTTCGATGCCTTTTTCGAAGGTGTGCCGGAGCAAGAGCGCAACGTCATGCGCCAGGCCTACCGCAGCCTGCGCGAAGGGCCTGCAGGCAATTACCAGATCACCTACCGGGTACAGTTGGACAACGGCACTTCGCGTTATATCGAAAGCCGTGCGCGGCTGTACCGGGACGACCAGGGCAACCCCCTGCGCATGGCTGGCACGCTGCTGGACATCACCGACCAGGTAGAGCGCGAACAGCGCCTGAGTGCCTCGGAAGAAAAGTTCGCCAGCCTGTTCCAGGTCAGCCCAGACCCGATCTGCGTGACCCGCCAGGACACCGGCCAGTTCATCGAGATCAACCCGGCCTTCACCCAGACCTTCGGCTGGAACGCCGACCAGGTGATCGGCCACACCGCCGAGCAAATCGGCCTGTGGGCAGAGTCCATCGAACGCGCGCAACGCATCGAGCGAGTGATCCGCGAACAGGCCCTGAGCAACGTGGCCGTGGTGGTCAACCACCGCAACGGCTCACCCTTGACCTGCGTGATATCCAGCTGCCTGATCAGTGTCGATGACCAGCCCTGCAGCGTCACCACCCTGCGCGACATTACCCAGCAGCAACGCGCCGAAGCGGCGCTCAAGTCCAGTGAAGAGAAATTCGCCAAGGCCTTCCACTCCAGCCCTGACGCCATCACCATCACCGAGCGCTACAGCGGCCGCTACCTGGAAATCAACGACGGGTTCTGCCGGCTGACCGGCTACAGCGCGGCGGAAGTGGTCGGGCGCAGCGTTTACGAGCTGGGCATCTGGGCCGACGACAAGCAGCGCAGCGCCCTGCTCGCCGAGCTCAAGGAGCGGGGCCGGGTGCACCATCGGGAGATGCTCGGGCGCAACAAGCGCGGCGATATCCTCACCGTCGAAGTGTCGGTGGAACCGATCACCCTGAACGAGACCGACTGCCTGCTGCTGACCGCCCGCGACGTCAGCCAGCTGAAGAATGCCCAAGCGCAGATCCGCCACCTGGCGTACCACGACCCGCTGACCAACCTGCCCAACCGCGCCCTGCTGATGGACCGCCTGAGCCAGCAGATCGCCCTGCTCAAACGCCACAACCTGCGAGGTGCGCTGCTGTTTCTCGACCTCGATCACTTCAAGCACATCAACGATTCGCTCGGCCACCCGGTGGGCGACACCGTGCTGAAGATCATCACCGCGCGCCTGGAGGCCAGTGTGCGTCTGGAAGACACCGTGGCGCGGCTGGGCGGCGACGAGTTCGTGGTGCTACTTAGCGGCCTGGAAGGCAGCCGCGAACAGGTCGAAAGCAAGGTGCGCGATCTGGCCGATACCCTGCGTGAGCTGCTGGCCGAACCGATGTCGCTGGATGGCCAACGCCTGCAGGTGACCCCCAGCATCGGCGTGGCGCTGATCCCCGATCACGGCACCACCCCGGCAGACCTGCTCAAACGCGCCGATATTGCCCTGTACCGGGCCAAGGACTCCGGGCGCAACACCACCCAGCTGTTCCACACCACCATGCAAAAGGCCGCCAGCGAGCGCTTGCGCATGGAAAACGACCTTCGCCTGGCGCTGGCCCGGGGTGAGCTGGCCCTGCACTTCCAGCCCCAGGTGGATGCCCGCGACAACCGTATCGTTGGTGCCGAGGTATTGCTGCGCTGGCACCACCCGCAACTCGGCCAGCAGCCGCCGGCGCAGTTCATCCAGGTGCTGGAAGAAAGCGGGCTGATTCTGGAAGTGGGCAGTTGGATCCTCGACGAAGCCTGCGACGCGTGCGCGCACATGCTCATGGATGGGTTGATCGACGCTAATGACTTCAGCCTGTGCGTGAACATCAGCCCGCGGCAGTTCCGCCAGAACGATTTCGTCGGGCGGGTCCTGCGCAGCCTGGACGACTACCGCCTGCCACGGCAGATGCTCAAGCTCGAGATCACCGAAGGCATCGTCATCCAGAACCTCGAAGACACCATCAGCAAGATGCGCGAACTGAAGCGGCACGGGGTGAGCTTTGCCATGGACGACTTCGGCACGGGCTACTCGTCACTGACCTACCTCAAGCGTTTGCCAGTGGACGCCCTGAAGATCGACCAGACCTTCGTGCGCGACGCGCCGATCGACCCCAATGACGCCGAAATCGTCCGCGCTATCGTCGCCATGGCCCACAGCCTGGACCTGGCGGTGATCGCCGAAGGCGTGGAGTTGACCGAGCAACTGGCGTTTCTCGAGCAGTTGGGCTGCCACTTGTACCAAGGGTATCTGCACAGCCGGCCACTGCCATTGTCGGAGTTCCGCCAGATGTTGCTGGAGGCACCGGCAGATTTCTGATGCCGGAATGCGAAAAGGGCACCCTGAGGTGCCCTTCTCGTTACCGACCGGCTGACTGTTAGTTCAGCGCTGGCTTATCGCCATTGATCGGGATGCGCTTGGCTTTGGCTTCTTCAGGCACGATGCGCAGCAGGTCGATGCTGAGCAAGCCATTGGCCAGGCCAGCGGCCTTGACCTCAATGTGGTCGGCCAGGCGGAACGACAGCTTGAAGGCACGCTGGGCGATGCCCTGGTGCAGGTAGGTCACTTCAGCGGCGCTGCTGTCGCGCTTGCCACCGGAGACTGTCAGGACACCTTTTTCGACCTGCAGGTCGAGGTCCTGCTCCTGGAAACCGGCAGCGGCAACCACGATGCGGTAGTGGTCTTCGCCATGTTTTTCCACGTTGTAGGGCGGGTAGCTGCTACCGGCCTCGTTACGTGCCGCGGATTCGAACAGGTCGTTGAAACGGTCGAAACCAACGGAATGACGGAACAGTGGAGCGAGAGAGAAAGCGGTAGTCATGGTCATAAACTCCTGAGATTCAGCAAGTAAGTCACTACGCGACCCGACTTCGGCATCGCGTACTCAAAAGATATGGCCGGTGAAACGGCTTTCAAGAGAGGCTACGAAAAAATTTTCTGTTTTCCCGCTTTTACTGCACAGCGGCAGATCAGGCCACGCATGCCTCGAAGGCCGGCGCCTCAACCCCCAGCAAGCGGCTGATGCGCGCGCAATCATCTTCCCGACGCAGCTCGGCAAACAGCACCACCGCCTCTGGGTAGCTGCGGGTCAGCATCGCCAACCACTGCTTCATCCGCCCCGGCGCATAACGCGGGGACAGCTTGGCCTGGGCCTGACGCCAGAATTCGCGCAGCAGCGGCAGCAGGTCATCCCAGCTCATGGGCTGGTACGCCCGGCCGTCGCGGGCAGCGGCGATCTGCAGGCCCAGGTCGGGCCGCGACACCAGCCCGCGCCCCAACATGATGTGCTCGGCACCACTGACCTCGCGGCAGCGCCGCCAGTCGTCCACGGTCCAGATCTCGCCGTTGGCGAACACCGGCACCTTGACCACATCCTGCACCCGCGCCACCCATTCCCAATGAGCCGGCGGCTTGTAGCCCTCGACCTTGGTCCGCGCATGCACCACCAGGTGCGCCGAACCGCCCTCGGCCAGGGCCGTGGCGCACTCCAGTGCACCGTCGGGGCTGTCGAAGCCCAGGCGCATCTTTGCAGTGACCGGGATGTCCGCCGGTACCGCTCGGCGTACCTCGCGGACGATGGCATGCAGCAACTCAGGCTCCTTGAGCAGCACCGCGCCGCCACGCGACTTGTTCACGGTCTTGGCCGGGCAGCCGAAATTCAGGTCGATTACCGGTGCCCCCAGCTCACAGGCCAGCGCAGCGTTCTCGGCCAGGCACACCGGGTCAGAGCCCAGCAGTTGCACACGCATCGGTACGCCGGCCGCAGTCCTTGCGCCCTGGCGCAACTCAGGCGCCAGCTTGTCGAACGATGAAGGCGGCAACAGGCGGTCGCACACCCGGATGAACTCGGTGACGCACCAATCGATGCCACCCACTCGGGTCAGGACGTCGCGCAGGATGTTGTCGACCAGCCCCTCCATGGGGGCCAGGGCAATTTGCATGTGTGGGTCTCGGCGGGAAAAGGCGGCAGTCTAGCAAAAAACCGTACGCCTTCAGGCACCGATCAGCGCTTGGCCGTAACCCTCGATAAATTCGACCGGCATGCGTTTGGGCTTGCCGCTGGACAACTCGATACAGGCGAAGGTGGTCTGCGCCCGCAGCAGGGTCACACCATCGCGTGGGCGCTTGAGCTGGAAGCGGCGGGTCATGCGCAAGCGCTGATCCCATTCGATGATCCAGGTTGCCAGTTGCAGCTCGTCGTCTTCGTAGCCGGCGGCCAGGTAGTCAATTTCGTGGCGTACCACGGCCATGGCGCGGTCCAGGCGCCGGTACTCGGCCAGGTCCAGACCCAGGCGCTGGGAATGGCGCCAGGCACAGCGTTCGAGCCAAGTGACGTAGGCGGCGTTGTTGGCGTGGCCGAGGCCGTCGATGTCTTCGCTGCCGACGCGCAGGTCGATGATGAAGGGTGTTGCCAGGTCCCAGCTCATGCGCGCTCCTGAGAGGTTTCTTTGGGGGAGATTGCGGCGCTTTGCGCTCCACGGTCCTGGCGAGTGTAACGGATGCTCAGGCGCTTTGCCGCGCCGGCGCACTGGCACGGCTCAACAGCTCGAGCACTGCCTCGCCCAAACGCGGGTCGGCCAGCACCCGTTGGTGCCCGCCCTCCTCCAACAGCATCAGGCGGCTGTCGAACCAGGCCTTGTGGATGATCTGGGCCTCTTCGGCGGCCACCAGGCCATCGTCAGCGGCATGCACCACCAAGCCTGGCAGCTCCAGTTGATAACCACTGACATCCAGGCGTGCGATCTGCATCCCGACATCCCGCTCGACCTGGCGAATGAACGCTGCCCGCGCCCGCGCTGGCAGCCCCAGGTGATGGGCGAAGCCGCGCAACACGCCGAGCAATCGCGCCGGTGCCGCGATGCTCACCGCCGCCTCGGCGCGCAAGCCCATCTGCAGCGCCAGCAGCACACTGGCACCGCCCATGGAATGCCCGATCACTGCACGCAGCGGCGGCAGCTCGGCCGCCGCTTCCAGCAGCGCGCGGGCAAACAGCACCACGTGAGCCTGATGGCCAGGCGAACGCCCATGCGCCGGCCCCTCCAACGAAACTACCGTGTGCCCAGCCTGGACCAGGGTTTCGATCAACGCGGCAAACTGCGTGGGGCGCCCTTCCCAGCCGTGCATCAGCAATACCGTCGGGCCCTTGCCCCAGCGCAACGCCGAAAGCCCGAAGCGCAGGGTGATGCGCTCGGCCTTGGCCAGCAGTGGCAGTTCCCACGCTCTTGGCGGCAGCGTGCGCGGGGTCATGAAGGCGCGGCGCATCTTGCCGGCCACATGCTCCGGCGCCAGGTGGCCCAGGGTGCCATTGATGCCACGAATCCAGCTCAGGGTAGTCATCGCCTTGCTCCCGCCTTGTGGTTATTCAGATCACCGCCGACTTGGCGGCACGCAATACACGGTCGGACAGCTCGCCAGTGCCCAGGGCACGCGCCAGGGCCAGGCCACCGACCATCAGTGCAAGGTCGGCCAGGGCTTTGTCGCTGTCTTCGGGGCGATCGACCATTTTCGCGGTCATCAGCTCGATGTGCTCGGCCAGCACCTCGCGGAACACCTCTGGCAACCGCTGCATCTCGCCCAGGGCGTTGGGCAGCGGGCAGGCATGAACTTCAGCGTCGCGGTGCTTGCGCGAGAGGTAGAAGGCCGACACCAAGGCGCGGCGTGCTTCGCCATCCAGGCTAGGGTCGACCTGGGCCAGCAAGGCCCGCCGCTCGCCCAGCAACTGGCGGAACGCTTCGAGCATCAGCTCGTCCTTGCTGTCGAAATGGGCATAGAACCCCCCGACGGTAAGCCCGGCGGCGCCCATGACTTGGCTGACGCTCGGCTCTGCCGGGCCATGTTGAATCAAGGCACTGCGCGCTGCCTCGAGAATCCGTTCGCGGGTCTTGCTCTTTTTGTCGTTCATGGCCACCTCAAATATTATGCTAGTAATATGATAGGCGTAATATTTTTTGGCAAGCGGAATTCTCAGCCACCTGTCGGTACCGGGAATAGTTGGAGGGGAAAAAACAAAAGGCCCATTCAATAAGCGAATGAGCCTTTAAAGTCCCGCAAAACGCGGGTAAACATGGCGTCCCCTAGGGGACTCGAACCCCTGTTACCGCCGTGAAAGGGCGGTGTCCTAGGCCACTAGACGAAGGGGACGTAACCTTCGTGCCGGTTCATTTTCACAAACCGCGGCAAAATTGGTGGAGCTAAGCGGGATCGAACCGCTGACCTCCTGCATGCCATGCAGGCGCTCTCCCAGCTGAGCTATAGCCCCGAAAACAAAAGGCTCATCCAATATACGAATGAGCCTCTTTAAGCCCCGCAAAACGCGGGTAAAAGTGGCGTCCCCTAGGGGACTCGAACCCCTGTTACCGCCGTGAAAGGGCGGTGTCCTAGGCCACTAGACGAAGGGGACGTAACCTTCGTGCCGGTCCGTTTTCACGTACCGCGGCAAAATTGGTGGAGCTAAGCGGGATCGAACCGCTGACCTCCTGCATGCCATGCAGGCGCTCTCCCAGCTGAGCTATAGCCCCGGATTTCTAGCCTCTCGGCCCAGCGACACAATGAAACATCGCTTGTGCAAAACTGGCGTCCCCTAGGGGACTCGAACCCCTGTTACCGCCGTGAAAGGGCGGTGTCCTAGGCCACTAGACGAAGGGGACGAACCTTCTTACCTTCAAGACCCGGTTGCTGGACCCGGTCTTGCTTATCAGCCTTGGCTGCTAAGCGGAATGTGGTGGAGCTAAGCGGGATCGAACCGCTGACCTCCTGCATGCCATGCAGGCGCTCTCCCAGCTGAGCTATAGCCCCACAATGTCGCTTTGAGCAGAATCGCTGGCTGGGTGGCTGGCGTTTCGTTTCGCTCATCGCTGTGGACGGGGCGCATATTAAGATCGGATTGCACGGCTGTCAAACGAATTTTTGAAATTATCCAAAAGTTTTTTCACAGATAACAATCACTTACCGCCCTGCCCTTTGTTCTCCCATGGTTTTCTGAGCATTTGAACCTGTGGTAACGGGCAAGCCTGCGCCCACAGGTTCGCGCTAACGCCACGTCAGGCGATAGTCGCCAGCAGCTTTTCCCACTCTTTGTTTTCTTTCTTCGACACGCCACCGAGCAGGTCCAGGGCCTGGCGCAAGCGGTAGCGCGTCAGGTCCGGGCCGAGAATTTCCATGGCATCGAGCACCGACACCGAGCTGGCCTGGCCAGTAATGGCGGCAAACATCAGCGGCATGGCGTCACGCAGCTTCAGCTCCAACGCCTCGACCACTGCCTGGATGCAGCCGGTAATGCGGTCCTTCTCCCACTGGCGCAGGCTTTCGAGCTTCCACAGGATCAACTGGATGACCTGACGCACCTGGTCGCCCGACAGCTTTTTGCTCTCGAACAGCTTGGCATCAAGTTTCAGCGCGCCTTCGAAGAAGAAACCACCCAGCGGTGCAACCTGGCTGAAGGTTTCGACCCGGCCCTGCACGTGCGGGGCGATCTTCATCATGTAGTCGCTGTTGAACGCCCATTTCTGCAGGCGTGTGGCGAATTCTTCGACCGGCAGCTCACGCAGCCACTGGCCATTGAGCCAGGACAGTTTCTCGATGTCGAAGATCGGCCCACCGAGCGAGATGCGCGACAGGTCGAAGTGCTCGACCATCTCGTCCAGGGAGAACTTCTCGCGCTCATCCGGCATCGACCAGCCCATGCGGCCGAGGTAGTTGAGCATCGCCTCGGGCATGAAGCCCATGCGCTCGTAGAAGGTCACCGAGGTCGGGTTCTTGCGCTTGGACAGCTTGGACTTGTCCGGGTTACGCAGCAGCGGCATGTAGCACAGCTTCGGCTGCTCCCAGCCAAAGTACTCGTACAGCTTGATCAGCTTCGGAGCCGACGGCAGCCACTCTTCGCCACGCAGAACGTGGGTGATGCCCATCAGGTGGTCGTCGACCACGTTGGCCAGGAAGTAGGTCGGCAGGCCGTCGTTCTTCATGAGCACCTGCATGTCCATGCGGTCCCACGGGATTTCGACGTCACCGCGCAGCATGTCCGGCACCACGCAGATGCCTTCGCTCGGCACCTTCATGCGGATCACGTGGGGCTCGCCGGCGTCCAGGCGGCGCTGTACTTCCTCGGCGCTCAGCAACAGGGCACGGCCGTCGTAGCGCGGGGTCTCGCCACGGGCCATCTGCTCGGCGCGCATCTGCTCCAGCTCTTCGGCGGTGCAGAAGCAGTAGAACGCGTGGCCGGCATCGACCAGTTGCTTGGCGTACTGGGCATAGATCTCGCCACGTTCGCTCTGCCGGTAAGGGCCGTGCGGGCCACCAACATCCGGGCCTTCGTTCCATTCGATGCCGAGCCAGCGCAGGGCGTCGAAGATCTGCTGTTCCGACTCGCGGGTGGAGCGCAGTTGGTCGGTATCTTCGATGCGCAGGATGAACTCACCGCCGTGCTGCTTGGCAAAGCAGTAGTTGAACAAGGCGATGTAGGCGGTGCCAACATGGGGGTCGCCCGTGGGCGATGGCGCGATGCGCGTGCGTACGGTGGTCATGGAAGGTCTCGAACGAAAGATGAAACAAAGGCGGGATGTTAGCAGGGAGCAGGCACCGGGCTCCAGCAATGGCGCGAACGACACTGTCGAGGGTCGGGTCAACAGCCTGTTCGCAGCCTCCGGCGCCCAGTTCAGCCTGCTACCACCCGACAACGCCTGCGCAACCTGGGGGGCGCCATCGGCATCGCGCTGCTTGCCACCTTGCTGGATGCGCGGACCAAGGTGTACTTCGACTACCTGCGCGAGTCACTGGTGCCGAGCAATCCGCAGGTGGCAGAGCGCCTGGCACAACTGGCGGAGCGGCAGGCGCAGATCATGGCGTACAACGACGCCTTCCATTTTGTCGGGATCGGCTTGGCGGTGAGCATGGTGGCAGTGCTGCTGACGCGCAAGCTGCCGGAGGGGTTGAAGGCTGGCGAAGCGCACTGAATGGGCGCTTAGCTGCACTGGCCTCTTCGCTGTGCGGCGATCCGCCCCGCGAAGAGGCCAGTGCAGGTGGCGAAGCATCAGCTGGTAATCAGCCGCTCGCGCAACTGGGTAATTTCGTCGCGCAACTGCGCCGCAGCCTCGAACTCCAGGTCGCGGGCGAACTGCATCATCTTCTCTTCCAGCTGCTTGATACGCTTGGTGATTTCGCCCGGCGTGCGCAGCTCTGCCTCGTAGCGGGCGCTCTCCTCCGCGGCCTTGGCCATGCCTTTGCGCTTTTTGCTGCGCGAGCCAGGCACCGTGGCACCTTCCATGATGTCGGTGATGTCCTTCACCACCCCCTTGGGCACGATACCGTTGGCCAGGTTGAAGGCAATCTGTTTCTCCCGACGCCGCTCGGTCTCGTCGATGGCCCGCTGCATCGAGCCAGTCATCTGGTCGGCGTAGAGGATGGCCCGGCCATTGAGGTTACGCGCAGCCCGGCCGATGGTCTGGATCAGTGACCGCTCTGAACGCAGGAAGCCTTCCTTGTCGGCATCGAGGATCGCCACCAGCGACACTTCCGGCATGTCCAACCCCTCACGCAGCAGGTTGATGCCCACCAGCACATCGAAGGTACCCAGGCGCAGGTCGCGGATGATTTCTACCCGTTCGACAGTGTCGATGTCCGAGTGCAGGTAGCGCACCCGCACGTCGTGATCGGCCAGGTAATCGGCGAGGTCTTCGGCCATGCGTTTGGTCAGCGTGGTCGCCAGCACCCGTTCACCGGCATCGACACGCTTGCGGATCTCCGACAACAGGTCATCGACCTGGGTCAGCGCCGGGCGGATTTCTACCTGAGGGTCGACCAGACCGGTCGGTCGCACCACCTGCTCGACCACCCGCCCGGCATGTTCCGCTTCATAAGGGCCGGGGGTTGCCGAAACGAAAATGGTCTGCGGGCTGACCGCCTCCCATTCATCGAAACGCATGGGCCGGTTGTCCAGCGCCGAGGGCAGGCGGAAACCGTACTCGACCAGGGTTTCCTTGCGCGAGCGGTCACCCTTGTACATGGCGCCGACCTGGGGAACGCTGACGTGCGATTCGTCGATCACCAACAGCGCATCCGCTGGCAGGTAATCGTAGAGGGTGGGTGGCGGTGCGCCCGAGGGGCGCCCGGACAGATAGCGGGAGTAGTTTTCGATGCCGTTGCAGTAGCCCAGCTCGAGGATCATCTCCAGGTCGAAACGGGTGCGCTGCTCCAGCCGCTGCGCTTCCACCAGTTTGTTGCCCTTGTGCAGGTATTCGAGGCGGTCCTTGAGCTCCTCCTTGATGCCCTCGACCGCACCCAGCAGCGTTTCGCGCGGGGTGACGTAATGGCTCTTGGGGTAGAAAGTGAAACGCGGCAGCTTGCGAAAGACTTCACCGGTGAGCGGGTCGAAAGCGGCGATGTTCTCCACCTCGTCATCGAACAACTCGATACGGATGGCTTCAAGGTCGGACTCGGCCGGGAACACGTCGATCACATCGCCCCGCACGCGGAAGGTGGCACGGGCGAAATCCATCTCGTTGCGGGTGTACTGCAGGTCGGCCAGGCGGCGCAGCAAGGCGCGCTGGTCGAGCTTGTCGCCGCGGTCCACGTGCAGGACCATTTTCAGGTAGGTTTCGGGGCTACCCAGGCCATAGATGCACGACACGGTGGTGACGATGATCGCGTCACGCCGCTCGAGCAATGCCTTGGTCGCCGACAGGCGCATCTGCTCGATGTGGTCGTTGATCGACGCGTCCTTCTCGATGAAGGTGTCGGACGACGGCACATAGGCTTCGGGCTGGTAGTAGTCGTAATAGGAAACGAAGTACTCGACCGCGTTGTTCGGGAAAAACGCCTTGAACTCGCCATACAACTGCGCGGCCAGGGTCTTGTTAGGCGCCAGCACCAGGGTCGGGCGCTGCACCTGCTGGATGACGTTGGCGATGCTGAAGGTCTTGCCCGAGCCGGTCACCCCGAGCAGCGTCTGGTGCGACAGCCCGGCCTCGATGCCTTCGACCATCTGGCGAATGGCTTCGGGCTGATCGCCGGCCGGCTGGAAACGGGTGACGAGCTGGAACTCGGACATGAGGGACCTCGCGGTGCTGCAGCAACTGTAAATTTAGCCAGTAGTCTATACCCAAATGCGCCCATTCGGGGCCGGTTTCAAGCCCCGGGTGTGATCGCTTATTGCTGTGGACACGGCAAATAGACCAATGGTCAAAAAATATTTGTGCAAATGCCTGGAAAAGCTGTGCCAGAGTGTCGCAGTGACCGGTCGGTATCACTATACTGACTCCCCGTTTGTGCACCGCTTCAGTGCATTCGGGCTGGAGCGTGTACGTCCTATCACTCTCCATTCAGAGCCAAGGTAACAATGAGCCTGTTTTCCGCTGTCGAGCTGGCACCCCGCGACCCTATTCTGGGCCTCAACGAAGCATTCAACGCCGATCCACGTACCGACAAGGTCAACCTTGGCGTGGGCGTCTACTGCAATGAGGAAGGCCGCATTCCGCTGCTGCGCGCCGTGATCGAAGCCGAGACCCAGCGTGCTGCCCAGCATGCCTCGCGCGGCTACTTGCCGATCGACGGCATCGCCACCTATGACCAGGCCGTGCAAAAGCTGCTGTTCGGCGCCGAGTCGCCGCTGCTGGCCGCCGGCCGTGTCGTCACTGTGCAAGCCGTTGGCGGCACCGGTGCTCTGAAGATTGGCGCCGATTTCCTCAAGCGCCTGTCGCCCAACGCCGTGGTGGCCATCAGCGACCCAAGCTGGGAAAACCACCGCGCGCTGTTCGAGACCGCAGGTTTCCCGGTACAGAACTACCGCTACTACGACGCCCCGAGCCACGACGTCAACCGCGCCGGCATGCTCGAAGACCTGAACAACCTGCCGTCCGGCTCGATCATCGTCCTGCACGCCTGCTGCCATAACCCGACCGGCGTCGACCTGACCCTGGACGACTGGAAAAACGTCCTGGAAGTGGTCAAGGCCAAAGGCCACGTGCCATTCCTCGACATGGCCTACCAGGGCTTCGGTGACGGCATCGCCGAAGACGCCTTCGCCGTACGCCTGTTCGCCGAGTCGGGCCTGGACTTCTTCGTCTCCAGCTCGTTCTCCAAATCGTTCTCGCTGTATGGCGAGCGCGTGGGCGCACTGTCGATCGTGACCGGCTCCAAGGACGAAAGCACCCGCGTGCTGTCGCAGGTCAAGCGCGTGATCCGCACCACCTACTCCAACCCGCCGACCCATGGCGCGACCATCGTCGCCACCGTGCTCAACAACGATGAGCTGCGTCAGATGTGGGAAGACGAGCTGGGTGAAATGCGCCAGCGCATCCACGGCATGCGCAAGCAGATGGTCGAGCTGTTGGCGACTTACGGTGCCAAGCGCGACTTCAGCTTCGTCGGCCGCCAGGTTGGCATGTTCTCGTACTCGGGCCTGACTGTAGAGCAGGTCGCGCGCCTGAAGAACGAGTTCGGCATCTACGCGCTGGACACTGGCCGTATCGCGGTAGCGGCACTGAACCAGAGCAACATCCACGTGGTCACCAAGGCCATCGTCGAAGTCCTGTAACTGTTTGATTCTGCTCTAGTTTACCGAGGAGAAGCTTGACTTCCCCTTGGTGATCAGTAAGATGAACGCAGATTCCGCGATAGCTCAGTCGGTAGAGCAAATGACTGTTAATCATTGGGTCCCTGGTTCGAGTCCAGGTCGCGGAGCCAAACACTGAAAACCTCCAGTTGCGCAAGCACTGGAGGTTTTTTCATTTCCGGCCCTGCTACTGCTGCAGCGGCTCGGTCACAGGCTTGCCTTCATCCACCAGGCTCCACACCAACAGCTTGGCAGGCCTGCTTTTACTGGCATTGCGCGACACACTGTGCACGGTCCCAGGCGCTTCGTACCAGTACTCGCCGGCCTTGTAGGTCTTTTCTTGCTCATCATTGAGCTTTGAAACCACCGCACCTTCCAATACGTAGGCCATGACTGCCCCAGGGTGTTGGTGGGCGGGCGACGCCTGGCCGGGGGCATAGCTGACGGTGAGCATCACCGCCTTTTTACCGGTGGCGTTGCTGGGTAGTTTTTCTTGCAGGACCTGGACCTGATCGGGGGCATCGCCATGCGCCCAGGCGGGGATATGGCCGGCGAGCAGGCCAATGCTGATGAGCGAGGCAATGGCAAAAGATGAGGGTTTCATGGGCTACTCCTGATGGGCGACTGCCAGCAGGTTAGGCCCGGTGGTGCCTGGGGAAAATGGCCAATGCGGCGAAAAACCAGGAGGCCTATTACGGCCCCTGCTCTCAGGTACGCCCGATCAGATAGAACTCACCCTGGCTCCAGACCCCTAACCACTCCTCACCCTCGATGATGCGCGGCACCGCCAGCTCGACCAGCTGATAGAACACATTGCGATGAATCAGCGCATCGAGGTTGCTGCGCATCAGCACATAAGGTGAAGGCTCCTGGGTAACAGGATCGATCTCGACCCGCAGCGGGTTAGCCGGGCCCGCCTCGACCTGGTCATCGACATTGCTGGTAAAGCGCAGCACCTGTTGCTCACCACTGCCCAGCACCTCCAGGGCAATCGCGACAAAGGGCGCATCATCGACACGGATACCGACCTTCTCCACCGGTGTGATCAGGAAGTAGTCATCACCATCGCGGCGGATGATCGTGGAAAACAGCCGCACCATCGGCTTGCGCCCGATTGGCGTACCCAGGTAATACCAGGTGCCATCGCGGGCGATGCGCATGTCGATGTCGCCGCAAAAGTCCGGGTTCCACAGATGCACCGGCGGCAGCCCCTTTGCTTTGGGGATTTGTGCCAGAAGATCATTGGCCTTGCCGGAATCGCTCATCACACTTGCCTCATTCGCTCATGCCCAGAAGGCTACGAGCGTACTCGCGCATCGGCGCGGCAAGCAAATCTTCCGGCGTGTTGTCGTGGAACGTCAACAAACCGCCACGACTCTTGATGCGGGCCGTGTCGATCAGGTAGCGGGTATTGGTTTCGATGAGCATCATCTGCACCACTCCGGTATCCAAACCCAGCCGGTCGACCGCCTGCTCGTCATACCACTCGTCACCGTTGCCGATACGGTCGTCGGTGCGCGCGAAACGGGTGTACAGCACATAGTCCGCGCCCACCGAGCGCGCCTCGGCCATCGCTTCCTCCAGGCCAAGCGGGCCTTGGGCGCGGCGCACCAGCGGGAAATACTCGACGAAACCCTTGAACGCCTCGTCGGCCACCACATTTTGCCGCGGCAACGGGCCTTTACCGGGGGGCATGAACGCGCCCTGGCCAATGAAGATGAACGAGTCGGGCTGCAGACGGATTGATAGGGTCCGGCGGGTATCGCTGTGGTCGAGCAGACCGGCATCGCTCATGTGGTAACGGACGCCCTCGCCCATATCGCTGACATTCATGCAGCCGCCCAACGCCATCAGCGCCAGCAGCAAGACCAGGCTACGCATCTTTCCTCCAGTGGCCGGCGACGAAAAACCGGCGAATAGCCGGCGGATGCAGCTTTTGCGCCAGACTCAGCCGCCGATCACCTTCATCACTGTCACCCCCCCGGAAAACGCCACATCCTGTTTGTCTGCCAGGGCCTTGACCAGCAGCCGCTGCAAGGCGGGAAGCGCTTGATGACGCGGCTTTTCCAACAGGTCGCCGACAAAGTGGCGATTGCTCGACGACAAGCAGCCATGCAGCCAACCGGTGGATGACAAACGCAGCCGCGAACAACTCCGGCAGAACGGCACGCTCTCGTTGGCGATCACACCGAAATGGCCTTTACCGGGGACCTGGTAGCGCAGGGCAGTGGCATCCACCGCCGCGTCCACCTGCTCGTAGGCATGCTCGGCCCCGATCAGCCCGAGCAAGTGGTCAAGGCCAACGAACTGCTGCAGGAAAGCATTGCGGTCATTGGCCAGATGGCCCATGCGCATGAGCTCGATGAAACGCAGCTCAAAACCCCGCGCCAGGCAGTAATCGAGCATCGGCAGAACCTGGTCGAGGTTCTGGCCGCGCATCGGCACCATGTTCACCTTGATCTGCATACCCTGCGCGCTGGCTTGCTGCATGCCCGCCAGCACGCTGGCAAGGTCGCCACCGCGGGCGATGCGGCGAAAGGCCAGTGGATCCAGGGTATCGAGGGATACATTCAGACGGCGGATGCCTGCTGCGCGTAGCTGTGGCAACTTGCGCGCAAGCAACTGGCCGTTGGTGGTCAGCGAGATATCGCCGAGGGGGAGCTTGGCCACGGCAGCCAGAAAATCGTCCAGCCTAGGGCTGACCAACGGCTCACCACCGGTAATGCGCAAACGCTCGATGCCAGCGGCTTCAATCAGGTAGGCAACGCCCCGCGCCAACGCCTCGGCAGGCAACTCGTGCTGCGCCGCCACCAGGCGCTTGCCATCGGGCACGCAGTAGGTACAGGCATAGTTACAGGCAGCCGTCAGGCTGACACGCAGGTTACGAAAGCGCCTGCCTTGACGATCGACAATCATGGATGACTCCGGCATGGATGAAGCGGGGCTGGCAAAACCTGACTCATAAATCAGGTTTTTGCAAGCCCCTTGTTCATGCCGGGTCAACTGCAAGGGCCCCGCAGCGGCCCTGCTCTGTCAGTTGGCGGGTTCTGGGTCGCGCTTGCGCTTGTTGCCCATGCGCACGCCGATGTCCATGAGGAACTGGAAGAAACCTTCCTGATCTTCGAGCACGTTGCTCCAGAACGGCGAGTGGTACAGCGCCACGGCGCCATGCACCAAGGCCCAGGCCGCGCAGTAGTGGAAGTACGGCGGTACGTCTTCGAGCTTGCCTTCGCTGATACGGCCCTTGATCAGCTGGGTCAGGCGATCGAAGTTGGAGGCGCGGATGCTGTGCAGCTGCTCGACCATCTCCGGCACTTGATTGCCCTTGACCACCTTTTCTTCCAGGCGGTCGAACAGCCGGTAGCGCTGCGGATCGCGCATGCGGAACTCAAAGTAGGCGCGCGACAGGGCTTCCTTGTCACGGTCGACGTCGGCCGAATGCAACAGCTCGTTCAAATCGCGCTCGTAGTCGAGCATCAGGCGCAGGTAGATCTCCGCCTTGGACTTGAAGTGCTTGTAGATCGTGCCTTTGCCGATACCCACGGCGTCGGCGATCATCTCGACGGTGACGCTGTCTTCACCCTGTTCGAGAAACAGCTTGAGCGCCGTATCGAGGATTTCCTGTTCGCGACGGCGAAACTCACGGACCTTACGAGGTTCTTTCTGCATAGGAAGGACTGGTTGACGATCGAAGCGGTTTATTATGCCTAACTTGCGGGAAATTGCACGGATCATCCAACCATGTCTATGTTTCACGATGAGTTCGATCAAACCCCGGGGCTGCGCTACCTGAACCACGCGGCCATCGCCCCCTGGCCACGCCGGGCTGCCGAGGCGGTGGCACGCTTTGCCCGCGACAACGTTTGCCTGGGTGCCAGCGAGTACCCGACCTGGCTGGCGACCGAGCGGCGCCTGCGCGAGCGGCTGGCGCGGCTGATCCACGCCCCCTCGCCCGGCGACATCGCCCTGGTGAAGAACACTTCCGAGGGGCTGTCGCTGGTCGCTTTTGGCCTGGACTGGGCGCACGGCGACCAAGTGGTGATCAGCGACGAGGAATTCCCCTCCAACCGCGTCGTATGGGAAGCCTTGGCCGACCGTGGCGTGCAGGTGATCCAGGCCAGCCTGGCGGGGCCCGACCCCGAGGCCACGTTGCTGGCGGCCTGCGGGCCACGCACCCGCTTGCTGGCGATCAGCGCCGTGCAATTCGGCAGCGGCCTGCGCCTTGACCTGGCCCGCCTTGGTGAAGGTTGCCGGGTACGCAATGTGCTGTTTTGCGTCGACGCCATCCAGCAGGTCGGCGCCCTGCCCTTCGACGTGCAGCGCTTTCAATGCGATTTCGCCATGGCCGATGGCCACAAGTGGATGCTCGGCCCCGAGGGGTTGGGGCTGTTCTATTGCCGCGCCGAAATACGCCCGCAGCTTGAGCTCAATGCGTATGGCTGGCACATGCTGGAGCACCTGGGCGATTTCGAGCGGCGCCAATGGCAACCGGCGCGTAGCGCGCGGCGTTTTGAATGTGGTAGCCCGAACATGCTCGGTGCCTGCGCCCTGGAGGCGAGCCTTTCGCTGCTGGAGGAGGTCGGGATCAGCACGGTAGCGCAGCGCTTGCAGCAGCGCGTGGCGCAGTTATATCAAGGCTTGGCTGCGGTGCCTGGCGTTTTGCTGCAGACACCCGCTGATCCCGACAGGCGGGCGGGCATCGTCACATTCAGTATCAAAGGGCAGGATAGCGTGCAGATTCAAAAGGCATTGATGGCTGAGCGCACAATTTGTGCCCTACGGGGCGGTGGCGTGCGATTTTCACCGCATTTCTATACCAGCGAGCAGCTAATTGACGAAGCTGTGCAGCAGGTTCGCCGGCTGGCCATGCATTGAGAGCGGGGATGGATACCGGGCGTATTCCAAATCTGTTTAAAAAACGACCAATAGGGACTGGCACTGTGCCAAACCTGACCAATACTTGAACTGTTGGCGCGGCGCATCCCCCCCAAGTGGCGCGCCGATAAAGGTGCTCAGGGACCGCGTACCTTTGTTTTACTCCTAATGGTCTTAACCCGGATTCCCTCCCCCAGAACCCGGGTTTTTTTTGCCTGTTTGAAGGGGTGCCCTCAGACCACACGTGCCAAGGGGAACAAGCGCTTGAAGTTCGCCGTGGTCTGCTCCGCCAACTGCTCATAACTGGCCCCACGCAACGAGGCGACATACTCGGCCACTTCGCGCACGTACTGCGGCAGGTTCGGCTTGCCCCGATACGGAATCGGCGCCAGGTAAGGCGAATCCGTTTCCACCAGCAGGCGGTCGACCGGCACTTGGCGTGCCACCTCACGCAAGGCGTCAGCATTGCGGAAGGTGACGATGCCCGACAACGAAATGTAATAGCCCAGGTCCAGCGCCGCCTTGGCCATGTCCCAGTCTTCGGTGAAGCAGTGCAGCACACCGGCCTGAGGCAGGTTCGCCTCGCGCAGCAGCGCGAGGGTATCGGCCCGCGCTGCACGGGTATGCACGATCACCGGTTTGCCGGTCTGGCGCGATGCCTCCAGGTGCAGGCGAAACGATGCCTGCTGCAACTCGGCCGCTTCCGGCTCGTAGTGGTAGTCCAGGCCGGTTTCGCCGATCGCCACAACATGCGGGTGCGCCAACTCACGCAACAGCCACTCCAGCGCTGGGGTCTCACCCGGCGCCAGGTCCAGTGGGTGCACCCCCACCGAGCAGTCGACATCGGCGTACTGCTCACTCAGGGCCTTGACAGCCCCGGCGTTGTCGGCACTGACGCCAATGCACAGAAAATGCCCGACCCCGCGCTCACGCGCAGCCTGCAGGGCAGCATCGAGCGAGCCCTGGTGGGCACTCAGGTCAAGACGGTCAAGGTGGCAATGGGAATCTACGAGCATGGGATAACGGCACACATGAATAAAAGGGAAAGTCAGCGGGCGCCCGGCAACTGCTGCCAGTGAGCCAGCAGCGCTTCGAGCAGCAGGGCGCGATTGAGGTTGGCTTTGCCCAGCACCTTCTGGCGCTGCTCCAGGACCCACGCCTGAACCTGCAGCACCTTCGCCTGGCGGCTCTTTTGCGCCAAGTACTGCACGACCTTGCGCATATCGGCCAAGCCTAACCCTTCTTCGTCCTGGGTCAACTGATAGCGCAGGATCAGGTGCGACCAGTCGCAGAACCAGTCGAACAGCAGCAGCAGCGGCACACCACTCCAGGCATCGGCCAGCTGGCTAGGGGACTGTTGCTGCTTGAGCAGTTTCTTCACCCCATCGGTGACCAGCGCGCGCTGTTCACGTATGCCCTGTGCCTGCAAGCTGACCGCCCTCAACGGCGAACCTGCGGCCAGGGTCAGCAACTCTTCGCGCTCGGTTTCATCGCTGTCGGCCAGCGCATTGGCAAGCCAGGCTTGGCTCTGGGCCAGGCTGGGCTGCGGGCAGACGACCTGCTGGCAGCGGCTCTTGATGGTCGGCAGCAGGCGGCTGGGCTGATGGGTAACCAACAGCAGGACGGTATCGCCCGAAGGTTCTTCAAGGCTTTTGAGCAACGCATTGGACGCATTGACGTTCATCGCCTCGACCGGCTCGATCAACACGACCTTGCGCCCGCCCAACTGCGCAGTCTGCACCACGAAGGCCACCAACTCGCGCACCTGATCGACCTTGATCGGCTTGTCGGCCTCCTCCGGCTCCAGTACGTAGTTGTCCGGGTGGCTACCGGCCTTGAGCAACAGGCAGGACTTGCAGGTGCCGCAGGCATCCAGCCCCTGAGGGTGCTGACACAACAAACGCGCCATCAGGCGCTCGGCCAGGGCTCGCTTGCCGATACCCTGCGGCCCATGCAGCAAGTAGGCGTGTGCGTGCTGGCTGCGACCGGCCAACTGCTGCCAGATGGCTTGCTGCCAGGGGTAGGCCTCAGCCACGGCAACGCTCCAGGATACCCGGCAGCAGTGCGTCGATGGCGCGCTGCACGGCCTCCAGGGGCTGCGCGGCATCCAGCAGGCTGTAGCGCTGCGGCGCGCGATGGGCACGCTGCAGGTAGGCTTGGCGCACCGCCTCGAAGAATGCCTGGCCTTCCTGCTCGAAACGGTCCAGGCGGCCACGTGCGGCAGCACGGGCAAGGCCGACTTCGACCGGCAGGTCGAAGACCAGGGTCAGGTCTGGGCGCAGGTCGCCTTGGACGAACTGCTCCAGTGTGGCGATGCGCTCGACGGACAATCCCCGCCCACCGCCCTGATAAGCGTAGGTAGCATCGGTAAACCGGTCACACAGCACCACCGCCCCCCGGGCCAGGGCAGGCCGGATCACCTGCGCCAGGTGCTGGGCGCGCGCAGCGAATACCAGCAGCAGCTCGGTATCCGCCGCCATGCTTTCATCGCTTGGTGCCAGCAGCAACTCGCGCACCTTTTCGGCCAGCGGTGTACCGCCCGGCTCGCGGGTCAGCAGCACATCCAGGCCATGTTCGCGCAGGCGCGCCGCCAGGTATTCGCGGTTGGTGCTCTTGCCCGCGCCTTCGGGGCCTTCCAGGGTAATAAACAAGCCGCTCACAGGCAGTCCTTAAGGTTGTTCTTCGGGCGTCGGCGCATCGGCCGCTGCGGGGTCGCCGGCCGGGGCCGATTGCTGCGCGGGGGCCGCGTCGGGCTCAGGCTGCGCAGACGGCTGGTCCGCTGCGGGCGCATCGGGCTCGGTGGCCTCGCTGGCACCCGGCTGGGCCTGCGGTGCCGGGCTCGAGCGGTAATCCGCACGCCGCTTGAGCTGGAACTCGCGCACCGCCGAATTGTGGTCGTCCAGGTCGTCGGAGAACACATGGCTGCCATCGCCGCGGGCAACGAAGTACAGGCTGGTGCCAGTGGCCGGATTGAGCGCAGCGTGAATAGCCTCGCGCCCGACCATGGCGATCGGCGTCGGCGGCAAGCCGGTCATGGTATAGGTGTTATAGGGCGTCGGCTCGCGCAGGTCGGCACGGGTAATTCTGCCGTTGTAGCGCTCGCCCATGCCATAGATCACGGTCGGGTCGGTCTGCAGCATCATGCCCAGACGCAGGCGCCGCACGAACACGCCAGCAATCTGCCCACGCTCTTGTGGGATGCCGGTTTCCTTCTCCACCAGCGAGGCCATGATCAGCGCCTGGTAAGGGTCGCGATACGGCAGGTCGGTGGTGCGCTCCGACCATTCTTTGGCCAGCACTTCGTCCAGGCGCATGTAGGCCTGTTGCAACAACTCGATGTCGCTCATGCCACGCACGAAGCGATAGGTATCCGGGAAGAAGCGGCCCTCGGGGAACACGCCGGTGTGGCCAAGCTTGTCCATCACCTCGGCGTCCGTCAGGCCGTCCAGCGTGTGCTTGATCTTTTCGTGCTTGGCAACGGCCGAGCGCACTTGGCGGAAGGTCCAGCCTTCGACCAGGGTGAGGTTGTACTGCACCACATCGCCACGGCGCCACGCGTCGAACAGCTGCTCGACCGTCATCCCCGGGGTCAGGCGGTACTCCCCAGTATGCAAGGGCGTGCCAGCCATATTGAAGCGCCAGTAAAGCCGCAACCAGAAGGCGTCATCGAGCAGCCCATCGTTCTGCATGCGGTAAAACATGCGGTTGGGGTTGGTGCCATTGGGCACGTCGAGCAGGCGCTCCTGCGTCACGTGCAAGGGCTGCTCCAGGACCGAGTTGACCTTCCAGGCCGACCAGCCCAAAGCCAGGCCGGCCAGGATCAACCCCATTTCCAGCAGCAGCAGGAATTTGCGTCTCACGAATTCAGGTATCCAGTAACGTACGGGCAACGGCCTGCAGTTTACGGGTGAGTGGGCCCGGCGACCAGTTCAGCGCGGCAAAACCCCGCACAGGCCAGACACCATAGACACTGTTGCACACGAATACCTCATCCGCCTGCTCCAGTTCATCGAATGCCAGGTCGCGGACCTGTACGGGGATGGCCAATGCCTGGGCCTGCTGCAGCAACGCGGCACGCATCACGCCGGCGACGCCGCAGCGGCTGAGGTCTGCGGTCAGCAGCACACCGTCACGCACCAGAAACAAATTGCTATACACCCCTTCGACTACCCTGCCCTGCCCATCACGCATCAGGCCTTCGGCATGCTCGCCGCCCTGCCATTCGGCACGGGCCAGCACCTGCTCCAGGCGATTGAGGTGTTTGAGGCCGGCCAGCAGCGGTTGTTCCCCAAGCCGGGTCTGGCAAGGGAACAATTGCACACCGAGTTCGGCATGTTCGACAGGATAGCTGGGCAGCGGGCCACCCTGAAGGATGCGCCGCGGCGCCGCACCGGCAACCGGGGCATAGCCTCGCTGGCTGTCGCCACGGGTGAGGATGAGCTTGGCAACGCCATCACCTAGCTGGCTGGCGTAACGCCGGATTTCGTCTTCGACCAACGCCAGGTCGACGTCGATGGCCAGGCGCCGGCAACCCAGCGCCAGGCGTGCAAGGTGGCCGGCCAGCAAGCTCGGCCGGCCGCCTCGCACGGCGATGGTCTCGAACAGACCATCGCCGTAGGCCAGGCCGCGGTTCTGCAGATTGACTGCATCCGCCGGCTGGCCGTCGAGCCAGCTGTGCATCAACCAGCGAACCGGCGGAACACCAGCGAGCCGTTGGTGCCACCAAAGCCAAACGAGTTGGACAGCACCACGTCGATCGGCATGCTGCGCGCCTGGTGCGGCACGAAGTCCAGGTCACAGCCCTCGTCCGGCTCATCCAGGTTGATGGTCGGCGGCGCCATCTGGCTGTTGATTGCCAGTACGCTGAAGATCGCTTCCACCGCGCCCGCAGCCCCCAGCAAATGGCCAGTCATCGACTTGGTCGAACTGACCGCGAGCTTGTAGGCATGCTCGCCGAACACACGCTTGATCGCAGCCACTTCGGCCACATCGCCCGCCGGGGTCGAGGTGCCATGGGCGTTGATGTAGCTGACCTCTTCAGGCTGGATGCCAGCGTCGCGCAGGGCATTGGCCATGCAACGGGCAGCACCTTCACCGGAATCGGGTGGCGAGGTCATGTGGTAGGCGTCGCCGCTCATGCCGAAACCAACCAGTTCGGCATAGATGGTCGCGCCACGGGCTTTGGCATGTTCAAGCTCTTCGAGCACCAAGGCACCAGCACCGTCGGACAGCACAAAGCCGTCACGGCCTTTGTCCCATGGACGGCTGGCACGGCTTGGCTCATCGTTACGGGTCGACAGCGCGCGCGAGGCACCGAAGCCGCCCATGCCCAGGCCGCAAGCGGCCATCTCGGCGCCACCGGCGATCATCACGTCGGCTTCACCGTAGGCGATGTTGCGCGCGGCCATGCCGATGCAGTGGGTGCCCGTGGTGCAGGCGGTGGCAATGGCGTAGTTCGGCCCCTGCAGCCCCAGGTGGATCGACAGGAAGCCGGAGATCATGTTGATGATCGAACCCGGCACGAAGAACGGCGAAATGCGCCGCGGGCCTTGCTCATGCAAGGTCCGGCTGGTTTCTTCGATGTTGGTCAAGCCGCCGATGCCCGAGCCCATGGCCACGCCAATACGCTCGCGGTTGGCGTCGGTCACTTCCAGGCCGGCATTACGCACCGCCTGGAAACCGGCCGCCAGGCCGTACTGGATGAACAGGTCAAGCTTGCGGGCCTCTTTGGCCGACAGGTACTGCTCGACCTCGAAGCCTTTCACCGAGCCGCCGAAACGGGTGGAGTAGGCAGCTAGATCCGTATGTTCGATCGGACCGATGCCACTGCGGCCAGCCAGAATGCCCTGCCAGGTACTCGGTACATCGGTACCCAGTGGTGACAGCATACCCATACCGGTGACCACGACGCGTCTACGCGACACAGTACTCTCCTTTTCTAATAACAGAGTCTCTTGGCATTGCATTCATGCGATGGAATGAAATGACAACAGGCTCTCGGTGCGCGGTGAACGATACCCTTGAGCCAAGGGGGGCTCGCAAAGAAAAAACCGCACGCCAGCAAAGGCAGTGCGGTTTTTCCCGACAAGTAGCGTCGACTAAAACGTCTTAGGCCTTGTGGCTGTTGACGTAGTCGATAGCGGCTTGAACGGTAGTGATCTTCTCGGCTTCTTCGTCTGGGATTTCGGTCTCGAATTCCTCTTCCAGAGCCATCACCAGCTCAACGGTGTCAAGCGAATCGGCACCCAGGTCATCGACGAAGGACTTCTCGTTGGTCACTTCCTCTTCCTTGACGCCCAGTTGCTCGGCGACGATTTTCTTGACGCGTTCTTCGATGGTGCTCATACCTAGTTTTCACTCCTAATGGACATATGTCAGGCAGCTGGCCGGTGACCAATTTTATAGAAAGACGTTCGCTTTTCAAGCTAAACGCACCTTCGAATTAGTCACCCGACCCTCTGCCTGGAATCTGGTTGCAGCTTTATAACGGATTTTAGGCTCGCAGTATGACTCTTTTTTTACGAAATCCGTCACATTGAGTTGCAGTTTTACATGTACATCCCGCCGTTGACCGGCACGGTAGCACCGGTCACATAGGCTGCGCCGTCGGACGCCAGGAAGGAAACCACCTTGGCGATTTCCTCGGCCTGGCCCAGGCGGCCCAGCGGAATCTGGGTCTGCAGGGCTTCGCGCTGCGCTTCTGGCAGCTCACGGGTCATGTCGGTGTCGATGAAGCCTGGGGTCACCGAGTTGACGGTGATGCCTCGCGAGCCCACTTCACGCGCCAGGGCGCGGCTGAAGCCTTCCAGGCCAGCCTTGGCGGCGGCATAGTTGGCCTGACCAGCGTTACCCATGGCACCGACGACCGAGCCGATGCTGATGATACGACCCCAACGCGCCTTGGTCATGCCGCGCAGCACGCCCTTGGACAGACGGTAGAGGCTGTTCAGGTTGGTGTCGATCACGTCGAACCACTCGTCGTCCTTCATGCGCAGCATGAGGTTGTCGCGCGTGATACCTGCGTTGTTGACCAGGATGGCCGGTGCACCGAACTGCGCGGTGATGGCGCCCAGCACCGCTTCGACGGACTCGGCGCTGGTCACGTTCAGCTCCATGCCGGTACCGGTGATGCCGTGCTCTTTCAGGATAGCGCCGATGCGCTCGGCACCGGAGGCCGATGTGGCGGTGCCGATCACGGTCGCGCCCTGGCGGCCCAGTTCGAGGGCGATGGCCTGGCCAATGCCACGGCTGGCGCCGGTGACCAGTGCAACTTTACCTTGCAGGCTCATGCAAGCTTCTCCAATTCAGGCCAGCGCCGCGCGGGTGGCGGCGACGGCATCAGGGGTATTGAGGTTGTAGGTGGTCACGCCGTCGGCGCAACGCTTGTTGAGGCCGGCAAGGACTTTGCCTGGGCCGCATTCAACAAGATTGACGGCGCCATTGGCGGCCAGGGTCTGTACGCATTCGACCCAGCGCACGGGCTGGTACAGCTGCGCCAGCAGGTCGTGCTTGAGCGCATCGAGGTCGGCGGCGATGGCGGCGGTGACGTTCTGCACCACCGGGATCTGCGGGGCCTTCCACTCGATGGCGTTGACCGACTCGGCAAAACGCTCGGCGGCAGGCTTCATCAAGGCGCAGTGCGATGGCACGCTGACCGGCAGCGGCAAGGCACGCTTGGCGCCTTTGGCCTTGCACAACTCGATGGCACGGTTCACCGCCGCAACGTTACCGGCAATGACTACCTGGCCCGGAGAGTTGAAGTTCACTGCACTGACCACTTCATCTTCGGCCGCCTCGACGCAAATGGCCTTCACTTCATCGTCGCCCAGGCCAAGAATTGCGGCCATGGCGCCGTGACCGGCCGGCACAGCCTCCTGCATCAGCTCACCACGGCGCTTGACCAGCTTGACTGCGTCTTTCAGCGACAGGCTGCCAGCGGCGACCAGCGCGCTGTATTCACCCAAGCTATGGCCCGCAACGAACGCAGGCTTTGCGCCGCCCTCTTCCAGCCACAGGCGCCACAAGGCGATGGAGGCGGTAAGAATGGCCGGCTGGGTCTTGTCGGTTTGGTTGAGTTGCTCTTCCGGACCTTCCTGGACCAGCTTCCACAGGTCGTAGCCCAAAGCTTCGGAAGCTTCCTTGAAGGTTTCGACGATCACCGGCTTCTGGGCGCCGAGCTCGGCGAGCATGCCCAGCGACTGGGAACCTTGACCAGGAAAGACGAATGCGAGGGATGCAGACATTGAACAAGCCCTTATGATCTTGTCGTCGGATAGGGTACGCCGGGCGTTAGCCTGGCGCGGAATCTGAAAACTTGGATGGATACGCGGACCAAGCGGTCACATTTAAGCACTTCATCGGCGAAATGCCTAAGGCAACAGGTCTTCAAGGCGACCATGCAGCCGCTGCGGCAGGTTCTCCTGGATCTCGATCAACGCGCGCTGAATGGCGCTCTGAAACCCCTGCACACCCGCCGAGCCATGGCTTTTGATGACGATACCCTGCAACCCCAGAAAGCTTGCACCATTGTGCCGCGCCGGCGCCAGGTCGGCCTGCAGGCGCTTGAGCAATGGCATGGCCAAGGCGCCGGCAGCACGGGCCAGCACTCCGCCCTTGAACAACGCCTCGATGCGCGCACCGATCATCGTCGCCAGGCCTTCGCTGGACTTGAGCAGGATGTTGCCGACAAAGCCGTCGCACACCACCACATCCGCCTCGCCACGGTACAGGCCATCACCTTCGACGAAACCTACATAGTTGAGGCCGCGGGCGTTCTGCAGCAACGTGGCCGCCAGCTTGACCTGCTGGTTGCCCTTGATGTCCTCGGTGCCGATGTTCAGCAGCGCCACGCGCGGGCGATGAACACCCAAGGCCTGGGCAGCCACCGAGCCCATCACGGCGAACTGGTAAAGGTTCTCGGCACTGCAATCGACATTGGCGCCCAGGTCGAGCAACTGGCAATACCCCGCCTGGGTCGGGATCGCCGCCACCATGGCGGGCCGATCGATACCCGGCAGGGTCTTGAGCACGAAGCGCGACAACGCCATCAGCGCCCCGGTATTTCCGGCACTCACGCAGGCCTGGGCCTTGCCGTCACGCACCAGTTCGAGCGCAATGCGCATCGACGAGTCCGGCTTGCCGCGCAACGCCTGGGAAGGCCGCTCGTCCATACCGATCACCTCGCTGGCCGCGACAATCTGCAGGCGCGCGCGATCCGCAGCTGCAAGGCCACTGACAAGATCTTCAAGGAGGGAGGGTTGACCGACGAGGGTCAGGTGCAGCGAGGGGGTAGCCGAAAGGCAGGCAATGCTAGCCTGGACAATGCTGCGGGGACCGAAGTCCCCGCCCATTGCGTCGATCGCGATGATCTGAGCGGACAAGGATTACTCGTCAGCGCCCTTGTCGATCACTTTGCGACCACGGTATACGCCTTCTGGCGATACGTGGTGGCGCAGGTGAATTTCACCGGTGGTTTTCTCTACCGACAGCGCGTTTTCCGACAGGGCGTCGTGCGAACGGCGCATGTCACGGGCAGAGCGGGATTTTTTGTTCTGCTGAACAGCCATAATTGATTAACTCCTAAACGTTTGGGTCACGCTTTAACTGCGCCAAAACACTGAACGGGTTGGACCGCGATACCTCGTCCTTGCTCGAATCGGGCTCGTCTGCGCCCGCCGGCTGCTGGCATTCTTCCGGATGATGAGCAGGCACGATTGGCAAGGCGAGCAGAAGCTCCTCCTCGATAAACGCCTGCAGATCCAATGGATCTTCGCCCAGTTCCAGCACGTCATAGCCTTTCGGCAACGACTGGGTATTCGCACCCTCCTTTACCACGGCGTAAGTACATTCGCTGTGGATCGGCAGGGTGACCAGCTCAAGACAACGCTGGCAAACCATCTTGACCTCGACGTCAAGCTCGCTGTGGATAACCACCACGTGCTGTTCATCTCGTTCAAAATTTAACTTCGCCTGCACCGTACCGACATTGTCGGAAAGCGGGTCGCAGAGTCTTTCCAAATCAGCGAGTTGCAGCGAACCGTTAAGGGTTACGCCACGATCGGCTAATTTGCGCGGGTCAACGTGAGGTGGAATCGGGTCATTCAACATAGGCGCAGCATTCTAGGGATGGCCCCCGCCCCTGTCAAAGGAAATTCGGCGGCAAATCGCGTGATAGGATGAGTACAACAGATCAGGAGTCTACCATGCTGCCCTTATTACTGGCTTCCAGTTCACCTTACAGACGCGAACTGCTCGCCCGCCTGCGCCTGCCCTTCACCTGGGAAAGCCCCGATATAGACGAGCAGCGCCTGGGTGACGAGCCTGCCGTGGAGCTGGTACGGCGCCTGGCCAAACAAAAGGCCGAGGCACTGGCGGGCAGCCACCCCGGGCACCTGATCATCGGCTCGGACCAGGTGGCCGTGCTGGGCGAACAGATCCTTGGCAAGCCCTTGAGCTTCGAGCGGGCCTGCGAGCAGCTGCTGGAGGCCAGCGGGCAGCAGGTCACCTTCCTGACCGGGCTGGCGCTACTCAATAGCGCTACAGGGCAATGCCAGGTCGATTGCGTGCCGTTTACGGTGACGATGCGGGAACTGAGCCGAGAGCGCGTGGAGCGCTACGTGGCTGCGGAACAGCCGCTGGATTGCGCAGGGAGCTTCAAGGCCGAAGGGCTGGGGGTGAGTTTGTTTCAAAGCACGCATGGGTGCGATGCGACCAGCCTGGTCGGGCTGCCGCTGATTCGGCTGGTGGACATGCTGACCAAGGAAGGGGTGGTGGTTCCGTAGTTCGATCCAGCACCATGAGATCGAGCGGTGCTCGACCTCATGGGTACTGCAAAGGGGGGCCACACAACCAACGGCCAACCCTCAGCGCAAAGACGGCCCCTTGAACCCCATGTACATCGCCAGATGTTCAGCCACACTGGCGCCGATCCGCTTGGAGAACCGGTCAAACGGCGATTCCTGAACCGTGAAATCCACCAATTCCTTCTCGCCGACAATCTCCCGCGCCACATAGCTGGCACTGCCCAAGCCATCCACCAAGCCAAGCGCCTTGGCCTGCTCGCCCGACCAGATCAGCCCACTGAACAGCTCCGGGTGCTCCTTGTCCTTCAGCCGATCACCCCGCCCCTGCTTGACCATGGCGATGAACTGCTGGTGCGTGGTATTCAGCACGCCCTGCCAGAACGCCCGCTCATCAGGCTTCTCTGGCGAGAACGGATCAAGGAAGGCCTTGTGCTCACCTGCGGTATAGGTGCGCCGCTCAACCCCCAGCTTCTCCATCGAGCCGACAAACCCGTAACCCGCCGCCGTCACCCCAATGGAGCCAACCAGGCTGGCCTTGTCGGCATAGATCTCATCCGCCGCACTGGCGATGTAATAGGCACCGGAAGCCCCCAGGTCGGTGATCACTGCATACAGCTTGATCGCCGGGTACTCGGCACGCAGCCGGCGAATCTCGTCATAGACATAGCCCGCCTGCACCGGGCTGCCACCCGGGCTGTTGATCCGCAACACCACGGCTTTGGTTTTGGCGTCCTTGAACGCCTCACGCAGGCTCTTGACGAGGTTGTCGGCACTGGCCGCCTCCTGATCGGCAATCACGCCGCGCACCTCGATCAATGCCGTATGGCTGGCGCTGCGCGAGGCGGCCTTGTCCATGTCCATCAACGGCGTGAACAAGACCAGCATGCCGAACAGGTAAACAAAGGTCAGCAGCTTGAAGAAAATCCCCCAGCGCCGTGCGCGGCGCTGCTCCTGGACACTCGCCAGCAGGGTTTTTTCCAACAGCTTCCAACTCTTGCGCTCTTCGCGCTCCTCGGGTTCGGACTCTGGGGCTTTCCATTCGTCTGCCATGCTCACCTGCCTTGGAAGTGAAATTACGCGGAACCGACCAGCCACTCACGCAACTGGGAGAAATGATCGATGCACACCTGCGGGCCGAACTCGGCCAGTGCCTGCAGCGACATCGCGCCATAGCCGACAGCCACCGAGTGCATGCCCGCATTGCTGGCCATCTGCAGATCAAACGCCGAATCACCGACCATCAACGCGCGCCCAGGCTCGACACCGCAATGGCTGAGAATCTCCTCGAGCATCAGCGGGTGTGGCTTGCCACGGGTCTCGTCGGCGGCGCGGGTGATATCGAAGAACTGCTCCCAGCCATTGGCCTTGAGCACCCGATCCAGGCCTCGACGGGCCTTGCCAGTTGCTACCGCCAAGCGGTAACCCTCGGCACGGAAGGCATCCAGCGACTCGACCACACCCTCGAACAACGGCGACGGCTTTTGATCAAGCGCCGTGTAGATGTCGGCATAGTGCTGCCGAAAACGCTCGAGCTGCACGGGCGTCAGGTGCGGATACAGCGTATGGATCGCCTCGCCCAGGGCCAGGCCGATGATGCCCTTGACCGCATCATCGTGACTCGGCGCCTCACCGGCGCGCTCGGCGGCAGCGTTCATGGCCTCGACGATGCGCCCGATGGAGTCAGCCAAGGTGCCGTCCCAGTCGAAGATCAGCAGCTCATAAGACTTTTTCATCGCTCAGGACGCACTCAAACGCTCTACAGTCTTGGCCCACACTTCATCCACCGGCGCCTCCAGCTTGAGCTCGCCACCGTCAGGCAGTGGCACGGTCAGGGCATAGGCATGCAGGAACAGGCGCTTGCCACCCAGCTCGCGAATCTCGCGACTGAAGTCTTCGTCGCCGTACTTGCTGTCGCCGGCGATCATGTGCCCGGCATGCAAGGTGTGCACGCGGATCTGGTGGGTACGGCCGGTGATCGGACGCGCTTCGACAATGGTGGCGAACTCACCGAAACGGCGCAGCACGCGGAACAGGGTCAGCGCCTCCTTGCCCTCCTCGTTGACCTCGACCATGCGCTCGCCAGAGCGCAGGTTGCTTTTGAGCAACGGCGCATTGACCTGCTTCTTCGCGGTCGGCCAGTGGCCACGCACCAACGCCATGTAGCGCTTGTCGACACCGTCGCCGCGCAGGGCGGCATGCAGGTGGCGCAGCATGCTGCGCTTCTTGGCGATCATCAGCAGGCCGGACGTGTCGCGGTCCAGGCGATGCACCAGCTCAAGCTCCTTGGCATCCGGACGCAGCTGACGCAACGCCTCGATCACCCCGAAACTCAGGCCACTGCCGCCATGCACGGCGATACCCGCCGGCTTGTTCATCACGATGAGCGCCTTGTCTTCGTAGACAATCGCCGCTTCAAGGCGCTGCAGCAGCCCCTGGGCTACGGGCGCAGGTGCATCACGCTCAGGCAAGCGGACGGGCGGTACCCGTACGATATCGCCAGCCTGAATTTTGTATTCAGGCTTGACGCGCCCTTTGTTGACCCGCACCTCACCCTTGCGCAGGATGCGGTAAACCAAGGTCTTGGGCACGCCCTTGAGCGCCGTGATGAGGAAATTGTCGATGCGTTGGCCGGCAAGCTCCGGCGCGACTTCGATCAGCTGAACGCCGGAAGTCGGAGGGGTATTGGTCGTCATCAAGGGATCATAACAATTTTTTATGGAATTGAAGCACTTAATCATTGCTGCTATAGTCGCGAACGCCGCCAAAAGCGGCAGGCCAGCGGCACCAGGCTCTTCGCCGGTCCCTGACCTTCGCAATTCTCCAGGACGCGAGGCCGTCCTACGGGGTTTTCGCCAGTTTACCGAATTGCCTGGAATCGCCACCAGCGCTGTGTAGAGAAGACTGAAAAAAAACGACAAGTGCGGTGTTTCACCTGCTTACCCGCTTCTTTTCGCTGCACCTCTGCCCGCCCCGACGTTTGCACGCAACGCACGGCGAATGCTTCGGAAATACCTGCCTTGGACATGAATGGCGCCAGCGCTCAACCTGCGCTGGCGAAAAATGCAACCCGTTGCGGATTCAGCGCGCGGCAGCACCCGAATTATCAGGGATACGTGCAGGGTGGAGATGCACAGCCCTCGGACCGTGTAGCACCGCGTCCGGCCACCGGCCCACTGAAATGGCCGGCGAGCGGATAAGGTCCTGAAACAGATGCCTCCGGGCGTCCACGGCTGAAGGTTGATTCCTCCTCCTGACTGAGTGCACTTGGCCCGCTGGGTTGATTCGGATACCTATTCGAAAGCCACAAGGGCCTGGTAGGCACCGCAGCAAACAGGACGCGTCGTCGTGACAACGGCAGGCTGGGCAACCGGCTGGTGCCGAACGTCGCTCGACACGGGGGTGGCCCGCCACCCTTTGCGCACCTTGGCACCGACCATGAGACGTCGTGTGTGCCGAACGCCGTTTCCGGCAGCCCGGAAACCGACGGTACAACATGAAAAGAATGCTGATTAACGCAACTCAACCCGAAGAGTTGCGTGTAGCCCTGGTGGACGGCCAACGCCTCTACGACCTGGACATCGAGTCCGGCGCGCGTGAGCAGAAAAAGGCCAACATCTACAAAGGCAAGATCACCCGCATCGAACCTAGCCTCGAAGCCGCCTTCGTCGACTTCGGTTCCGAACGTCACGGCTTCCTGCCGCTGAAAGAAATCTCCCGCGAGTACTTCAAGAAGTCCCCCGAAGGCCGCGTCAACATCAAAGACGTCCTCAGCGAAGGCCAGGAAGTCATCGTCCAGGTCGAGAAGGAAGAGCGCGGCAACAAAGGCGCCGCCCTCACCACCTTCATCAGCCTGGCCGGTCGCTACCTGGTGCTGATGCCCAACAACCCACGCGCTGGTGGCATCTCTCGCCGCATCGAAGGCGAAGAGCGCAACGAACTGCGCGAAGCCCTGAACGGCCTGACCGTGCCGGGCGACATGGGCCTGATCGTGCGCACTGCCGGCCTTGGCCGCAGCAGCGAAGAAATGCAGTGGGACCTCGACTACCTGCTGCAGCTGTGGACCGCCATCAAGGAAGCCTCCCTTGACCGCGCTGCGCCATTCCTGATCTACCAGGAAAGCAACGTCATCATCCGCGCCATCCGCGACTACCTGCGTCAGGACATCGGCGAAGTGCTGATCGACAGCATCGACGCCCAGGAAGAAGCCCTGACCTTCATCCGCCAGGTGATGCCGCAGTACGCCAGCAAGGTCAAGCTGTACGAAGACAGCGTGCCACTGTTCAACCGCTTCCAGATCGAAAGCCAGATCGAAACCGCCTTCCAGCGTGTCGTCGACCTGCCGTCCGGCGGCTCGATCGTGATCGACCCGACCGAGGCCCTGGTTTCCATCGACATCAACTCGGCGCGCGCCACCAAAGGCAGCGACATCGAGGAAACCGCCCTGCAGACCAACCTGGAAGCGGCCGAGGAAATCGCCCGCCAACTGCGTCTGCGCGACATCGGCGGCCTGATCGTCATCGACTTCATCGACATGACCCCGGCCAAGAACCAGCGCGCCGTTGAAGAGCGTGTGCGTGAGTGCCTCGAAGCCGACCGTGCCCGCGTGCAAGTGGGTCGCATCTCGCGCTTCGGCCTGCTGGAAATGTCCCGTCAGCGCCTGCGCCCATCGCTGGGCGAAAGCAGCGGCATCGTCTGCCCACGCTGCTCGGGCACCGGCATCATCCGTGATGTCGAATCGCTGTCGCTGGCCATTCTGCGCCTGATCGAAGAAGAAGCCCTGAAAGACCGCACCGCCGAAGTGCGCGCCCAGGTGCCGATCCCGGTCGCCGCGTTCCTGCTCAACGAGAAACGCAACTCGATCACCAAGATCGAACTGCGCACCCGCGCACGCATCATCATCCTGCCGAACGATCACCTGGAAACCCCGCACTTCGAAGTCCAGCGCCTGCGCGATGACAACCCGGAAGTGCTGAACAACCAATCCAGCTACGAGATCGCCGCCACCGAGACCGAAGAAGCGACGCCGGTACCCGCCGCCACGCGCACCCTGGTTCGCCAGGAGGCTGCGGTCAAGACCGCCCCGGCCCGCACCAGTGCGCCGGTGCCGAGCGCTGTCGAAGAGCCTCAGCAGCCCGCCGCACCGGTAGCCCCAGCGCCAAGCGCCCCAGAGCCGAGCCTGTTCAAAGGCCTGGTCAAGTCGCTGGTCAGCCTGTTCGCCGGCAAGGACGAACCGGTCGCCGCACCGGCCGTCACGGCCGAAAAACCAGCCGCTGATCGCACGCCACGCAACGAAGAACGCCGTAACGGCCGCCAGCAGAGCCGCAACCGCAATGGCCGCCGCGACGAAGAGCGCAAACCACGCGAAGAGCGTGCCGAGCGCGCCCCGCGTGAAGAGCGCCAGCCTCGCGAAGAACGCGCGCCGCGTGAAGAACGCGCACCTCGCGAAGAGCGCCAACCACGCCAGCCACGCGAAGACCGTCGTGGCAACCGCGAAGAGCGCCCGGTACGCGAACTGCGCGAGCCACTGGAGGCCACGCCGGCACCGGTTGCACGCGAAGAGCGTCAGCCACGTGAAGAGCGTGTAGCCCGTGAAGAACGTGCACCACGTGAGGAACGTGCACCGCGTGAAGAGCGTGCCCCTCGTGAAGAACGCGCCCCGCGTGAAGAGCGTACCCCTCGCGAAGAACGTGCGCCGCGTGAAGAGCGTGCCCCTCGTGAAGAACGCGCCCCACGCGAAGAGCGTGCCCCACGCCCGCCGCGTGAAGAGCGCCAGCCACGTGCCGCCGAAGAAGCAGCCGAGCAGGCTGCAGAGCTTGCCGAAGAGCAACTGCCGAACGATGAACTGCTGCAGGACGAGCAGGAAGGCGCAGATGGCGAGCGTCCACGTCGCCGTTCCCGCGGCCAGCGTCGTCGCAGCAACCGTCGCGAGCGTCAGCGCAATGCCAACGGTGAGCTGATCGAAGGCAGCGAAGACGAAGGCAGCGAAGAGCAGCCACAACAGCACCAGGCCACCGAGCTGGGTGCCGAACTGGCTGCCGGCCTGGCCGTCACCGCAGCTGTTGCCAGCAGCAACATCAGCGCCGATGCCGAAGCGCAAGCCAACCAGCAGGCCGAGCGCGCCACCGCCGAAGTCGTCGAAACCGACAACAGCGAAGCCGCCAAACCGTCCGAGCAGGTCGAAGCTGTTGCACAGGCCGAGGAAGCCGCTGTTGCCCCTGTGGTTGAGCAACCGCTCAGCGAGCCTGTCGCCGTGGTCGAGGCCAGCGCCGAGCCCGTGGTCGAAGTCACGCCGCAGCCAGTTGTCGAAGCGGCCCCTGCCGCTGAAGCGGTGGTCGTTGCCGAAGCGCCTGTCGAAGCCCCAGTCGAAGCGCCAGCAGTTGAAGCCGGCGAAATCGAGCAGGCGCCGGTAGTCGTTGAAGAAGCCGTGGTTGCCGAGCAGGCTGCCGTGGTTGTCGAAGCGCAACCCGAAGTGGTCGTGGAGCCAGCGCCAGTTGTTGTCGAGCCTGCACCGGTCGAGGCACCTGCCGTGGTTGAAGCTGCTACCGTCATGCTGGCCAACGGCCGCGCGCCGAACGACCCACGTGAAGTCCGTCGCCGCAAGCGTGAAGCTGAAGCTGCTGCCAAGGCCGCGCAGGAAGCTGCAGAGCCGGCCCTGGAAACCGCTGATGAGCACAAGCCTCATCACGGTTGATGCCAACGGCTGAATGAAAAAGCCCCGCCAGTGCGAACTGGCGGGGCTTTTTCTTGCCTAGTGGCCTGGTGGCTGCGCGTTTTCAACAGAATCGGCCAATAGTGGACGGCTAAGCCCAAGCTATTGGCCGACGGTTAGGACAGGACGTCCCAGGTACTCAATTGACCTTGTTCAGCTGTGGAAGCTGCCACTTGCCCGAGAGAGCCTCCTCTGAAGGTTGATACAAACGTAACATCACGTAGAAACCGCCTTCGGGTGCCGGTAGCCAGTTGGCGGCATTCTCTCCCTGCGGTTTTTTGTGGGAGATCGGAATGGTAATCGAACCGTCCGCCGCGACTTTCAAACCCTTTGTATCGGGGCCGACCTTGTAGCGACTGATCTCGTTGTCGACCAACATTTTGTCGCTAGCGTTGTACATGGTCAGCGACCAGAACGCATTCACCGGCGGTGCAGAGGCCAGTTTTATTTCATATTGGTTGGCCCCTGTGAGTGGTTGATTCTGGCTATCGGTGAAGCGCAACGGATACATCGCTTCACGCTCACCCTGGCCTCCCAGATAGGGGCCAGCCACCATGGCGCGTAGCGGGTAGTTGAAGCCAAAGCTGTCAAGACCGGTCACCCAGTTCCAGCCATTGCGCACTTCCGACGTGCTCGCCAGCGACGCGATCGCCACGTAGGGGGCATCTTTCAAACCTTGCTCTAGACCTTTGCGAGTGGCCGGATTCAGCTTATCGGGTGAAAAGCCTTTTTCCGTCAGGCCGATGCGGGCGAATTGGGCAAACAATGCTGCGTCGGCAGGCTTGACCGGGTTGTCCTTGAGCGCCGACGCCAGTTCGATGAAGAAACCCAGCGGGTCGTCGCCCGTCTGCGGCAATGCAGGCAATGCCCCATCCTTGTTCGACTTGCCACTCAACGGCACGACACTGAACTGTTTCTGCAAGGCGAGGATCGGCGCGACATCTTCACCCTGCTTGACGTGAATGCGCCCCCACAGCCAGATTTTTTTGGTCGAGACGTCGAGGCGCTTCGCGTCCTTTGGCAACTCGCCCTTCCAGTCCGGTGGCACCAGGACATATTTGCCGGCCTTGGTGCCAGTAGTGCGTCGTCCGACATAGTGCTCAAGTTCTTGCCACATGTTGAATACATCGACCACGTAATAGCGGTCATCGGTATCGGGCACGCTCAAGACATAGGGCTCGGTTAGATCCAGCACCGCGCTCATGTAGTAGGTGTCATTGTTGGCGGTGGGCATGTCCTTGGCGGACGGCGACGCCAGCGCGGTTGCCCAGCCAATCTGGTTAAGGCCGGCGCGATAGCTGGTGTCTGGTTTTGGCGAAGGAACGGTAATGTATTCCCGTGCCACTCTTTCCATGCGCACCAGCGGATAACCCCAGTTGTAAGCCGAGATCGCCAGGCTATAGCCATCAGCTTGCATTCCCTTTTCCACCACGTCAGGTGTTGCGGGCGTGGTCAGCAGTAAATCCGGCGTGCTGGCTTGCGCGTGCATCGCGCTGCCGAGCGCAACACACAAGGGCAGAACACAAGACAACCAATGGCGTGATGAAATCATGGTGAGCGTCCTTTCACGTGCAGGTGCGACGGACACAAGCCGTCTCTAAGATCGACCTGAGACTGAATACCGTGTGAACCCTAGGCGCGCGCTTACCGTCCGTCAAACCTGCGTCCACCGCCAGTGATCGCATTTCTACGATTCATGACTAAGCTTCAAAACTTCGTTAAGTCATCTTGGATGGCGATACGCAGTGCCCGCCGAGTTCGTAAAGGGAAGCGCGATGAATACACTCAACCTCAGCCGCCAACGTCTTGCACACTCAATCATTTTCGGCCTTGGTCTGCTTGCTGGCGACGCCTGGGCGGGCGGAATTCTGGTTTATGAAACCGGTCAGGAAGGTAACGGCCTGGCCAACGCGGGCGCCGCTGCATTGGCCAGCGATCCCAGTGTTCTCATGAGCAACCCGGCGGGTATCACCGAGCTGCAAGGAACCCAGGTCAGCGCCAATGCCCAGGTAATTCTTGGCCACATGCGCTTTTCCCGCGACAGTAACAATCAGTTCGACGGCAACGAAGGGGGCAACGCCCTGCAATACTTGCCCGGTTCCAGTCTGTTCATCAGTCATCAAATCGACGAGCGCTCAGCGGTGGGTTTTGGCATGTACGGTAACTTTGGACTCGCACTGAATTACGACGACGACTGGGCTGGCCGCTATTTCAATCAAGAGGCCGCAATTATCGGTGTGTCGTTTCAGCCCACCCTGGCGCACAAATTCACCGATGATCTGTCCATCGGTATAGGGCCGCGCATCATGTTCGCCTACTACCGTAACGAGATGGCCATCAACAACAACTTGCTCGGACTGCGTGACAGTCCCGACGGGCAACTGGAGTATAAAGACACGGATGTCGGAACCGGGGTGAATCTGGGGCTGCTGTACCGACTGAACGCGCGCACGCAGATTGGTTTGGCCTACACCAGCAAGATCGATCTGGAATTCAAGGACAGCCCCAGTGTGAACAAGGTCAGTAATCCACTAATCAACGCCGCGTTGAGCAGACTCGATGTGAATGATCTCGACTTGGATATGGCGGTGCCACAGACCGCTCTCATCAGCGTCGCACATGAATTGAATTCGCAATGGAAGCTACTCGGCAGCCTCGGCTGGCAAGACTGGAGTGAGTTTGGCAGCATCGGCATAGACGTCGACGTAAGCGCTACCGATGTCAGCCGAACCGTTGACCGCAAATACAAAGACACCTGGCACGCCTCGATTGGCACCCAATACCAGGCCACCCAAAAATTACGCTGGAGCATGGGCATCGGTTACGACAGCTCAGCAGTCGATGATAAGGATCGTACGGTTGACAACCCCATGGGGGAAGCCTGGCGACTGGCTACTGGAGTCAACTACCAAATCGATGAAGGGCTGGATTTGCACGCAGCCTATACCCTGGTTTGGCTCGGCGATATGGACGTCGAACAAACGAAAGCACGCTCGGGTGATACGCTTTCGGGTACTTACCGCAATGCGGCCTTACATATCATTGGTGGCGGTGCGACCTGGCGCTTCTGAATGCTGATCGCTTCGCCTCTGTCTCAGCGTGGAAACAACAACGTTACGGCGAAGCGAACCCCCCAGCCCTGTGGGCCATCATCCGGGCTGTCGAGCCAGTATCGCGGCCCAGCCTGTACCGTCAGTGGGTGCCCTGAGATCTTCAACAATTGCGTGACCGTGAGATTGATCGGCACCGACCATTCGCGTGACTGCCAGTTGTAGGTCGATTCCGTATTGACCCCATACGTGGTGAGCGTGCTGGTGGTGTAGGAAAGAAAAGGCTGTAGGAAGGTCTGGTTGACCTTTTCCTTGTCGTCCGGCGGGCTGCCCTCCAGCCCCCAGATATGGTTGGCAAGTATTCCGTGAGTCCAGCCATTGGCCTGTTTAAGCGCAACGGCGGTCGGGCCGATGCCCCACTGTTCACTACCGAGCAATTCATCACTACCGGTGGGAACCAACAACGCCGGGCCGACACCGAGTATCCAGCCACTTTCCGTAGGCTCTTTGGGCGAGAAGAAAAAGCTCTGGGTGATATCGCCGACACCCGACTTGTCCGCCGCACCGTTGGGTGCCAGGCCGTGTTGATCAATAATCGGCAGGATGGTGCGCGAAATCAGGTTCCAGTCATCGTTGAGGGTAAATGGCAGCACTGGCTGAATATTGGTCACGCTGTGCATGCCTTCCCCGCTCGGCCCCATTTTCTGATCCCAGTTGTATTGCACCGGCAAGCTGTACATGGCTGCCACGGGATTGAGGGCTTTTTTCGCCAATTCTGCCGAATCTTCAGCCTGGGCCATGGGTACAACGCACAGCGACGCGAACAGTGCCGAACGGGTGTAACTCCAATGTTTTTCCAGATCCATCACTCATCCCCTGAAATCGACTAAGCAGGGATGAGCGTAGGCAACGGCGATCAATGTGCAAAATTCACCAGCGTTGGAGCCTTTCCGCGATATGGTCTAAGGTCGTGTCTCTACGCATGGCAGCTGACCATCGCTGAGGTTCGATAACCTGCCCAAAGACAAGTTCTATTGGCCGGATCGCCACTATGCTTCGCTGTTGATGACGGATGAAAACAAGCGTTTCTCCTTTGAGTACGCCGACAGTATTGATCTGATCGGTCGGGCGGCGGAGTACTTCTGGTGTACCTATATGCCGAAGGCATTGAGCGACTCACCGGCAACCCAATACCTGATGGCCATGTCCGATAAAAACGGCAAACCCTTTGAGCCTGGCAAGACCTACAAGATCAGCGTCCCCGCCAACATGCCGGTCAAACAGTTCTGGGCATTGACCGTTTATAACCGTGACACCATGCCGTTCATCTACAGCGATACCAATCGCACGACACTGTCCTCCTATGACCTGGACGCGATGAAGAAAAATGCGGACGGCAGCGTCACGATTTACATCGGCCCCAAAGCGCCTGCCGGGCTTGCCAGCAACTGGATTCCCACCGCCGGGAAGCGGCCGCTACCGGCTATGCGCTTTTATGGCGGCACTACGGCCCGCACCAAACAATCAGTACAGATTAGGCTCCATCTCGAGCTCAACCCCGAACCGCTCGCGGATGTCCGCCTGGATGCGCCGCGCCAAGTCATGCAACTGCGCCCCGCTCGCCTGGCCATAGTTGACCAGCACCAACGACTGCAGCCGATGCACGCCCGCATCGCCATCGCGATACCCCTTCCAGCCCGCCTGCTCGATCAGCCACCCCGCCGCCAACTTCACCTGGCCATCAGCCTGAAGGTAAGCCACAACGCCCGGGAAACGCCCGCGAATACCCTCGACAAGTTCAGCAGAGACCACCGGGTTCTTGAAAAAACTCCCGGCATTGCCCAATTCGGCCGGGTCCGGCAACTTCTCCCGGCGAATGCTGCAGATAGCGTCGCTGATCGCCTGCGCGCTGGGCTGTTCAACGCCCTGCTCCACCAAGCGCTGGCGTACCGGCCCATAATCCAGATGAGCCTGCAGCGTATGGCTCAGCGCAAAGCGCACCCGCAAGATCAACCAGCGGCCAGGGTTACGCTTGAACAGGCTGTCGCGATAGCCAAAGGCGCACTCTTCCAGACCAAAATCACGCAACTCACCGGTCTGGCGATCCAGCGCAGTCAAGCCGGCGAACACATGCTTGATCTCGACGCCATAGGCGCCCACGTTCTGCATCGGTGCTGCGCCCACGGTGCCCGGGATCAGGCTGAGGTTTTCCAACCCGCACAAACCTTGCGCCAGCGCCCACTGCACGAACGGGTGCCAAGGCTCACCCGCCTCGGCTTCAACCACCACGCGCTCGCCGTCATCGCTCAGCACGCGGCGGCCACGGCTGGCCATGTGCAGCACCAGCGCATCGATATCACCGGTCAACAGCAGGTTGCTGCCTCCGCCGATGACCAGCACCGGCAGCCCGCGCTGCTGTGCCTGGGCCAGCGCTTCGCGCACCTCGTCATCATCATGCACCTGGCTGAAATACCGGGCCTTGACGTCAATGCCGAAGGTATTGAAAGGCTTGAGCGAAACCTGCTCCTGCCAAAGCGCTGTCATAACCGCCCCTTGATTTCCACCACCAATGCCTGGCACGCCACCTCGATCAGGTCCAGCACCTGCTCGAAACCGGCGGCGCCACCGTAGTACGGGTCTGGCACCTCATTCAGCTCCGCGCCATAGCGGCGCAGGAAAAGGTCGAGCTCACCTGACGCCGAATGCGGGCGCAGGGCACGCAAGTGGCTCAGGTTGCTCTCGTCCATGGCCAGGATCAGGTCGTACTCGGCAAAGTGCGCCACGCTCACCTGCTGGGCGCGTTGCTGCGAAAGGTCATACCCGCGGGCCAGCGCGGCCTTGCAGGTACGGCCGTCTGGGGCCTTGCCGACGTGCCAGTCACCGGTACCAGCCGACGCCACGTGCACCTGCTCGGCAAGCCCTGCGGCCTGCAACTGATGACGCAGCACGCCCTCGGCGGTGGGCGAGCGGCAGATGTTGCCCAGGCAAACGAACAGGACGCGCATCAAGCCTCCAGCAGGCGCCTTACGCGCTCCAGGTCTTCAGGGGTGTCGACACCCACGGCGGGCGCCTCGATGGCGTCTTCGACATGAATGCGCACGCCATGCCACAGGGCGCGCAACTGCTCCAGCGCCTCGGTCTGCTCAAGCCAGCACGGGCCCCAGCCGACGAAGTCCTGCAAAAAGCCCACGCGGTAGGCATACATGCCGATGTGACGGCGGTAGGGCACACCTTCGGGCAGTTGGTCGCGGCCCTTGGCGAAGGCATCACGCGCCCAGGGCAGCGGCGCACGGCTGAAACTCAAGGCCAGGCCGTTCTTGTCGCTGACGACCTTGACCGCATTGGGGTTGAACACGGCCTGCGGCTCGTGGATCGGCTCGGCCAGGGTGGCGATGCCGGCTTCCGGGTGGGCCGCGAGGTTCGCCGCCACCTGGTCGATGATCACCGGCGGGATCAGCGGCTCGTCACCCTGCACATTGACCACGATGGCGTCGGCAGGCAAGCCGAGACGCGCCGCCACTTCGGCCAGGCGATCGGTGCCGGACTCATGGTCGGCGCGGGTCAGCAGCACTTCGGCGCCAAACGCCTGGCAGGCCTCGACGATACTGGCATCGTCGGTGGCGATGACTACACGGCTGGCAGCACTTTTACGCGCCTGTTCCCACACGTGCTGGATCATCGGCTTGCCGGCGATCGTTAACAGCGGCTTGCCCGGCAGGCGCGTGGAGCGCAGGCGGGCGGGAATCACCACGGTGAAGTCCAGGCTCATTTGTCCAGACGCTCGTCGTCGGTCAGGGTACGCGCTTCGCTTTCCAGCATCACCGGGATGCCGTCGCGGATCGGGTAGGCCAGGCCCGCGCCCTTGCTGATCAGCTCGGTCTTGTCGGCGCTGAGCTTGAGCGGGCCTTTGGTGATCGGGCAGGCCAGGATATCGAGCAGTTTGGTGTCCATGGAAGCTTCCTTGAGGCCAAGTGGCCGGCAATTGATTAGGGGCTCAGGGCTTACGGTGCCCAGGCAGCAAGCGTTGCAGCTGGCTGTCGAACCAGGCGCTGAACGCCGGCGACGGCTGCGCCTCGACGGCCAGGTACCACCAGTCGTTGGCAGCGAAGGCACGGCATTTGACCGCGTCCTTCTCGGTCATCACCAGCGGCAATGGCGGTGTGAACGACAGGCGGTCGGCGCTGAATTGTGCGTGGTCGGCAAAAGGGTGCGGCACCGGCTGCCAGTTTAGCCCCAGCAGGGTATTGAAGAAACGTTGCGGGTTACCGATACCCGCCACCGCATGCAGGCGCTGGCCTGCCGGGAACAGATCAAGGCCGCGACGCTCGCCGCTGCGCACATTGACCAGCGCGGACGGCTGCAAGCGGAAGGAAAAACCTGCTTCTGCGTCAGCGCTGGCACCGTTGAACAGCACCGCATCGGCCTCTTGCAGGCGTTCGACCGGCTCGCGTAGCGGCCCGGCCGGCAGGCAGCGCCCATTGCCAAGGCCACGGGCGGCATCAATCAGCACCAGCTCAAGGTCGCGCGCCAGGCGGTAGTGCTGCATGCCGTCATCGCACAGGATCAGGTCAAGCGGCTCGCTGGCCAGCAGCGCCTGTACGGCGCGGGACCGATCAGGGTCGATCATCAGCGGCACGCCCGTGCGCTGCACGATCAACAGCGGTTCATCACCGGCCTGTTCGGCGCGCTGATCGGCCTCGACGCGCCAGGGCAGATGCATGGGCTTGGCGCCATAACCGCGGCTGACCACCCCCACCTTGAGCCCCTGCTTTCGGCAATGCTCGATCAGCCAGAGGATCATCGGCGTCTTGCCAGTACCGCCCACAGTGATATTGCCCACCACGATGACCGGCACCGGGGCTCGGTAGCTGGCGCTTTCACCCCTGAGAAAACGCGCACGCTTGCGCATCACCACACGGCGGTACAGGGCTTCGAGCGGGCGCAGCAGCGCCAGCGCCGGATGCCCGGCGTACCAGGCAGCGAGCAAACGGTCGGCGAAGGCCATCAAGGTGTCCCCTGGGCGGCCTCGACGGTGGTCATGCGCAACTGGCTGAAGCCGAGCTTGCCGGCCGCATCCATCGCGGTAACCACGGCCTGGTGCGGGGTCTTGCCATCGGCGCTGATCGCCAGCGGCAAACTGTGATCACCGCCCGACGCCTGCTCGATGGCCTCGCTCAAGGTGGCCAGGTCGCTCTTGGGCAGCAGGTTGTTGTTCACCGAATACACGCCCTCGGCGCTGATGGTGATCTCCACCCGCTTGCCCTCATCGGCCGGCGGCTGCTCGGCACTGGCGGCCTCGGGCAGCTCGACGCGCAGTTGCGTCTCGCGGGTGAAGGTGGTGGTGACCACGAAGAACAGCAGCAGGACGAACACCACGTCGATCAACGACGCCAGGTTGATGTCGACGTTCTCCCGCTGGCGATTGCGCCGAAACTTCACGCCTTGCCTCCGGCCACTTCGACTTCGCGGTCGCCCTGAATCACTTCCACCAGCTTGATCGCCTCTTGCTCCATACCGACTACCAGCTCATCGATGCGGCGCAGCAGGAAGCGGTGGAAGAACACCGCCGGGATACCGATCATCAAGCCCGCTGCGGTGGTGACCAGTGCCTTGGAGATACCGCCGGCCAGCACAGCGGCATTGGCAGTCATCTGCGAGCCCATGAAGGCGCTGAAGATGTCGATCATGCCCAATACGGTGCCCAGCAAGCCCAGCAGCGGGGCCATCGCGGCAATGGTGCCGAGGGTGCTGATGTAGCGCTCAAGGTCGTGGATGACGCGCGACGCTGCCTCCTCGATGCACTCTTTCATGATCTCGCGACCATGGCGTGAGTTGGCCAGGCCCGCAGCGAGGATTTCGCCCAACGGCGAATCGGCGCGCAGGGCCTTGAGCTTGTCACTGGTGAGTTGCTTGTCCTTGATCCACATCCAGACCTGGCCCAGCAGGTGTGGCGGGGTCACGCGGCTGGCGCGCAGGGTCCACAGGCGCTCGACGACGATAGCCATGGCAACGATGGAACTCAGAATGATCGGCAGCATCATCCAACCACCGGACTTGACCAATTCCCACACAGTAAACGCCCCTTCGGAAAAAGGCCGCCACTCTATCATAGGAGCGCAGGGGGCTCATCTGCCGAAGGTCAGGGAATTGGCTGCCGGGTTTTCAGCGGTAGCGCTTCAGGGCCTCATTCCCCACCCCGCCAAAACCGCCGCTGCCCGCGCACACCTTCCACCGCCCCCTGCGCCCCCAACACCAACCGCAACGCCCCTTCCACCGCCGTATCATGAATCGCCAGCCCATGCCGCCGATAACGTTCGACCACTTGCGCATGTGGATGACCAAAACTGTTGTTACGCCCCCGCGAGATCAGTACCCCGCGCGGCGCCGTAGCGCGGATAAACGCCTCGGTGGACGAACTACGGCTGCCATGGTGCGGTGACTGCAACCAATCGATACGTGTCGCCCCGTGGGCCGCCAGCCATGACCGTTCGGCACCCGCCTCCATATCCCCAGCCAACAGCAGCCGCTCCCCCTGCGCCTCGACTAGCAGCACACAAGAGCGGTCATTGCTGCTTTGCCCTTCGGCCCAACGCCATAGCGAAAAGCGCACCCCATCCCATTCCCATTGCTCCCCACTGGCACATGGTTGCAGCGCCAGGCCCTCCAGCGCCTCGCCACCCAGCATCCGCCTGACCGGCAGCCCACGGTGGATAGCCCCAGCACCGCCCGCATGGTCGGCGTGGGCGTGGCTGATCAACATCAGGTCAAGGCTGCCCACCCCCAACTTGCGCAGGGTTGGCAGCACCACCTTCTCGCCCAGGTCGTACTCACCCTTGGCCGGCCCGGCATCGTAGAGCAGGCTGTGATGACGGGTACGCAGCAGTACCGCCAGCCCCTGGCCGACATCCAACTGCCAGACTTCCACCTGCCCTGCCGCCACCGGCTCTCTGGGTACCCACAGGGCCAGCAGCATGACCCCACCCAACCCGCGCATGGGCACGCCACGGGGCAACAACACCAACAGCGCGGCCACGCCAACCAACGCCCAGGCCCACAGTGGCAGAGCCGGCGGCAACCAGGCTGGCCGCAAGCCCGCGACCACGGCCAACCCCCTGAACAGCACATCCAGTAAGCCACCGGCCAGCCACAACAGCGCCTCCCCGAAGCCCGGCAGGGGCAAAAGCAACGTACCCAGCAACGCCAACGGCAAAACCGCCAGGCTGACCCACGGTACCGCCAGCAGATTGGCCAGCGGCGCGCTCAGGCTCACCGGCAAACCAGTGGCCAGCAGCACCGGCAGCAAACCGATAGCGATCACCCACTGCGCGCGCGTCCAGGCCTGCCAGGGCCGCCAGCCGCCCAACCGGGCGCTGAAGCAATAAATAAGAATGGCCACGGCAGAAAACGACAGCCAGAGCCCAGGCAACAGCCCCGCCAACGGTTCGACCAGCAGCACCGCGACCAGCGCCAGCAGCAACGGCAGCATGGCGCCGAGGTGGCGAAAACGCAGGCGCCAGAGCAGCACCACGGCCAGCATCAGGCAGGCGCGCTGTACCGGTACGCCAGCGCCGGCCAGCCAGCCATAGGCCAGTGCTGCCGCCATGGCCAAGCCACACGCCCAGGGCAACCAGGGCAGCCGTGCGGGCCAAAGCCCCCACCGCGCCAGCCCGGCGACCAAGCCATACAGCAGGCCCGCGACCAGACCGATATGCTGCCCAGAGATCACCAGCAGGTGGACCGTGCCCGTGGCCTGCAACGTCTGCCAATCCTCGCGGGCCAGGCCCCCGCCATCCCCAAGCACCAACGCCACCAGCGCCGCCTGCCGGCCGTTGGCATCGACCGCCAGCAGGCGTTGGCGCAGTTCGTCCCGCCAGCCACCGGCCACTGCGTTCAACACCTGCCCAGCCTTGACCGTGCCAGTGGCGCCAATCCGCCGGGCCAGCAACTGCGCTTCGCGATCAGGCCCGTGCGGGTTCAGCAGCCCGGCAGGGCGCTGCAAGGTCACCGCCAAACGCCAATGCTCGCCCGCCCTGAGTGGCGGCCCGTCGTACCAGCTCAGCTGCAAGCGCCGTGGCAATGCGCCACGCCGCGAAGCGGCCTGCTCCAGCTCGAACCGCACACCTTGCGCGGTGCGGCTCGGCAGGCCGGCTACCCTGCCCTCCAGCCACACTGTGCGGCCATCAAGCCCAGGCGCGAGCCGATCGTCCAGCGCGTTCTGGGCCGACCAGCACGCCCAGCACAGCCCCAGCACAAAGCAGCCCAATGGCCACAACCGGGTGAACAGGCTGGCGACGGCGCCGAGCAACAGCACAAGCAGCCATCCGACCGATGGCAATACGGGAAGAAAACCCAGGCAAAGCAGCCCGAGTGCGAGCGCAAACATCCCTGTGCGCATAAGGTAGAGCCCCAGAAGCGAAATGACCTTCTGAGGCATAGCGCAAATGCTGGCAAACCTTGCTCAACAATTGTCACAAACTCTAAACGAGGCGGTTAGGGATTCAAGGCATACTGCCCCGATAAACGCCCCGGGAGCCTACATGCCGCGCCGTCTTTTCAAACGCTACATGCCGGATCCGACCAGCATTCGGGAACACAAGTCCTTACGCTTTTTCGGCAAATTGCTGCACGACCCGAACCTCTGGCACCTGAACCGGCACTCGGTGGCTCGGGCCATGGGCGTGGGGCTGTTCGCAGCGCTGATCCCCATCCCCATGCAGATGCTGCTGGCCGCTGCGCTGGCGATCCCGGTACGTGGCAACCTGCCAATCGCCGTCAGCCTGGTATGGCTGACCAACCCGCTGACCATGCCACCGGTGTTCTTCATCACCTACATGACCGGCGCCTGGCTGTTGCAGATCCCGCCGCGCACACTGCCCGACGAACTGACCTTCGAATGGATCACCGACCAACTGTCGACCGTGTGGCAACCCTTCCTGCTGGGCTCGGTGGTGTGCGGCGTGGTGCTGGGCATCCTCGCCTACTTCACCACCATGCTGTATTGGCGCTGGTGGGTTGGCCGGCAGTGGCGCCGGCGCAAGCTCAAATGCTCATGCACGCATGCCGCGGCCGCTGACCAGCAGGCGAATGCAGAGGGTGTAGAGCACCGCAGTGGCGACCAGCATGAAGGTGATCGCCGTGCCAATGCTGATATCCGACACCCCTAGGATGCCGTAGCGGAACGAGTTGACCATGTGCAGCACCGGGTTGGCCATTGACACGGCCTGCCAGAACGGCGGCAGCAGGTTGATCGAATAGAACACCCCGCCCAGGTACGTCAGCGGCGTCAGCACGAAAGTGGGGATGATCGAGATGTCATCGAAGTTACGTGCGAACACCGCGTTGACGAAGCCGAGCAACGAGAAAATCGTGGCCGTCAGCAGCACCACGACGACAGTGACGCCAAGGTGATGCACCTGCAGGTGAGTAAAGAACATCGACAGGATCGTGACGATCACCCCCACTGCCAGCCCACGCAATACGCCGCCCAGCACATAGCCGACGAGAATAGTGTGCGGCGATACCGGCGACACCATCAGTTCTTCGATCGAGCGCTGGAACTTGCTGCCGAAGAAACTCGACACCACATTGCCATAAGAGTTGGTGATCACCGACATCATGATCAACCCGGGCACGATGTACTCCATGTAGGTAAAACCACCCATGTCGCCGATCTGCCGGCCGATCAGGTTACCGAAGATGACGAAGTACAGGACCATGGTGATCGCTGGCGGCAGCAAGGTCTGTGGCCAGATCCGCAGGAAGCGCCGCACTTCACGGTAGACGATGGTGTTGAGGGCGACCCAGTTGGTGCGCAGTTCCACACTCATACGGCCACCTTCGACAGGTTTTTTTCCACCAGGGACACGAACAGCTCCTCAAGTCGGTTGGTCTTGTTGCGCAAGCTCTGCACTTCGATGTTCTGCAGCGCCAGCTGGCCGAACAGCGCCGTGATGCCGATGTCCTTGTCCACCTGCACCTCCAGGGTATGCGGGGTGATCAACCGGCACGGGTAGCCCTGTAGCGCAGGGGCGGCGGGCAGGTCCTGCTTGAGGTCGAGAACGAAGGTTTCGACATGCAGCTTGCCCAGTAGCTGGCGCATGCTGGTGTTCTCGACGATGGTGCCGTGGTCGATGATGCCGATGTTACGGCACAGCTGCTCAGCCTCTTCCAGGTAATGCGTGGTGAGGATGATAGTGATGCCCTTCTGGTTGAGCTCGGTGAGGAAGCTCCACATCGACCGGCGCAGCTCGATGTCCACACCAGCGGTGGGCTCATCGAGAATCAGCAGGCGCGGCTCATGGATCAGCGCACGGGCAATCATCAGCCGGCGCTTCATGCCACCCGACAGCGAACGCGACTGCACGTCGCGCTTGTCCCACAGGCCCAACTGGGTCAGGTACTGCTCGGCGCGTTCCCTGGCAAGCTTGGGTGGGATGCCGTAATAGCCAGCCTGGGTGACGACGATATCGAAGGTCTTTTCGAACTGGTTGAAGTTGAATTCCTGCGGCACCACGCCCAGGCAGCGCTTGAGCGCAGAAGGCTCGCGGTCCAGGTCGTGGCCGAACACGTTCACCGTGCCGCTGGTCTTGTTGACCAGGGTCGAAAGAATACCGATTGTGGTGGATTTACCGGCGCCGTTGGGGCCGAGCAAGGCGAAAAAGTCACCTTCGGCGACGTCCAGATCGATGCCTTTGAGGGCCTGGAAGCCATTACCGTAGGTTTTGGTCAGCTGTCGAATGGACAGGGCAGAACTCATAGCGGGTCACGTACCGAGTGAAAAGGTCAGGACACGCCAGGGCAAATCACTGGCGCAGTGAGTGCGGCCATGGTGCTAGGGCCGGCCGCACAAGTACAGTCATGTGTATTGATAGTGACTATCGAGGCAGGTTCAAGTCAGCGCTGTCATCACCGCTGCCTGATAGGCGGGGCGCTGTTTGAGGCGCGCGTACCAGGCCTCCAGGTGATACATGGCCGGGCGTTCGATGGGCAGTTCGAACCAGGCATAGATGAAGCTACCCAGTGGGATGTCGCCCATGCCGATCTGGTCACCCGAAAGGTAGGGTTGCCTGGCCAGGGTTTCATCGGCAATCGCCAGCAATTGCGCGCACTGCTTGTGTGCGGCGTTGATCGCCACCCAGTCGCGCTGGTCTTCAGGCGTGCGCAGCAGGCCCCAGAACAACGGGCGGAACGGGGTGGCGAAGGACGAGGTGGTCCAGTCCATCCACTTGTCTGCCAGGGCCCGCTGACGCGGGTCGTCCAGGTACCAGCCCTGCGCCTGGCCGTACTCGGCGCAGAGGTAGCGCACGATGGTATTGGACTCCCACAGGGTCAGGTCGCCATCTTCGAGCATCGGCACCAGGCCATTGGGGTTGCGTGCACGGTAGTGCGGCTCGTTGACCACGCCGAAAGCGCCGCCGGCATCGATGGATTCGAAGTCGAGGCCCAGCTCGTGGGCGACCCACAGCGCCTTGCGCACATTGCTCGAGTTCTTGCGGCCCCAGATCTTCAGCATGGCAACGTCCTTATGAGTGCAGAGGGCTGAAGTCTACTCCAGACCTGCGCCGCCTGTACCAGCATAGACAGACGATGCCCTGAAACTCCTGCTGCCACACCCTGTCACTGTTCTGACGATGCCGTTCATAGCGTTGCGTCTAAGCTCTGTGGGTTAGCTCTAGCCCCTGGTTCCAAGGAGGAGTGATTATGTTGCTGTTGTGGTTGGTGGTTCTGGTGATCGGCGCTGCGTACCTCACGCACCGGCGCCTGCCGCCCTTGCAGATACTCGGCATCATCGCCATCTATACGCTGCTGATGGGTATCTTCAGCAAGGCCCCCGGCTGGCTGCTAGCGGTGATCTGGCTGATACTCGCAGCCAAAACCGCGCTGCTGGTGCTGCCTGACTGGCGCCGCAAGGTATTCACGGGCCCTGTGTTCAAATGGTTCCAGCGTACCTTGCCGCCCATGTCGCAAACCGAACGCGAAGCGATCGATGCTGGCACCGTGTGGTGGGATGGCGAGCTGTTCAGCGGCCGCCCGGACTGGCGCACCCTGCTCGCCTACCCGGCGCCGAAACTCACCGAAGAGGAACAGGCCTTCATCGATGGCCCGACCGAAGCGCTCTGCGCCATGGTCAGTGACTGGCAAATCGGCCAGGACATGGACTTGCCGCCCGAGGCCTGGCAGCACATCAAGACGCATGGCTTCTTCGCCCTGATCATCCCCAAGGAGTACGGCGGCAAGGGCTTCTCTGCCCATGCCCATTCCCAGGTGGCCATGAAACTGGCCACGCGCAGCGGCGACCTGGCCTCCACCGTCATGGTCCCAAACTCACTGGGCCCGGCCGAGCTCCTGCTGCATTATGGTACCGACGAACAGCGCAACCACTACTTGCCGCGCCTGGCCCGCGGTGAAGATATCCCTTGCTTCGCCCTCACCGGCCCGCTGGCCGGTTCCGATGCGGGCGCCATGCCTGACACGGGTGTCATCTGCAAAGGCCAATGGCACGGCGAAGAGGTCATCGGCCTGCGTCTGAACTGGGAGAAGCGCTACATCACCCTGGGCCCGGTCGCTACTCTGCTGGGCCTGGCCTTCAAGGCCTATGACCCAGACCATCTGCTTGGCGAAGAAGAAGAGCTCGGTATCAGCCTGGCGCTGATCCCGACCGATACCCCTGGCGTTGAAATCGGCAAGCGCCACCTGCCACTGGGCGCGGCCTTCATGAATGGCCCTAACAGTGGCAAGGACGTGTTCGTGCCCCTGGACTTCCTCATCGGCGGCAAGGACATGCTCGGCAAGGGCTGGATGATGCTGATGAACTGCCTGTCGGTGGGCCGTTCCATCTCGCTGCCAGCCGTAGGCACAGGCGCGGCCAAGTACACCAGCCTGGTGACCGGCCAGTACGCGAACATTCGCGAACAGTTCAACGTGCCACTGGCCGCCTTCGAAGGTATCCAGGAATCGCTGGCCCGCATCGGCGGCAACGCCTGGCTGATGGACAGCGCCCGCTTGCTGACGGCCAAGGCCGTGGACCTGGGCGAGAAACCTTCGGTGTTGTCGGCCATTCTCAAGTACCACCTGACCGAGCGTGGCCGCGAATGCATCCAGCATGCCATGGACGTACACGGCGGCAAGGGCATCATCATGGGCCCCAACAACTACCTGGGGCGCAACTGGCAAGGGGCGCCGATCTTCATCACCGTCGAAGGCGCCAATATCCTCTCGCGCAACCTGATGATCTTTGGCCAGGGCGCCATCCGCTGCCACCCGTTCGTACTCAAGGAGATGGCACTGGCCGCTCGCGAAGACCGTGACCAGGCGCTGGTCGAGTTCGATGAACTGCTGATGAAGCACATCATGTTCGCCGCCGGCAATGCGGCCAGCACCTTGGTGTATGGACTGGGGTTGGGCCACCTGGAAAAAGTGCCGGGCGATGCCCTGAGCCAGGGCTACTTCCGCGCCCTCAACCGCCAGGCGGCAGCCTTTGCACTGATGGCCGACTTGTCGATGATGCTGCTGGGCGGGGCACTCAAGCGCCGCGAACGCCTGAGCGCACGCCTGGGTGATGTGCTGAGCTACTTGTACCTGGCCTCTGCCGCGCTCAAGCGCTATCACGATCTGGGCTCCCCAGAGCACATGCGAGCGCTGTTGCGCTGGGCGATGGAGGAGAGTCTAGGCCAGGCGGAAAATGCGCTGGACCGTCTGCTCGACAACTTCCCCAACCGCTTCATGGGCTGCGCGCTGCGCGTGCTGGTGTTTCCGTTCGGCCGTCGTCATACCGGCCCCAGTGATGAACTGGATGCCGAAGTAGCCGAACTGATCGGCCGCAGCAAGGGTGACCCTGCACTGGAAGAGCTGCTGGCCGGTTGCTACAGGCCCCAGGCAGAAGGCGATCCGGTTGCGGCGCTGCAACGGGCAAGCGACCTGCTGGATGACGTAGCGCCCCTGCACAAGGCCCTGCACCAGGCGCTCAAGGAAGGCAAGGTGCAACCGGCAGCCGGGCAGTTGGCGGTTGACGCTGCCGTCGACTCGGGTGTGCTTCAGCCTGCGGAGGCTCAGCGCCTTCATGCTGCCGAAACGGCTCGGCGAGCGGTGATCGATGTGGATGCGTTCGACAAGGCGCAACTGCTGCCGACAACAGGCAAGGTGCGCTGAGCGATCGGCAAAAGGGGCCGCACAGCGGCCCCGACCGGCGTATACTCCGCCCCCGTTTTCAGCCACCCCGAGGTCCCTTCCATGGCCACCCCGCACCTGGACTACCACCTGCAACTGCTGCATCACCTGCGCACCATCCTGGTTGCCCTGGGCGAAGCCGAGCAGGTGCCAGAAGAAAGCCACGCCCTGTTCCTCGAGCGCTTCGACGAACTGCTGACACTGCTGCCCCAAGACCCTCTGGAGAGTCAGTACCTGGGCCAGGACCTGATCTGCCAGGTCATCCAGCGCTATCCGCAGATCGCTCATCTGGTGCCACGTGACTTACTGTGGTTCTTCGGCGGCGACTGCCTGCACTTCATGCCCGACGATGAGTTGGACTTATATCAGCAGCTCGAAGAACGTCGCCATGAAGCCGAGCAAAATGATGAACCCTTCGACTGGCACCTGGAAAAAAAACTGTTGGCCCTGCCAGGCCAGGGTGACTTGCACTGACCGGCCCAGCCTGATTACGCCTCATGCCCTGCGTGAGGCGTAATTCTCACACCCGGCCGTCACTCAGCAGTTAAACCCCCGCCTCCTTATTTACCCCACCTTGCAAACTATTCTGATTGCAACTCACCCGCACCCCACACGGCCTTCCTTTCCCACCTAAACTTCTTCAGAAAATACAACATAAAAATCTGCATTCGCCTATTTGAAAAAAATAATTGGCAGTCACTGCAATATTCAGTATTGCACATTAAAAACACCCACCCCTACACTTGCAACCGGCGTCACGCCCCAAACTAACCACGCTCGTCAGTTTGCGCATGATTGCCACATACACTCCACTATCAAACCAGAGGTCATTAATGAAGAAGTCTCTTCTCGCGCTTTCGCTCGGCCTGCTTTCGGCAACGGCTATGAATACCGCATTTGCCAACACCGGCATCATCAACTTTGAAGGCAGCATTACTGCCGACACTTGCCCAATTACCATCATCGATCCGGGCAGTGGCGCGAACAATAGCGTAGACATGGGCAGCGTCCCTGCAGCAAGCTTCACCGCCGCCAACCAGGAACGCGTGGGCAAGCGCTTCAACGTCGTAATCCCGGACCGAGATGAATGCAAAGGCACCAACAACGAAGCCAACGTATTGTTTGCCGGCGGTACAGACTTAAGCGGTAATTTTTTCGCGATCAAAAGCGGACCCGATACTGCAGACAATATTGCCATCGCCATCCGCGACCGCAACTCCAACTTGCTGGTTCCTGGTACAGAATCGGCTAATATGTCCCTCGCCCCCAGTGGCGAGACTGTTATTCCGTTCTATGCCTACTACCGCTCGCTTGGCGAAAATGTCACTGCCGGCGAAGCCAAGGCGGATGTGAACTTCACCGTCACCATCAAGTAACACTGAGCACACGTACAACGTTAAGCGTTGTACGCCTGTTTGAATGTCATTGCCAGGCGCGCGCTGCGCCTGGCTCAGGGGGCTACCCACATGCCATTTTCATTGTATCGGGCGCTTCGTGCGCATCCCGCCGTGGCCGCCTGCGCGGCCGTAGTCATGCTCGGCATGCCAACTGCAGATAGCCACGCGGCGTTGACCCTGAGCAATACCAGAATCATCCATCAGAGCGACAACCGCAGCACCTCGGTAGTGGTTCGTAACCCGAGCCAACAGACGTACGCGGTACAGGCCTGGATCAACACTGAAGCGGACGACAATGTCAGCGTGGTACCGCTGCTGCCGGCGCCCGCATTATTCCGTCTGGAACCGGGCAACGAACAACTGCTGCAGATCAACGCACTGCCCAACACATTGGCCGAAGACCGCGAATCGCTGTTCTTCCTCAATGTCCAGGAAATCCCGCAGGCCGTTCCTGGCCAAGGCAATGCTTTGAACATTGCCCTGCGCACTCGGCTGAAACTGTTCTACAGGCCCCATCAGCTCAAAGGCACCCCGGCGACCGAGGCTAAAAACCTGCAGTTCTCATTGCGCATGGTCGCAGGTGAGGCTCACTTGCGGGTGCACAACCCCTCCCCTTTCCATATCACGTTCAGCCAGCTCAACCTCGCCGACCCGCAGCAATCCGCCCGCGTGAAAAACCCGGCCATGCTTGCCCCTTTCAGTGGCGAAGACTACGTCGTCAAGGGCATCCAGCCCAGCAGCCAGCTTCAGGCGGAGTTCGGCGTGATCAATGACTTCGGTGGGTTCACCCCATTGCTCAAGCAACCCGTCGCTGCCACCCGTTAACAGCCCCCCGGCAAGGATTCGTCCCAATGATCGTTATCACGCCTAGCTGGCGGGCATCAGGCCGTCAGTGGTATGGCTTTTTGTGCCTGTCAGGTAGCTTGGCCATCTGGACGCCGACCGTTCATGCGCAAAGTACCGCCCCCGTGGAATTCAATGCGGGCTTTTTGCGCCATACCAGTGAGCTTGCCCAAGGCGTATCCAGCGCGATCCTCAACACATTGAGTGAGCATCAGACCCTCGCCGCAGGCCGTTATCGGGTTGATATCCTGGTCAACCTCAACCCAGTAGGCAGCCGCGAACTGGACTTCAGCGCAGACGACAATCAGCAGCTTGCGCCCTGCCTGCCCGCAGCAATGCTCGCCGAGTTCGGTGTCAGGGCAGAGGGTTTGGCCGATGCCAGCCTCAGCAACGCCGCCTGCCTCGACCTCGCAAGGGTCATCCCGGGCGCCACAGTCGATTTCGATAGCAGCACACTGCAAGTGGCGCTTTCCGTCCCGCAAATCGCCATGCGCCGCGGCATCGCCGGCAGCGTCGACCCTGCACGATGGGACAAGGGGATCAACGCTGCGTTCATCAATTACCAGGCATCCACCCTGCAGGGCCGCCATCGCCGCAGCGGGAGCACTGCCAGCAGCGATCTGTACCTGAACACGGGGATCAATCTCGGCGACTGGCGCCTGCGCAGCAGCCAGTCGTGGCGCGATGCCAACGATGGCGAACAGCAGTGGACCCGCACCCAGACCTACGCACAACGGGATATCCCCGGCACCCGCGCCAACCTTACCTTGGGCGAGACCTTTCTCGACAGCGACGTGTTTCGAGGCATCCCGGTCAGCGGTGTACGCATCGCCTCGGACATTGGCATGCTGCCCGACGTACTGCAAAACTATGCCCCGATCATCCGTGGCGTGGCGCAGACGCGGGCGAAACTGGAAGTGTGGCAAAACGGCTACCCGATCTACTCAACCTTCGTCAGCCCAGGCCCCTATGCGATCGATGACCTCAGCACCTCTGGCAGCGGAGAACTGGAGGTTGTCCTGACCGAAGACGACGGCGAGGTAAAGCGCTTCACCCAACCGTACTCCAGCATCGGCAACCTCATGCGCCGGGGCGTATGGCGCTACAGCGCGGCATTCGCCCGTTACAATCCTGCCAGCAGCTTGGACAAGCCATGGCTGGCGCAGGGCACCCTCGCGACAGGTCTGGCGTGGAACACCACCCTGTACGGCGGCCTCATGGCCAGTGAGTATTACCACGCCGCCAACCTGGGTGTGGGCCGGGATTTTGCCGAACTGGGCGCGTTGGCCTTTGACGTTACCCACGCCCGCGCCGAGGTGGATGCCAACACCGGTGCCCAAGTGCAGGGGCTGAGCTACGCACTGAAATACGGCAAGGCCTTTATCACCGGCACTAGCCTGCGCTTTGCCGGCTATCGCTATTCGACCGAAGGCTACCGAGATTTTGACGAAGCGGTAAGCCAACGCGGCCGCGAGGGCCTGTTTCTGGGTAGCCGCCGTAGCCGCATGGAGGCGTCAGTTCACCAGTCGCTGGGCAAACGCCACTCACTGAGCTTGAGCCTGTCGCAGCAGGATTACTGGCAACACAACGACACACAGCGCCAATATCAACTCGGCTTCAATACCCACCTGGCAGGCGTCAGCTGGAACCTGTTCGCTTCACAGTCGTTGTCTGATGCACGTGGCAAGTCCCGGCAACTTGGCCTGAGCCTGTCCATGCCGCTGGAGTTCGGGCGCTCTACCCACGTTGGCTACAACGTCTTCAGCAATGCCAACGGCTACAACCAGCGCGCCTCGCTCAGGGGCAACGAAAAAGGCTACAGCTACAACGCAAGCGTCGGCCAGGATGAACGCTACCGCAACAACGCTGCCCTGACGATCATCCATCAAGGCCCGTATGCCTCGGTCAGCACAGGCCTGACCGAGGCCAGCGACTATCGCAACTTCTCCTTGAACGCCAGCGGTGCGGTATTGCTGCACGGTGACGGGCTGCTGTTCGGCCCCTACGTGGGGGACACGGCGGCAGTGGTCGAGGTGCCGGCGGTGGCGGGGGTGGGTGTGCAGAACGCGACAGCCGCACAGACCAACCAGGACGGCTACGCCATGATCCCCTACCTGCAACCCTATCGGGTCAATAACCTGGTTTTACAGACCGACCAACTGGGCCCCGAAGTCGAGATCGACAACGGCACCGCGCAAGTCGTACCGCGACGCGGCGCCATCGTCAAACAGCGCTTCGCCGCCCGCCACGTTACCCGCCTGGTGCTGACCCTGCACGACGCCGGTGGCCAGCCGCTGCCATTCGGCGCTCGCCTGCAAGACCGCGACGGCCAGATGCTTGGGCTTATTGGCCAGGGCGGGCGCGTCATGCTGAGCGACGTCGAACAGGCCCAGACCTTGAGCGTGCAATGGGGTGATCAGGCGGATGATAGCTGTGAGTTCGACGTCGACCCGCAGGCCCTCGACAGCACCCAGGGCTACCGCCTGCAAAACCTAACTTGCGCTTGAATGCATCGCACGAGGAAACCGCACACATGAGATCAATCAAGTCCTGGCTACCCTTGGCCGCGCTCGTGGTCATCGCTGGCCAGCACCAGCAGGCACTGGCAAATGAAGTCACGAGTCATTATTGCCATTGGGACAGCAAGCAGCCGAGCGGACCAATGACATTTACCAGAGACTTAGGCACCGTCCACGTGCCGCGCGACGCCAGGGTGGGACGGCTGCTGGGCATCGAGAACAATCAGGCCTTTACCCCCAATCCCGAACGCGCAAGGCTTGTGTGCAATAACGATGGAACGCAGCGCTATACATTCACGTTCAGCGAGATGCAGGCGTTGGTACCGGTGCCAGGTTTTGATGGCCCCGTCATGCCCACCAATGTGCCGGGCATTGGCGCACGGGTGCGCATCGGTAGTCCGTTCAACAACCTCAACGACTCGCACTTCGTCCCGATAGGTGAGCCCTTTGTGCCCTTCCAGGCCGTCCACAACCGGCAGTCATGGCTGACGGAATTCGCGTTCACCCACCTGAGCCACAGGGTCACACTCGTGAAAACAGATGACACACCCCTGGGTATACACAACCTGGATACTCCCCTGTTCAGCGGCCACCTGGATCACCCGAACATCGGCCATGCCTTCATCTACTACCTGAAGGGGCAAATCAGGAATACCGAATGCAGCCTGAGTGGCAGTGGGGTCAGCGCCAACCCGGTGCTGCTGGGCGACTGGGCCACCTCGGACTTCACCGGCGTTGGTTTCGTCACCCGGCCGACGCCCTTCCAGATCGTCCTGAGCGGCTGCCAGATCGACCCGGACCGCAATACCTACGCCACCATCGAATTCGCCGGGGTCAACGGTTCAGTACCCATCGGCCCGCCCAGCGACGGCGTGTTCGGCTTAACCGGGGACTCCGGCGCCGAAGGCGTAGGCATCCGCTTGCTCGGGGACGGCGGCAGCCCGGTGCCTTTGCAGACCGAAGTGGAACTGGTGCCGCTCAACGATGGCACGACCACACTCAACTTCGCAGCGCAGTTCATTCAGACCAAGCCCAGCAACGCTGTGCGTGCCGGGCTGGCCAAAGGCGCCTTGAACTTCATCGTCCGCTATCGCTAACCTGCCGGGGTTCAACGGGCTGCGCTGGTGGTACCGCTGAGCACGTCTTGTGGGTCGTAGCTATAACTCGCTGACGTTTCAGGCGTCACCACCTGCAGCAGGCGGTTCAGCGAGTCGTAGTGAAACTCGCGCCCCGCCTCGTCGCGCACCAGATTGCCGTTGGCGTCATACGTCAAATCGATGCGTTTCGGGTAATCGTCATGGTCATTGGTGATCGAGCTCAGCTGCACAGGGTCGGTATTGTCGAAGGCGTAGATCGCCTGGTTGTCCCCGCCCGGGAAGAGGGTGATGACCCGGGTGATATTGTCCAGCTCGTCAAAGGAGAAGGACTGTCGAGTGATCGTCTTGCCGTAAGGGTCAACCGGGGCCAGCGGGCTGTCCGGGGTGCAAGTGTAGCGGATAAGGCGGCCTCTTCTGTCGTAGTAATATGCCTCGTCACGAAGTACCTCCTCGCCCTCCTTCAGCACACGCTTGGTAATATTATCGATGTCGTCGTAGTGCTGTTCGAGGGTCTGGACAGAATCGCCAAAGTCAAAGGTACGCAACTGCTCGCGTTCGAATGCATCGTAGTGCAGTGAGGTCTTCAAGACCTGCCCACTGAGCATGTCCCGGGTGGTGGTAGTTTCGTTGCGCCCGAAGGCGTCATACGTGAAGTCCGCCTGGATCAACACTTCCAGTTCGGGCTCGGGTTCCTGGTGATGCACCTGGTACGCGGGCACTGGCCCAGATACCGGGCGGCACAGCTGGGTCTGCAGCAAACGGCCGGCAGTGTCGTACTGGTACAGCTGGAGTTGTTCGAGAACATCGGCATACGCCAGGATGCGCCCACGCAGGCTGTAGTCGTAGCTCATGCTGTGGCTCTGTTCATCGTCACGCTGTTCATACTTGACCTGGCCAGTGCTGAAATACTCACGCGTGACTTTCATCTCGGGGGTATCGCAACTGAGCAGGCGGCCATTCTGCGGATCACGCTGATAGTTGGCCGTGACGCCCGACAGGATGCGTTTTTGCGGTTCATCGCTGAGCGCTGGCAGGTATTCATATTCGACCACTTCACCATCGGCGGCGATCATCCGGCTCGGTTGTGCCTGGCCAGGGGCGTATTCGAAGCGTTGCAAGCGCCCACCGGTGGTGGCGCTGGTACGACGCCCCAAGCCGTCGAAGGTCTGTTCACCCAGCAAGATCGCGTTGACCTTGATGCTGATAGGCAGGTCTTCGCGGCTGTGCGGTGCATAAGCACGGTGAACGACATGGGTGTCGGGCAGGGTATGGGCTAGCAAGCGGTCAAAGGCATCGTAGCTGTACTGGTTGACCCGCGGGTCCAAGCCCTGCCCTACGCTTTCCTTGGTCACACGCCCCAGGCCATCGTACTCGTTACGCTGCAGGCTGATCGCCACATCCTCCAGGTCGAAGCGCTCGATACGCACAGGCTTTCCGAACAGGTTCAGCCAGGTGATGGTTGTGCCGGTAATGGCCTGGCTAGCGCAATGTTCTCGCCATTGTGTGATGATCGGCCCGTTGGACTGGGGCGTGCCGACCGGGTCGGTCTGCTCGAAGGTGCTCACCCCGTCTGGCCCGGTCATACAGTATTGGGCGCCCCAGTCGTCATACTCGAACGTCGTGGTGAGTTCAAGCGTGTCCTGGCCCAGCCAGTCGATTTCAGTTTGCTCGACCATCAAACCAAAGGCATCGTAGCGGGCGCGATAGCTGGGGCGAGACGCACCGTCAAAATCGGGGTTGTCGACATCTTGCCGCTCTTCAGCGATGGCGCGGTTCAGGCCATCGAGACACGAGGTCGTCATGACCTGCTTGACGTCATGTTGCCACTGCATTGCCTGATCGCCTTCATTCGCGCAGAGGCGATATTCGTAACGGCGTGAAGCTTCATAAGGTTTGCCGGGCGCTACCGTTTCGCGAGTGACGCGGCGCAAGGCGTCGTATTCATAACGAATCTCGATGTCGCTTTCGCCCGCCCCCGTCTGGTCTTGGTTGAGCAGCGGCTCGCCGGTGAGCAGCGAATGCTCGAGGTGGATTGTCTTGCTCTCGCCGTCATGGCCGCTAAGCCGCTCTTGCGTCTTCAATACGGTTTCACAGGCATAGGTAGCCGGGGCCTTGGTGTAAACGTATTCAGTGGTGGTCTCGTAAGCCTCCGACACGCCCGGCGAGGACTCGTCGAAATTGCTCACGACCTGCTTGATCACCCTGCCGTGGAGAAAGGCGTCTTCGTCCGCATCGGCATGCTGAAACTGCGTGGTTTCCAGCAGCGCCTTGGAGGAAAGATCGGACAATGACTCTTGTTCGACCAGATGCGCAGGTGCGACGCCGCTGCCGCTCAGGGCCGGCAGGGTAAGGTAGCGATACGTGCGGCAAAGCACGGGCGCAAACCCTTTGCCAGTTGCAGCCGGTGTGGTGGTCGTTTGCTTGAGGTGGCGCACGAAGCCTTCCGGGTCGGCCGGATGACCATCTTCTTCGGCTGCCGAATACCATTGGTTGGTCTGGTTGACACCGGTGGCCTCGGTCTGGGTCAGCAGGTTGCCATGGTTGTCGTAACTGCGGGTAACTCGCTCGGTACGAGGTGGTAGACAACTGCCGTCTAGCGCCCAGCTGCGTACGTCTTCGATCGGCAGCTGACAGGTTGGTGACTGCTGTTCGAAGGGCCTGCCGTCGACCACATGGTAGCGGGTGATGTTCTCCTGTACGTGACCGTTCTGCCGGGTCGTTTCACGGACCATCAGGTGCAGGCGGTTGAAGCGACGCTCAATGACGCGGGCCACACGCCCGCCGATCATTAGCTTTTCATCGGAGCCGTACTCGTAGGCGTCGAGGTAGCTGTACAGGTTGTCGTACCCAGAGGTGTCGTCCCACGGGATCTGTGTGCCACCACCGACGAAGTTGTGAGCACCGGGGTACTCATATTCATGGTCGACAAGCGCCTGCTCAAACCCAGGGTCAACCAGGTAACGGGTGACGCGGGGCAAGGCTGGCCGCCCACTGGCCGGGGGAAATTGGTGGCCGGAGTCGCCATACATCAACTGCTCGTGAGCTCCCGTAGGCGTCCAGGCGTCGCTTACGCACAGGAACCCGCGCACGCTGCTGTAGGCAAAACGCCAACTGGCTCGATCTGCACTGGGCAGTACGATGCTTGAAACGCGCGAGTCAGAGCTGGTCAGGTGAATTTCGTAGGTCGCCAACGGCTCCCCCCCCGCACCCTTCCCGGGTTGCTCCAGCAACGAGACCTTGCCGCCTTCGCGGGTAAGCTTGAACAGCAGCGTGCCATTACCGTCGATGACGCTGTCGAGAATCGGGTGGCGGCTGTCGAACAGGCTGTAAGTTAAATCAAGGCGATGCCCCAAGGGCGAAAACAGCGTGGATGTCATCCACACCTGATGGTCGCGGGTGCCTTGCCGAGTGAGAATCTCGACCAGGCCAGAACGGTGCACAACACGTAAATCCGCATCGCCTTCGCGGTACACATGAAAACTATCTATCTTCTGCTCGCGCAGGGTCATCGGGCTGGTGCCCTGGTCGGTGATCTTGTAGGTTTCGCCGCTACTTAACGCCAGCACCTGGTTGTGGGGGGTGTACTGGGACAGTTGCAAATTCCAGCCCAGGCCATAGCCGGAGTCTTCGCCATTCAACGGGCTGAAAAACAGATTGACCTCGAAGGCAGGGCCCTGCAGGTCATTGCCTTTGATCTCCGGCAACTTGAGCGCCACGGTATATTGACCAGTACGCGGGTCGACACCGCCCTTGACGAAGCTCATAAAGTTGAAGGCATTCGAGTGCACAGAATGTTGAGTAGTCATAACCACCTCATTAACGAGTAGGGATCTCTGCCCGCACGGCCCGATGAGTTACAAGCGTATATACCGTACGCACTGAAATGGCCCACCTTGCCTGGTCTCCGGCACAGCATCTTTACTAATCAGGCGGAGTCCAGGCGCGATAATATTCCTATTCCTCGGATCAAAAGTTGAGAACAGGTCCTCTGCGGAAAATCGCTCACTCGTGACACTGTCAGCGGTCGTCTGCAATGTTGCCCACGTTAACAGACCAATGATGTCAGGCTCAGCACCAACACCACAACTTTCGCCGTACGAGAATTGAAAAAGCCCCGAATTACCCACACCCTCAAATGTAATATGATATGCGCCGTTGGGGCAACCCAATGTTCTGACAATGACTTCATTACTGTAACGCTCTGGCAGGAGAAGGCTGCACGTGGGCCCAGAGGGGTTCCCCTTGCTGTCAGCACCTTGCATTACAATGCGGCCTTGCGCGTTCAAACCTTGTACAACAAGGAGCCCGGCCAGCAACACCCCTACCCTCGATGATCGAACCAGGAAAGTATCTAAAAACATCGTAATTCTCCAATAGTTTTGTCAGGGCTAACGCATCATTTCGCCCGCGTTGGATCCCGGCGTGCCTGAAGCGCCAAACTCACCGTGCACATCGCTAAGGCCGCATAACCCTGATACAACTTAGCTGATCCCACTCTCTGTTCACAACGCGTTTGAATAGCATTTGAACACCTGCGGCAACGATTGGATTATTCATAGGATCGGCGGTCTGAATTTCAGCAACTGCCATCCATCTCGTGGTGGTCGGCTGCTTGATGGTGCGCAGTATAAATACCCAATCACTGCTCCTCGGGCCCATGCGAAGAACACCGCAGGTTCTATGATCCCAAAGTTCCAGAACCGCCCCCGACTCCACATTATTAAATTTGAAGTACTGAGAGTTGATGTGGCACCCCACGTCGTCGAGCCGTTGCGTGATACTGTACTTTTCCGGCAAACTGACCGAGCACTGTTTGCCCGCAGGCGCGCCCCCCTCGAATCGTTCGGCAAAATCAATCGAACCTTGCGCCTGCGCCTTCGACCCCGCCCCTAATAGCCCAAGGGACACGCAAACGAGCAACAAACAAGCATGTGACAATCTGTTGACCATGATGGCGCTCCTGGCATGTCAATATTTCAGATCCAGCGCAACGGTGAGGGTACGGCCCGGTTCAACAAGCGTGGGTTCCACCCGGAGCTGTGTCAGGTAATTACGATTACTCGGTGTGTTGCGCGGCAGGTAGTCGATGCGTCGATAGTGTGAATTGCCCTTGCTGTCGTGCAGCAGTACCACCACGGGCTTGGAAACGAAGTCGCGATTCGGATCACCCATCGGGTGATAGGGCATGTCGTCGACCCGCACATTGACAATGACCAATGCACCGGTCTCAAAGCCTGTTGCCCCGACCTCCAGGTCGTTCTCACCCCACTTTTGCCTCTGCGACAAGGCCGGCAGGCTCGCGTCGAAGGTCACGTACTGCGGATACCCGCGTTGACGATTATGGAAAATGGAACCTGTGTAACTGAACATCGACTCGCCCACGTACTCGCTCTCCCAACGGATCATCGAGAGGTTGGTCAGTTTGGCGGGCTGCACCTGGTTATTTTCAACAGCCACGAATTCGCAACTGACGAAGTCCGCATAGCGGTATTTGAGTGTCCAGTAGTCGACCGTACGCAAATGGAAATCGAAGTCGTCTTCCTCAGGGTCACCCGGGTTACGCGAACCGCCCGCCACCCGAATGCGCTCGAAACTGTAGTCCTCCGCGCCCTGACGCGGCAGCTCGGCTGCAGTCACCTCCACCGTCGCACGCGGGTCAGTGGTGTCGTTGGAGGAATACCACGCACCGCTGTCGCTCTGGATGCGCGCATACAATTCACGGCTCTGGCCCACAGACGTTCTGCTGTGCAGGAACAGGCTGGTGGTCCATTGCCGGTCATTGAGCAGCTGCGACCGTTCTGAGTGCGCCGTGTTGGCATTGGCCATGTCGAAGCGGTTACCCGTGAGCCGGACGGCCCAAGGCGTTTCATCCGACGGTTCAATGCCCTCTTGCTGCTCATCGAGGAACGGCACATGCTCAGGCCCTCTTACCAGCATGAGGTTCAGGCTGGCTCGCTCTTCGACACTCAACGGGTAATCCTGCCCATTGGGCGCCGTTTCGATGAACACCTCCAGTTCCAGCTGCTGGTAGCCGTTGGCATACAGCCTGCCGAGCCGCCCGTTGTCCGCACCACCCAAAACTCGCACATTAAACACACTCAACAAGTTCCAGGACGCTTCCTGCGCCATTTCGCTCTGGTTGACCACGCTGTAGCCACTGGCGTACACCACGCCATTGTGAATCAGCTCGCAGACGGCCACGTTGCTCTGGCTGGCACTTTGGTCCGCACTCATGAACAGACCCCGTTCATCGACCTGGCCATCGCCCGCGAGCATTCGCCAACGCCGTGGAATGGCGTCCAGGAAGCGCCCATCGTCGGCCAGTTGCAAGCTGTTGCCGCGCTGCACATGGGCGGCATAGGGAGGGTCTACCGTCAGCAACTGCTGACCATTGACCAGTAACAAGGCCGTTGTCGCCTCAGCGGTGCCCTGCGCCCGCACCTGTTGTGCCACCAGAGAGCGCTGAGCATCACGGGGTGTCGGAACGAACACGGCTTTTTGCCCATCCAGTTCCGCCAGTTCGCCATGGCGAGGTTCGATCAGCTCCCAACTCACCGGCGCCGCATCAGCGCTCCACCCGCTCAGGGCGATGGCCTCTTGTTGGCCAGGTGCGAAGCTCGCCACCTGCGGGCAGAGCGTCAGCGCCTCGAACGTCACCAGCGCCCGCAGCGAAGCGACATAAGGACGGTTGGTCACGTCGCTGTCCACCTCGGCGGTGATCACTACGGCCATGCTTTCGCGGCCGATGGCATTGCGTGCCGGGCTGGTATAAAGGCCGCTGCGCGAGTCGATCTCGCCATGGCCTTGCACGGTGTGGCTGGACAGGCTGACCGCACGCCAGCGGCTGGCAGTTACGGGTTTGCCGGCACCGTCATGCAAGGTGAACTGCTGGCGCTGCCCTGCCTCAATGACGACGCCGGCCGGCTCGATACGATAGGTGGTGAGCAGCGGGTCGATATTGCCGAACACCACCAAGTCCAAGGGCGTTTTACGCTCTTTTTCGATAAAGGCGTGGGAGCCTGGGAACAGCAGGCTGCTGAGCACCTCCAGATGCCCATCGCGCACCTGCTCGAGCAAGCGTTGCGCGAGGACCAGCGTTGCCGAGTAGTCGCCATCGGGAATAAGGTAGGGGAAGTCCTCGCCGGGGAAAGCACCGTTGTGGCTGTCGCCAAGCACACGGATGAACACCAGCACCGCACCATCGCCATGGTTTGTCGAGCCGGGGATCCTGGCGCCGGGGGCAGCCTGGGTGCGAAGCACGAAGCTGGCCGGCGAGAGCGGGTCGTAGCCATCGAAGTCGATCATGCCCAGGTCGAAGGCACTGACACGGCCCGGCAAACCCTGGAACCAGGCGTGCAGCGCCGTGACCAGCGCTTCATTGAGCACGGGCTGCTCAGCCAGCAGATTGCAGGCCATTCGCGCGCCCTTGGTCAGGTCGAGGGTAACCCGCCCGCGCCGGTTAACCTCGCCCGCGACATGCTCCAGGTCGATCTCCATCTCAAGGTAAAAACCCATGGCCTCGGTGACGCTGAAGGTGGACAGCAGCACGCCGTTAGCTTGATCAAACGTGGTGCAGCGCCCGCCAACAACAGCGAGTGTAAGCAATGCTCGGGAGTTGCTCAGCGAGGCATTGCTGAAAGACAGCCGAGGCGTACCAAAGTTGATTTTCTCCAGTTTGATTCGATGTTCAGCAGGCGCCGGACTGGCCAGCGATTGGCTGAACGACGGCAGAAAGCGCATCGTGTCCAGCCGCTCGTTGTATTGCTGTTCCAACAAATGATTGAGACGCGAGCGACTGTAAACAGCGACGGCCCCCCAACCCTCGGTTACCGGCCTTTCACTCATCCGCCGGAGCAATTGTTCCTTTGAATTGGCCATGATTCATCCTCATGTAACTGATTACGGTTGGTTGGCATGCGCGTGAGCAGTGACGTCCCAGCGCTCGTCCAGGGGCAGAATCAGGTAGCCGTAGGCCGTCCCTAATGGCGAAGGCAACTCGTAGGTAGCGATGACCAGCACGTAAGGCGCAGCGGTGCTCGGGTCTGGCAGATAACGGCCATCGGCGGTTACTTCACCTGGGCCGTCGAGCGGTAATTGCCACTGCACATCAGTGGATACCGGGTTGCCCATGATCAGCGCCTGCAGTTGCAGCGCCCCGTTGGGCAACAGGGTGTAGCGCACCTGGAGCAAAGGCTCGGCTGCCATCACCAAAACATGGCAAGAAGCAGCCGCCCCAGTTTGCAAATCACTGGCCTGTACCTCTTCAATCAGATACGGGGCATCACTGATCTGCTCGGCAGCGGCGTAGACTTGGCCAGTACCTTCAGCCGCCGGGCGCAGGGCACCACTGCCAGGTTTTGGATCGACCAGCGCCCATTGCAGCTCGCCACCGAGCGTGCCGGCGCTCACCGGCACTTCATCGCCGACACTGCAAACCCGTATCAAAGGGTTGACCGTGATGCGCTGGCGCAGCGCACTCACCAGGCTGATGGTCCGCGCGCGGGTGCTGGTGTCGGTCGCCGTGACCAGTACCCGCACACCATCGCGCCCCATACCATGGGCCGGCGGTGCCCGGTAGGCGCCGGTGGCGGCGTCGATGTTGCCGGGCAGGCCTTGGCTGCCAGGTACAACGGCCACACTCCAGGTAACAGTGCCTCGGTGCGCCGGGTCGATCTCGAAGCTGTGCCGGTCACCCGCCGCCAACAACACGTAGGGCTCAGTGATACGTAAGGTGTCGTTGCCTGACTGCAACGACCCGAACAACGCAAGGCCATTGGGCATCTCCAACTGTCGCGCTGCGAGTCGCGCATGGCGGGCCAAGCGCACTTGCCCCAACACTTGCTCAGGCACCCTCGCCGTGAGTCGCAGGGTCAAACGCTTGAGAATCGTCTGTTTAAGGGCGAGGGCAATGAACTGATTGATCTGTGCCAGCTCCGAAGCCGGCAGGAGCTCGGGCAGGCCAGACACATGAGTCACCTCAGGCGCATCGCTTACCGGCCACAGGATCTGCCCCAACAACAGGCCGCCAGCAGCCTCTTCAGGTTCTGGTTTGAACAGGTCGAAACGGTGCTGCAATTGGAAGTCGAATGTCGCGGTGTGGGTCTTCCATAAAGTGGCATCAGGGCGCTTGTAACGAAACTCGACCGAGCAGGGTGCTTGCCAATTCAGCTCGGCATGGCTTGCGAGCAGGTCCACACGCAACGGCAACGCACCTGCCCCAACAGGTACGCTGATACTGGACGACTGGAACTGAAAGTCACGGGTGTCGTAATGGATACCTGGGCCTTGCAGCAACCCTGCCTTCGCCTGCATGCTCACCCGTACATCCGCCTCTTGCTGGTAATCGAACTGCCCTCCTTCGAGCAGATGCTCTACAGCGTTAGCAAAAGCGGCGCGGTGCACTAGGCGCCGCGACAGCAGCACGGTTGCCGGGTTGTCGGGGCCCTGCTCGTCGGTCAGCAAAAACGGGAAATTCGAGCCTCGGGCGGGGTAGGCCCCAAAGGAGCCATGCTCCAATGCGGCAAACAACACCACCGCAAGCTGACCATCGACTGCACTGACATGGCTACGCAGACCAAGCCTGCGCGACCTCAAATAGGCATTACCTGAGGTGTCTGCAAATTCCAGCAAGGTCTGGACGCGCAGCTCAGGTGGCAAGCTGGTGAAGAAAAATTTAAAAAACTCGCCGCCCGCAGTGCGTTCCGGTAATGATTGGCCAAGGGACAACTCCAGGTCGTCAGACAGTGCGAGGTCGGCGGACAACGTCTGCCCCCCATCGATCAGGTCCAACGTCTGTCGCAAACACAAGCCGTCGAGCGCATCGTGAGCGCTTACGCCGATCACCCCTTGCATGCTGTCGCGCACAACATGCACACCTCCCGCGACCGCAGTGCGCTGGGTGAACCGCGCAGTTTCGTAGGAAGGCACGGTCAGTTCAAACTCAGGTGCCGCCAGATGGTACCCGAACAGATGATGGGTAATCCCCGTGCTGGGTATGGCGATGCGTGCGTCGATCCCCTCCATGGCACCTTGCTCTGCCAGGCGCTGCACGTAGCCCGCCTGCAGGGACTGGTTGAATACTGCAGGGGACAGCGCGGCGATGAAGTCCCAATCCCCATGCGTGGGGTGATCTTTCATCCAAGCCAGCAGCAGTGGCAATGCGTTACCAGACATGGCGTTCTCCAGATTCGATGACGAGGCTTGCAATGGCGTGCGGGAGCGCGTCAGCCTTGGCCGGCTGCCGTCCCGACTACATGGGCACACAGGGTTCGCATTTCAGCCTCGAAATCAGCCAGAGGCAGCGGCAGGACGATGAAGTCGGCGAACGGGGGTAAGGTCGGGATGCAGAAGTCGTAGAGCCCTTGGAGCACCACGAAACGTGCATCGCTAAGTGGATCAACTCGGTACGTGTCGGCGTCGAACGAACCGGGACCGACAAGCACCGACCACGCGGCATTCGGCATCGGGGCATTATTGACATAGAGCTCAAGTTGCACCTCCCCCTTGACCAAGTCCATGTGCGCTATTGAGAGGGTCGCACTAGTGGCCATGCGGGTGATGACGCACGTGGTATGGGTTTGCCGGGACACGCTGTCCTGCACTTCAACCTGTTCGACGAGGAACGCGGCGCCGGCTATCCCCTCCCCAGCGACATAATGAGTGCGTGCGCCAGTGGTGACGCTCAGCGAGCCATGGGGGCTGTCACCCAGAATGCGCCAGCTGAGGTTCTGCGGCGTCAGGCTACCTGCTGTGAGTACCACCTCGGCCTTCACGGGGCAGACCTCCACCAAGGGACTCAGGTCCAGGCCCTGGCGCATCACGGTAACCAATGCGGAGCTTGCGAAGTTCGTCACGGGATCGGTAGCGGTGACGCGGACACGTAGATAGTCTCGGTCCATGGCACTTGCGGGGGGCGCCTGGTAATTGCCATGGGTAATGCTGCCGACATTGCCTGTGGCGCCATCGACCCATTTCAACGCCCAATCCAGCGCATCGTCACGCTGCCCGCTGATGAACTGCAACGAAGTACCCTGAACCATCACCGGTTCCAGGGGCGATATGTCGAAGGTAGTCAGTGACGGGCTGACCGCGCCGAACAGGCCGATGTCGTTAGGCGCCTGCACCTCATGCCCAATCACAGCGCCGCCGAAACTCAAGCGCACTGTATCGTGGACCAGGGCTTCGGTCAGCAGGCCCGTGGGCATATCCTTGGCCAGGCGGGCTCTGATGGCAGTCTCGTAAGTGGGCCTAAGGTGGCCACGGATCGTAAATAGAACGAAAAACACGTAGTAGAGTACTAACAACCCCATCAAGGTGTCCCGCGAAGTCTGGAGGGTCGCGTCGCTGCTCCGCGAAGCCTGGAGGGTCGTGTCGCTGTCCGACGGAACCTCATGGTCGGGTATGTCAACAGGCGGTGTGATGTCGTTGACATCAAGCGACTTCAGTTGAAGCGTTCCTGTGTCGCCAATACCCATTTCATAATGGGCATTCACCCGCAGCGAAAAGGGCTGATCGACAACTGAAAATTGTTCCCAGTCATGCTCAGTGAAGAGCTGGTGCGTATCCTCCAGTTTCAGCAATTTCACGGAGGCCAGAGCGGTGATTGTCCATTCCAGATGAAGATCATTACCCTCAAGTACGCAGTGAAAGTTGTTTTTCAAGGGCGCTGGGGTGACGTCGACGCTATGTTTCATGAAAATGAGGACTTGCTCGCCGTTCAGCCTGAACTTTGGGTCTCCGACCGTATCAAATTCCTGGTAGGGATGAAGGTAATGCCCGTTCACCGCCGAAATACGTTCAAGCCGTTTACCTTCGCTGTAGTGAAGTTCAAACTCTGCGTCGGTCAGTAGCCCGCGGAACTGGCGCAACAACTCGGCCGTCATGATGCGCTGGCGGTCCAGCAGCACGGTCGCCGAGTAGCTGGGTTCGTCGGGGATCAGGTAGCGAAAGTCTGAATCCGTCTCAGGCAGCGACCCCTCATAGCTGCCTGCCATGCGCACGAACCCCAGCACAGCGCCATCGCCCTCGTCGGTGCCGGGCGCTTGATCCGGGTGCGCCTGGGTGCGCAGGCGAAAACTCTGCGGGAACAACAACGGCTCCAGCCCTGGTGCAATCTGCCCCGCAGACCACATCCGCTGCGCAGGCGGCAACTTTCTGAAGAGTTCCCGGAAAAAGGCCCCGCCCTCTTCCTTAGCCCTATTGCTATCAGCAAAGCTCAACTCGAAATTGTCGCTTTGGCTGAGGTCCAGGCTGATCTCGCCCCCTTGCGCAACATTCCCTGGCACGTCACCCAAACGCAGATCGAGTTTCAATTCGGGCCCTGCAAGCGGGCCGATGAAGTCGAGCCTCTGGACATACCATTTGCCTAGACGATTTTGCAGATCCACCTGCTGCCCAGCGATGACCGACATGCGCAGGCGTGCCTTGGAGTCGTTCAGGTTGGCGTTCTCGAACGATAGACGCGGGCGGTCCAGGGTGAAGTCGTGAATGAATACCTTGTATTCATTAATGATCGGTATGCTGCCGCTGATTGGCGGCAAGTAAGACTGGGTATCGAAACGACGAATATATTCCTGGCTGAGCAGCCTGTTGTATTTGGCGCGGTCCAGCGACACGATCATGTCCCAGTCGAATAACCGACTTCTTTCACGCATCCAGTTCAGCAAAGCAGGCAATGTGTTATTCATGTGCAGGTTCTCACGTTGAAGTGATGGTTAATGCACGAGCCGTGCAGACACGGAGCGAAAAGGCTTGTAACTTTCGCCATCGTCGAAACTTGCTGCGACCGTGATGAGAAACTCCCGACCAAGCTGCAGGCTTTCCAGCCAACTTTTCGGCAACTGGGCGTGAATCTCGCTGACGTAATATTCCTCTTCGCTGACCGGCAGGTTGTCACGCAGCCAGATCGACACCTCATCGTTCGGCCCGCGTCTACCCAAGGCCTGGATACGCAGCAGTTGCCCTTCAGCCATGAAGGGCCAGGAGGCCAAGGTGAACGGGCTACTGTCACCCTGCACATCCGCCAGGCTCAGTTCGCTGTTCTTGATATCCCGACCACTGATTAGCGGATAAACGTCCTGTGCATAATCATCGACACGCAGGTCGAAGGCTGCGGAGGGATAAGCCTGTTCACCAGGTGGCGTGACGGTGTAATACACCCGCAGACGCTTACCTATGTTCGCTGGAATGGCAGAGACAGGGACGGGATACCGTCGAGGATCACCGGCAGAGGGCGTATCGATGATGATTGAGCCAGTACTGGCATGCCCGTCCCAGTGCATCTTGACCACCGCGCCGGCTGTTTCAGCATCGGCTGGAATACGTACATGGGCCCCCCAGAGCGCATCGCGCGGATGCAGCGTGGCTTGGTTCGGATCATCGCCGCCGTCTGGCACCGCATTTTCGATGATCGGCCAAGGCAGATACAGCGGGCGGCGCACGGTCAGTTGCAACGGCAGCGAACGCCGTGCCTGACGATGACGGGAATACTGATAATAGATCTCGAACGCCTGGCCGAATCGCTCTTCGCTCAGCCAACCTGGCTCCAACAACACCAACAGGCGCTGGCTATCGATGTTGCTCATATCCATGCGCACACCGCGCACCGTGCGATCACGGCCGTTGATGGACACGACGATCTGGTCACCTGCCTGCATTCCGGGGTAAGGCGCTATGACCAGCGGAACACCCTCGCGATAGTCATCGGGGTTCAAGTAACCATTGCCGTCGTACCCGGGGATTTGCGGCGCTTCCAACAGGCGTTCGGGCGAGGCGAATGACTGCACGACGAAACGCTGTGTCGGGGATTCGCTGGTACTGCCGTTGGAGTACGTGATGACATAGTGCAGGTCGCCGTAGTCGCCTTCTCGAAGGTCCCACACATACTCGACAGGGAGCTGCATGCTGATCGGATGGCCGATGTCATGCGCCCCGACAGGGTGACGGCCTTTGTAGGGCTGATCGGGAAAGTCGCGGCTATAGGCTTGCCAGGTCAGAACCAGCTCATCATCCACTGACATCGATTCATAGGGAGGGATCGTAACGGTCTGGTCCTCATTCAGCTTGCCGATTTCGAGCACCAGATCGTGCGATTGCGCGATCTGCGCAACGCCCAACGAATACCCCGTGTTCGCAACGCCGTCGACCGAGAAGAACAACCGCAGCGATTCGGTGTCAGGCCCCACTCGCATACCCGGTGCATAGGAGTAGAACACGTACCCTCCGGACAACCTGACCAGGACGCCATTCGGAATGGTCACCTTGCCGCCCCGCACCGGGTCGACATCTTGCGGGCACTCTAAACCGAGCAGGTCGACCACATCGCCATCGGCGGTGCAGCCGCGCCAGTTCAAGGTGATGGGATCGCCAGCGCTCATACCGGGGTTGATCCAGGTCTCGAGGGCGCCGCCATTGAGCTCGACCACATCGATGTTTGCATCACGCAATAGCGGAATATGGGGTAGCACGGGTCTTGAAACCATACATGCCTCGCTTGCTCGTTCGAGCAGTGCCGGTGATCAATGGCGAGAGTTATATACGCTCGCCACAACGTGGCGAAACTGGCAAAAATGCCAGGTGACAGCGCAGCAGCGTGGCCTTAGCGTGACCCCCGACTGGCAAAGCGGTTGTCACGACCATCCCACGTGAAGGTGAACCATGACCATCAAGACTTCCGTGCACTCCAATGCAATGAACTTCATGAGTTTCATTTCAGGCGGCGTCGATCCTCGCACCGGGCAGTACACGGTGGCGATCGAACTGTCAGAACTGGGTGGCAACGACGGACAGGGGCCGGCGTTCAAGCCAAGCTTGTTCTTCAGCCCGCTCAATACCGAGGATTCGGGTTACGGCATGGGCTGGAACCTGAAGGTTTCGCAGTTCACGCCCCACGACCAGGTGCTGTCGTTGAGTACCGGCGAGTCGTTCAAGATCACCGACCAGGGCACACGACCGATGACGCTGCAGGAGCAGCGGCTCGACAACTTCCATGTCTACCAGGAAGGGGCCGATGGCCTGCGTGTGGTGCACCGCTCGGGGGTGGTGGAGATCCTCACCGAGCAAGGTAGCGCCGATCGCCAGGTGTACCTGACCAAGACCCTGCTCTCGCCCCAAGGGCACCGGTTGAACTTCGATTACGTCCTGTTCGCCAGCACCCACCCCGTGCTGGCGACTATCAAAGACGGCAGCGACCGGTTGCTGTTCAGCCTGAAAAGGGACGGCGGCGGTATCGAGTTGGACGAACACCCCTACCAGGGTGAAGACGGCGGCCCTTTGGCGAGGTACCGGATGGTGCTGCAAGGCAGCGACAATCGGGTGGCCACGATCGTTTTGCCAACGGCCGAAATGGCCAGCTGGCGCTACACCTACCGAACGGTGTTCGGCCATCTGTGCATGAGCGAGGTCGGCACCCCGACGGGTTCACGCGAATACCTGAGTTACGACGATGGCGGGCATCAGTTCCCCAACCGCAGCGGCCGCACCCCCTTGCCGCGGGTCACCACTCACCGCATAGAGCCCCGTTTCGGCCAACCGCCCATCAGTATCGAGTACACGTTTCCCGATGGAAACAACTTCATCGGCGGTAGCACTAGCATCGGCTGGGATGATTCAGGGCGAGACAACCTGTATCAATTGCTGGGTGAATACGAGTACGGCAGCAACGAGGTAATCTCAGTCGATGGCCAGGAACTGCGGCGCATCGAACGGCGCTTCGACCGCTTCCACCTGACAACCCGGGAAACGTCGATCGAACAGGGCCATATCAATACGCAGTTCACCCGCTACGACGTGGACTACCACAAGCCTTTCGCTCAACAGCCGCCGAGCTTTCAGTTGCCTGTAACCGAAGAGCGCCAGTGGCGGCTGGCGGACGGCAGCCGTCCGCATCGTAGCGAGATGGTCACCAGCCGTTATGACACGCACGGCAACCTGTTGAGTCGAACAGAAGCCACCGGCGTTACACAGACCTCTGAGTGGTACCAGGTCATTCGCGACGACGATGGCAACCCGATTGATGAAGATGGCCACCCCGCCGACCCCGAAGGGTTCGTGCGTCACCTCAAGGCGCAGGTTACTTTCCCCGCTCAAGGTGAAGGGGTAGCGCCCATCCTGAGCCAGCAGTACCGGTATGTGACACTCCCGGCACTGGCCAGCAGCGACCTGCCGCGCTGGCACGCCCTGCGCACTGAAACCCTGCTCGACCTGAGCCAAGGCGAGCAGGAACTGCGCCGCATCGAGCATCACCACACTGACGCCCCGACCGACCCGGCCCAGCATGGCCGGCCTTATCGCAAGGTGCAGGTCAGCAACGCCCTGCAAACAGTCACCGAGTGGCGTTATCGCACGGTAGCCGGCACAGCGCCCAGCCAAACGGTGCTGCAGGTGGAAACGCTGGTGACCGGCTACGATGGCCCGCAACGCACCACGCTGGAACAACGCTCGCTGTTCACCGGCGAGCAGGTCCTGGGCCGTGATGGCGACGGTGTAGAGACCCGCTACCAACACGATGCACTGCGCCGCCTGGTGCGCGAGACCGTCGCTGAAGACACCCCTCACCAAGCCAGCAGGCACTACCAGTATGCGCTGTGCGCCGAAGACAACCAACAGGCCAGTCAACAGGTGAGCGATGCCCGCCAGGTGTGCACCCGCAGCCTGCTCGATGGCCTTGGGCGGGTCATTCGGGAGCAGCGCGACCATGTTTACCCCGAACGGCCAGAAGTTTTCGTCGACACCCTGAATGCGGCGTATGACGAACAGGGCCGGCCAATTCGGGAAGACCGCTATGACTACCTTGCAGATGGGCAGCGCCTGACACTGACACAGCGTTTTCTGTACGACCATTGGGGTGAGCGCCGGTGCACCGTCGCACCCGACGGTGTCGAATGGCACGAGCAGACCGACCCGCTGGGCAACGCCAGCCACTCGGGCAAAATCATCCAGCGCTGGCGGCAACAGGCAGACCTGGTCAGCGCCCGTGAGCAAACCTGGCTGAACCTGTTCGAAAACCCTGTCAAGGCCCTGCGCCTGAACAGCGACGGCACACAGCAGGCGGAACAGAGCTGGTACTACGACGGGCTGGGTCGGTGCTTGCGCAAGCTCGATGAGCGGCGCAACGCCGAACACTATACCTATGACGCCTGGGGCCGGATGCTCAGCACCCGCTTGCCTGATAACACCCTGGTCAGCCGGGATTACGCAGGGCACAGCGAAACCGACCTGCCGATCCGTGTGTTTGTTCAGCCCGGCAATGAGTTCCACCGCAGTGCTGAAGTCGGCGCGCAGTTCTTCGACGGCCTCGATCGCCTCAAGGCAAACAGCAGCGGCCCACGGCTGGAGCATTACCACTACCAGGGCGGTGAATCACGTGCTCGGCACAAGGTCGTCGCCGATGGCCGCGAAGTGGTTTACGACTATACCCTCAGCCACACCCTCTATCCGTTGCTCAGCAGCGCGAGCGATGATGAAGCACGTTTTGTCTACGACCCGGTGAGTGCCCAGGTCACGGCGTGCAGCAATGGCAACAGTGAGTACCAGTACGAGTACAACATCAACGATCAACTGACGGCAGAGCACCTGCAGCAACCGTCCGGACTCGCCTGGACCCGCCGCCACGACCACTCCCTGCTGGGCCTGCCTTTGACCACCACGCAAGACAATGGCCTGGTCAGCGCTTTCCAGTACGATCAGTTTGGGCGTGTATCGACACTGCGCCAAGGCCACCTGGAGATCCAGTACGCCTATGACCTGCTTGGGCGGCCGCAACGGGTCACCAGTCGCGACCTGCACAGCGGTAAATCGCTGGAAACCGAGATCGAATACGACGACCAGGATCGCGAATGCAGGCGCACCTGGCGCCAGCCTGGCAAGCCGGAGCGCAGCCTGCAACAGACCTGGGGCCAGGACGGTTTGCTGGCACAACGCCACCTGCAACAGGCGCAGGTAGACCTGCTGAAGGAGACGTTCAGCTACAACCCACGGGGTCAGTTGGTCCGCCATCAGTGCCAAGGCCTGCAACTGCCGCATGATGCCCTCGGGCGGCCAATCAGCTCGCAGACGTTCACCTACGATGGCTACGACAACATCGTCGAAAGCACCAGCACGTTCGCCGGCGGTAGCGGTAGGGAACGCGCCCAGTACCGCTATGCCGCAGATGACCCGTGCCAGCTGCGTGGTATCACCTATACCCCGGCCCGGGCTACCCCCAACCCCACGTTCCGCTATGACCGCAACGGTAACCTCACCCAGGATGAACGCGGCCGCCAGCTGACCTATGACAGCCAGAACCGGCTGCTGTCGAGCGAAGATAATGGCCGTATCGAGCGCTATCGCTACGACGGCCACAATCAACTGCTGGGCACCTCGGGCACGGGCCAGGACGATACCCTACTGCTGTACCAAGGCAACCGGCTGAGCCTGGCGGTGCGGGGTGCGACCCAGACGCACTACCTGAACCTGGGCGACCAGCCGCTTGGCCAGCAACAGGCCGACGCGCCTGAGCAGACCTTGCTGCTGCACACCGCTGCCAGCCACAGCGTGATCGCCGAAAGCCAGGCCGACCAGCAGCGCAGCATTGCCTACAGCGCCTACGGCCAGCCCCATAGCGTCGACAGCGCACAAGCCCATGCAGGCTTCAATGGCGAAGTGCTCGACCCCGCCAGCGGCTGCTACTTGCTGGGCAATGGCTACCGCGCCTACAGCCCGGTACTGATGCGCTTCTACAGCCCGGACTCGCTCAGCCCGTTCGGTGCGGGGGGCCTCAACTATTACGGATACTGTCAAGGCAACCCGATCACCTTCCAGGACCCCACCGGCCATGTGTCGTCACGCCCACGGCGCCCCGACGAAGACATCACCTACGATTCCGAACGCGAACAACCCAAGCAAAAACACGGTTGGCTCAAATGGTTGTTCGTCGGCATCGCCATCGTTGCGACCATCGCCACCGTGGTCACCGCAGGCAAAGCCGTGATTGCCGCAGCGGCCGCCTGGAAAGTCGTGGGTGCCTTCGCCGCAGGCAAGCTGATCGCGACTGCTGCAGTACACGTCGCTGCGACTGCAGCCACGGTAGTAGCGACGGGGTATCAGCTTGATAACGCCATCAGCGGTAATGAGAAGTCAGGGGAAATGGCGACCTGGTTCGGGCTGGCGGCGACGGCTTTGGCGTTTGCGCCAGCGGTTGTCAAGAGCGTCGGTTCGCTGGTTTCAAGCGTGCGTTCGTTCAGGTCGGGTTCCTATTCGCTCAGAGGAACGCCAGTGCAGGGCAAGAACATAGACGGAACTAACCGATTTATCAGATCGGCGAGAGTCACCGATTACGAGACTGATTTGCGGCGGCACTCCCTGTTGCCACGTCCGCCTCAGCGCGCACATTCACTGATTTCATTCGACTCTGACTTATTTACACCGCGTGGCGGGAGTATGAGTTGGATAACAACCCTGTGACCCGAGAAACCGTCGGTATTCGCCGACACTTACTTCGCACATTGGGAGATGCACATGAACACGCCCACTAACTCTTCAAGTAAACGTCAAATCGCAGAACAGGATCGCCGCGCCTATCGACTCGCGCGAACAGCGTATCTAAGTCGATTACTGACTGAACTCCCTCCCGTCGTCCCAGGGATCATTGACCATACAGATGGCACACTTTCCCGAGAGGCCGCAAGTGCTGATCTTCTGATCCAGATTCCTGCCTGGAAGTTTCTCCCCGAGGAAGATGACACCGAAACGGTTCAACTCCAAATTTCCACGGTCGGCCTTGAACCTTCTACGTTCAGAGATATCGGCGAATCCAAAGAGGTGGTTGGGCCAGCCGATCCCAGCGACTTCCCCCTCGAAATGTTCGTGCCCCTGAACCAGCTCGCCGAGGGACGACTTTGGCTGCGTTACAAGATTGTAACTTTTAATTCTAGTACCGTATTTTCAAGCATTGTACCGCTTATCTGTGACCGCACTGCACCTTACAATCCGACTCTGCCTGACGGCCAGCTGGACGCACTTTCACTGCCCATCGCGGTGATTGACGACGATTACCTCGCGGACCATCCCAACGGCCTGACGGCCTCGATTCCCACCTATCATACCGCCAGGGAGGGCGATACCTATCAGGTCTTCTACTTCGATCATTTCCCTAGCGAGCATGACGATTACTCGACGCCTGTTCACCGGGGGCCGGTTGACGTTGCGGCTCCGAAAGTACTAATACCACGAGCCGTCATCGAAGAGGCGAAGGATGGCAAATACTACCTCGCCTATTATCTAACGGACAAAGCTCACAACAAAAGCCGGATATCGCTTGCCACCCCGTTAAATGTGACACTGGGTGCCTTGCCAAAAAATCTGCAATTGCCTGAAGTACCTCTGGCGCAGGCCGATAACCTGATCGATCTCAAGGACGCCATCCAAGGCGTAACGGTTCTCATCCAGACCTACGATAATGCCAGGGAAACAGACCACATTGCCATCACCTGGGGTACTGCACCGTTGGTAATAGAGCCCGTCGGAGCGAAGCCATTCCCAATCTATATCAATGTGCCGAATCCTATTCTGCATGATCAGTACACCGCTACGGACGTACCTCAAGCCACGGCGGTGAAGTATGCAATTCTACGGGGGGAAGTCCCCTTCCCCTCGCAGCCAATCAGCGTGGATGTCGACTTCAGCATCGTCGGGCCGGTTCGTCCCGATCCCGACCCCACTTGGCCCGATCCAATCAACCCACTGCTGCCCCCTCCCTCAGTCATTGGTGGTGGCTCCGGCGGACTGAACAAACTTGATCACTCGGATGCCAACATCGATGCGACACTGTTGTTCGAACTTTATGACAATGCTCAGGATGGCGAAGTCGTCGACTTTTATTGGGAGGGCATATTAGTCACTGAGGCACGCTACACCGTAGACACCTCCGACGGACCGACGGTGGAGAGAATTTTGCCGTGGGAGTATATTCTTGAGGCGAGCAACAATTCCGAGCTGAAGCTCTATTACACCATACGCAAAACCGATGATGCGCTGAATGAACAGCAGTCGAAGGTGCAACTTGTCAATGCCAATGCCGTGATCATCACTCTTCCGCTCCCTGTGTATCAGGGTGTGGTCAAGAACTGGATCAACTGCGATTCACTGGCCAATAGCGGAGCTGAACTCTCGCTCAAGGTTGCTATCCCGGACCTGCGTAGCCATTTCACTCTAGGTGAAAAAATCACGCTTTATTGGGAACCGTGGTGGGGTGCGAGCGAGACCGACGGCTCCGATCCCGTAATAGATGCCCAGTGGAACGAAACCATTACGCTAGACGTCGATCACATCGGCGGTTTCATCTGGGAAGTTAAGCCCTACAAAGATTATCTGCTACCCACCTTCAACCCACCCGACCAAATCAGGGCTCGAGCCCGGGTACGCTATAACAAGGAAGATGACCCAGGCTTGAGTTCAGAATGGGCGGTACAACGTATGAGCATTGCTGAAGGGGGTTCCTCGTGTAGCATTCCTTGACGGCAAAACGACACCTCCTGTAAAGCAGGGTACCACGCGGCCCTGCTTTTACTTCACCCAAGACTCAGAATTATTACCTTGGCATGTAGGATAATTCCTACATATCAAGATAACTTATAACTTTAAGCTGAACATCCAAGCCTCACATACTTCACAACCCTTCGAGGCTGAGACAATTATAGGATGGTATTCCATGTCGAATCCCACTACGTTCAAGTTAAAGTTACTCACGGTATTTATTAACACAGCCGTTGCCGTCCCTTTAGGGCTGGTAGCCACTCCTGTTGTAGCCCAGCAAAACATTGTTGACGATACGCTGATCGACGCGAGCAGCGCGCTGGACAACTACCGTGTCTTCTCACCCGCAACCCTGACCGCGAATAACGCGCACGTGCTGTATATTGACGTCGAGGCAGGCGGCTCACTTGTGATGAGTGATTCCCGCGTCGAGCCCGGCAGCCGAAGCTCGATTGGCCTCACGCTCAGTAACGCCAATGCAATCGTGCAGCGCTCCCTTGTCAGCAGCAGCGGCCGCGCCTTGATTGCCAACCAGGGCGCTCGCGCAAGTATCAGCGACAGTACCCTCGTGGGCGGTTTGCGCGGGGCGCAGATCAACCAGTCCACAGTGCAGCTCGAACGCAGCCAACTGCGCGGCATCGCGGCCAATGGGTTTGGCGCCGAACTGTTCGACGGCACCCTGATCGCCCGCGACCAGAGCGTGGTCAGCGGTGGCAGGAATGGGGTATGGGTACGCGATGGCTCGGGCCTGACAGATGGCAAAGCCACACTGGTCCTCGACAACAGCCGCGTCGAGGGCCTCGACGGCTCGGCGATCCGGGTCGGGCGCGGCGAAGGACGCGTTGCAGCAGCACAAATTGACGTGCTCAACGGCTCCAGCCTCGGCGCCAGCAACGGCGTATTGCTGGAAGTGGCCGATGCCGCCAGCGCCGCTCTGCGCGTCAACGACAGCCACCTGGTCGGCGATATCGTGGTGGCCGAAGGCGGCGCTGCCAACGTCACCCTGGAAAACACTGCCACCCTGGTCGGCCGCCTGGAGAATGTCGCGAACCTGGCCATCGACAGCGGCGCCGAATGGACGATGGTTGGCAATGGGCAGGTAGGCGACCTGGCCATGAACGGCGGCACCGTGCGCTTCGGCTCGCCGGGTGAGTTCCTCACGCTGAAACTGGACAACCTGCAAGGCAACGGCACCTTCGCCATGGAAGCGGACTTCGCCAATGGCCAGGCTGACTTCCTTGAAATCAGCGGCCAGGCCACGGGTGATCACAACCTGCTGATCACCGCCAGTGGCAATGAAGTGCTCGGCGAAAGCGACCTGCACATGGTGCACGCCGCCAGTGGCGATGCGCGCTTCTCGCTCGAAGGTGGCCCGGTGGACCTGGGTGCCTACTCCTATGACCTGGTGCAAAAGGGTGCGGGCAACGACTGGTACCTCGACCTGGCTACACGTGCTGTGAGCCCGGGCACGCAATCGGTAATGGCGCTGTTCAACACGGCGCCGACCATCTGGTATGGCGAGCTCACCACCCTGCGGGGGCGCATGGGCGAAGTACGTCGCGACGGCGCCAAAGCCGGAGCTTGGGTACGCACCTACGGTAACCAGTTCAATGTCGCGAACGGTTCTGGCGCGACGTACCAGCAAACCCAGCAAGGCTTTTCGTTCGGTGCCGATACGCCATTGGCTGCCGGCGACGGCAACTGGCTGGTCGGCGTTACCGCAGGTTACAGCAAGTCCGACCTGAATCTGGCGCGCGGCTCCTCGGCCACGGTCGACAGCTACCATGTCGGCGCCTACACCACCTGGTTCGATCCGCAGAGCGGCTGGTATTTCGACGGTGTGGCGCGGATCAACCGCTTCGACAATGACTCTGACGTTCGCCTTAGCGACGGTAAGAAAACCGAGGGCGACTACCAGAACCTGGGCGTGGGCGCGTCTCTCGAGGTCGGCCGTCACATGCGCCTGGCCGACGGCTACTTCATCGAACCCTTCGCCCAGGTCGCAGGGCTGGTAGTTCAGGGCAAAGACTACACCCTCGACAATGGCATGCGCGCCGAAGGCGGCGCTGCCCACTCGCTGCAAGGCAAGGTCGGCACTCTGGTCGGTCGCACGTTCGAGCTGGCCGACGGCGGCATGATTCAACCCTATGCCCGCGTCGCCGCCGTGCACGAATTTGCCGACGACAACCAGGTCAAGGTCAACGGCAACCGGTTCAACAACAACCTGGCAGGCTCGCGCGGTGAAGTAGGCGTCGGGGTCGCAGCGGCCTGGACCGACAAGTGGAGCGGGCACGCCGAGTTCGACTACAGCAACGGCGAGAAACTGGAGCAGCCCTGGGGCGTCAACTTAGGGGTGCGATACAACTGGTGACAGACATGAGGGAAGGCCGCGCAGGCCTTCCCTTTTTTGTTCGAGCGCGGTAACCGAATGGAGAACAGACCATGCCCAAAGCGAAAACACCCAATACGCCTGCGGAAAAGGCCCAGGCTACCGCGCGACGCCTCTCCCCCGCCGACATGGCCGAGGTTGTGTATTACCTGGAGCCTAGGGTGCCGGCATTGCTCCCTGATGCCCCCGGCATGCCCAGCAACCTCCTGCCCTTTGCGGCCACGTCCTTGCCGCTCGACGTCGAGATCGAGATGTGGGGCATTTCCGAGCCCAGTGAAGACGACCCCGAGTACCTGAGGTTCTACTGGAACAACGAATGCATACTTGAAAGCGTCTTTACCGAGCCGGTGCAACCTCATGAACGGCTTATCAGGGTGCCAGTACAGCACATGACCCATGGCACCCATGAACTGCACTACGAGGTGCAGATATTCAATGGCAGCGTCACGCCTTCGCTTGCCTTGACGATCACCATCGACAACCAGCCGCCCCGACTGCCTGAGGCCAACGAGATCATCTTCCCGGACGAGGTCATGCTCGGTGGCGTCACCGACCGCTACCTCCATGAAAACGACGATCAGTTGCTGGGCGAGGTGCCGGCCTACCAGGACAGGCAGGTTGGCGACACGCTGTATTGGTACTGGAGCGACACGCCCAACGGCAGAGAGCAGGTCGATGCCCGCGAACTGCTGGACCTGGACAACCCACTGGTGCTGGCTATCCCTGGTGATTTCATTCGGCAATTCAGCAACGGCGTGTGCTATGCGCGCTACGAAGTTCAAGACCGTGCTGGCACTGCCATCCAGTATTCACTGGCGCAAAGCCTGCAGACCACTGCCACGCCGGCCGAGCGCATTCTGCTACCCCCGCGCATCCTCGAAGCCGATGGCGCAACACACACCAGCACCTTGTTGCCGCGCAACACACTCGACTATGTGACATTCACGCTGCCAAGCAGCGTGATCGTTGGCGATGACGAAGAAGTGACTGTGTACTGGGGCGAACCAGGCACCCCCGGCGCATACCAGACCAGCACACCCGCCGAACCAGACGTGCAGGCGTATCACATCCCGTGGCAGTACGTCGCCCATGGCATGGGCAAGACAATCCCCTTGGACTACACCTTGAAGGACTACAAAGGCGAAAACCACATCTCGCAGACCCACCGCTTGCGCATCACCACCCTGACCGGGCTGCCGATCATCCAGTGCCTGGAGATCCGCGGCAACCTGCTGGTGCTGGATACCCTGGGCGACAGCGCCACGTTCACCCTGCAGTCGTGGCGCTTCATGGCGGCGTCCCAGTATGTGACGGTGTGGCTCGAAGGGGTAAAACTGGGCGATATCAGGGAGCGGGTCACCCTCCCAATAGTCACCGAGATGCCTGTACCCGATGAGCGACCGGTGATCGATGTCGGGTCGGTGAGCAAAACGGCCCTGCAGGGGCTGGAGCGCGGCTACCAGTTCGTGGTCAAGGTACAGGTCAGCTTCGACGACAAGCAGAGCTGGATACCTTTCCCACTGATCAGCGCCACCCTGGTCGATCAATTGCCCTGAGCCCCGAACGGGACAAAAAAAACGCCACTCAAAAGAGTGGCGTTTTTCATGTTTGGAGCGGGAAACGAGACTCGAACTCGCGACCCCGACCTTGGCAAGGTCGTGCTCTACCAACTGAGCTATTCCCGCATTGTGAAGCTTTACCGCTACCGGCGTGAACGCCCTGAAGACCTTCACCACCACTGTACCGCATAGACGCCACAGTATTTAAACTGGAGCGGGAAACGAGACTCGAACTCGCGACCCCGACCTTGGCAAGGTCGTGCTCTACCAACTGAGCTATTCCCGCAAATGGCGTCCCCTAGGGGACTCGAACCCCTGTTACCGCCGTGAAAGGGCGGTGTCCTAGGCCACTAGACGAAGGGGACACACAACACTTTTCAGTGCGCCAGGTATTGAACCTCACGATTCAGCCTGGGCTTTCTTTTCCTGCCCCGCCGTTAAGCATTGCCGGAGAAACTGGAGCGGGAAACGAGACTCGAACTCGCGACCCCGACCTTGGCAAGGTCGTGCTCTACCAACTGAGCTATTCCCGCAAATGGCGTCCCCTAGGGGACTCGAACCCCT